>NZ_JBBMQZ010000008.1:0-185427 GCF_038900275.1 Pseudoalteromonas sp. AS71 | reverse complement strand
GTCGAATGCACCGGTCTTGAAAACCGGCATGGGTTTATAGCCCATCTAGGGTTCAAATCCCTATCTCTCCACCATATAACAAAATAGCCCGCTAATTTAGCGGGCTTTTTTGTGCCTGTAAAATAAATAACTACGGGTAGAAATAGCGCGATTTATCATCATAAATTACGACCATAGTCTCTATTTCTAAGCTTTAGATCTTGGTGCATGCTTAATACATTAAAATTTATACTCTGTATTAAGGATTATTAGATGAAACATCAACTCGCAAAAAGCGTCGCGCTTTCATTATTGTCCCCGGTAATTATTGGCAGCTTGTTAGGATTGTATTACGCACTAACGCTACAGGGTGATTTCCTATCCGTATTTTTTCAACTTTTGATGACTGCTATCTCAAATGCGCATATTGTAGGTTTAACAATGGCGGCTTTTGTCGTGCCAGGATATTTACTTATGTTTAAGTATTCTAAAGTTAATTATTCAGGTGTATTAACCCTTGGTTTGTTAGGTGGCGCTATATTCAGTTACTTATTAAGTGCATCAACTGGTGAGATATTTTTGATTAATAGTGTTATGTCAGCATTTGCAGCTGGACTGTTTTTATTTGGTCTTCGTAAATCGGTAAAAAAATAATCGCAGCATTATTAACCAAGCACGCTGATAAACGGTGCAATTTCCTTTTTTTTACCTCCAAAAGGTTCCAATTTTTCACGACAAAGAGTACCTTTAGCTACTGTATGTTTAATAAGAAGTAGTTTGGTATGCAAAAGCACGATTTTTACCAGTCATTAGTTAAGCAAACTGAATCGCTGATAGCTGGTGAATCTAATGTAATTGCCAATTTGGCAAATATAAGCGCGCTGTTATTTACCTCTTTAGAAGATGTAAATTGGGCGGGCTTTTACTTTATGGATTCTCCTACTGAATTAGTACTTGGCCCGTTTCAAGGTAACCCCGCATGCATCCGTATTCCCGTTGGGAAAGGGGTATGTGGAACAGCTGCGGCAACCGCAGAAACACAATTAATTGAAGATGTTCACGCTTTTGACGGGCATATAGCCTGCGATGCAGCGTCTAATTCTGAAGTGGTTGTACCTATCATGAAACATGGTAAAGTATTCGCAGTACTAGACATTGATAGTCCAAGTATTGGCCGATTTGATGCTGATGATAAAGTTGGCCTTGAAGCATTAGTGAAATGCTTAGAGGCGAGCCTGTAATGAAAGATTTGCTAAATGTTCAAGACTACCTATTTGCTGTGCAAGATGTTGGCGATTGGGAAGGCGAAGAAGAGCATGTAGCGGAAACGCTCAATGATTTAATTCATATTGCATGGGATCGTCTTCCAGATGATTCAGAATGTGAATTTATTGATGAAACAATTAATGGTATTTGGGAACACCTTCGGGGTGATATGGCTGTAATAGAAGCCGATTTCGAAGAGTTGGTCGACTGGGTAACACACTACGTCGATTCGTCCCTTGATGAAAAGATGTGAAAAATAGGTTCTAAAATGGAAACCACAAACAAGCTAAAAGATATTAATGAAGTGTTGGAATTTTTATATCAAGAATTCCCACAATGTTTTAAACAAAAAGATGGCATCAAGCCGCTTAAAGTAGGTATTTTTAAAGATATTGCTGAGCGTATTGAAGGGTCTGAAAAAGTAAGTAAGACTCAAGTTCGTCAAGCGCTTAGAAAATACACGTCTAATTGGCGTTATTTAGAAGCTGTGACTAAGTCAGAGTTTCGTATTGACCTTGATGGTAATCAAGGTGAAAAAGTTGAGCAAGAGCATATCGACCATGCACAAAAAGCATTGGAAGAAAGCCGTGCTAAAATGGCAAAACGCAAAAAACAACAGCGTCCACGCCAAGATTCTGATTCTAAATCTTTCAAGAAAAAACCAGCTCATGCTAGTAAAGCAGGCGATAAAAACGCACCTGCAGCTAACAAACCTGCTAAAGCAGCGCCGGCTAAACGTTCAGGAAAAATTGAACCTTTACCAGCAACTGAGGTCAAGGTTAATAATAAGGTTAAGGTTAAACTTGGCCAAGCACTTGTAAACGCAGTAATCACTGAAGTGAACAAAGATGATGTTCATGTTGAATTAGTTACAGGCATGCAAGTTAAAACCAAAGCTGACAGCTTATATATTGTTTAAGTTGTAAATAAATTAAGGAGTTGTGTATGAGTAAAAAGTTTACGCTCATTCCGTTAGTTGCTGCCCTGTTTTCAGGTTCATTATTTGCTGCTGTTGAAGCCGTTACAATTGACGATTTACCCCAGCTTAAGCAAGAGAGTCAACATGGTACTGCTAGCAAACGAGTGGCTAGCTTATTTGCTCGTTCACACTATACACCGGTTCGATTTAACGATGAGCTTTCTAGTAAAGTGTATGATCGTTATATCGAATCCCTTGATTTTAATAAAAGCGTTTTCTTAGCCAGCGATATCGCCTCTTTTGAGCAATATCGTGATGACTTTGACAACGCGATTACTACCGGTAAATTAGAATTTACGTTTGATATTTTTAACTTAAGTCTTAAACGCCGTTTTGAACGTTACGAGTATTCACTTACTTTACTTGAAAAAGAAATGACGTTTGATAAAGAAGATGAATACTTTTATGACCGTGAAGATTCAGCATGGCCTGTGTCACAAGCTGAGCTTGATGAAATTTGGCGTGAGCGTGTAAAGTACGATGCACTGCGTTTGAAAATGACGGGTAAAGATTGGGAAGGCATTAAAGAAGTTCTGACCAAACGTTATAAAAATGCAGAAAAACGTTTAGTACAATCTAATTCAGAAGATGCTTTTCAAATTGTTATGAATTCGCTAGCACGCAGTATTGAGGCGCATACGTCTTACTTATCGCCACGTCGTGCAGAGCAATTCAAAATGGATATGGACTTAGAGCTTGAAGGCATTGGTGCCGTGCTAAGCCCTGATGAAGACTACACTGTTATTCGCAGCTTAGTGCCAGGAGGCCCTGCAGATAAAACAGATCAAATTAAAGCTGATGATCGCATTATCGGCGTTGCCCAAGATGGCGAAGAATTTGTAGATGTAATTGGCTGGCGTTTAGATGACGTAGTTGATTTAATTAAAGGCCCTAAAGGGACTAAAGTACGTCTACAGTACTTAAAAGGTGTTGACGCTCACGGTGCACCTAAAGTTGTTGAAATCACTCGTGATAAAATTCGACTTGAAGATAGAGCGGCTAAATCAGAAGTATTTGAAGCCAAATACTCTGACTTAACAAGTAAAGTTGGAGTGATTGAAATTCCTGGCTTTTACAATAATCTTTCTAAAGATGTAAAAGTTGAACTGGCTAAGCTTAAAGAAGAAAAAGTTGATGGCATTATTATCGACCTACGCCAAAATGGTGGTGGTTCTTTATATGAAGCGACTCAATTGTCAGGTTTGTTTTTTGACCAAGGTCCAGTTGTTCAAATTCATACCTTAAATAACCGTATAGAAGAGCAAAAAGATCGCGATGGTATAACTTATTACGATGGCCCTTTAACTGTTTTAGTTGACCGCTACAGTGCCTCTGCTTCTGAAATATTTGCAGCAGCAATGCAAGATTACGGTCGTGCGGTTATTATTGGCGAGCAAACATTTGGTAAAGGTACTGTACAGCAGCACAAAGGCTTAGGCCGCGCTTATGACCTATACGATAATGCGCTAGGTAGTGTACAGTATACTATTGCTAAGTTTTATCGCATTAACGGGGGGAGTACACAGCATAAAGGTGTGATCCCTGACATTTCGTTTCCATCAGCAATCGATCCTGCAGAGTGGGGCGAAAGTAAGCAAGATAATGCACTTCCTTGGGATAGCATTGTTAAAGCGAAATACAAAAAGTTAGGTAATTTAACACCTATTATTACCTACCTTGAGAAGCAACACGAAGTACGAATTAAATCAGAACCAGAATTTGGTTATGTATTTAATGACATTATCTTATACAACGAAGAGAAAGACCGTAAAACTATCTCTTTAGTTGAAGCTACGCGTATTAAAGAAAAAGATGAAGGTGAAGCACGTGCACTTGTACGTACTAACGAACGTCTTAAGCGTTTAGGTAAAGACCCGGTAGAAAACTTAGACGATTTACCAGAAGTAATTGAAGAGCTTGACCCATTTTTAGAAGAAGCTGCATTAATTACTCAAGACTATATTAATTATGGTCGTATAGCTAAGAAGTAATAACTGGTTTTACCTCTATAAAAAAGGCGCTTTAGCGCCTTTTTTACTACCTAAAATTTACTAAATTGTTATAATCTTTGATTACATAAATTTGAGCTAGATTAATGACGCTCAGTTAATGCGCTTAACGTGCTAAAAATAATAATTAAACACACAGTAAGTGTGTCTAGGAGTCTCTACTTTGAAGCTATTGGATGACAAACCAATCAAGCCCGCCTCGTTTTTTGATGCGTTAATTCCTATCTCTGTATTAATTTGTTTGTTAGGTGCTGCAGTTTACTTATTTGGTGATAACTCTTCATCAGGGCCCAACCAAATTGCGCTTTTATTTGCTACTTTTGCAGCGGCTTTAATTGGGCTTAAAAACGGTTATACATGGAAAAAGTTAGAACAAGCTATGATTGAAGGTATAACGCTTTCGCTTGGTGCTATCCTAATTTTACTTATGGTAGGTGCGTTAATTGGCACTTGGCTACTTTCTGGAACAGTGCCAACTTTAATTTATTATGGCTTGCAAGTTATAAACCCAAGTTGGTTTTACGCAGCGAGTTGTTTAATTTGTGGCATTGTAGCTATGAGCATTGGTAGCTCTTGGACTACTGCCGCTACAATAGGTGTTGCTTTATTAGGAGTTGCAACGGGTCTTGGACTTGAGCAAACAGTTACAGCAGGCGCTGTTATATCTGGCGCGTACTTTGGTGATAAGCTAAGCCCGCTGTCAGAAACAACTAACTTAGCGCCAGCAGTTGTAGGCGCAGATTTGTTTGAGCATATTCAACATATGCTGTGGACGACAGTGCCTAGTTTTGTAATTGCACTGATTATATTTATATTCATGGGCTTTAACGCAACTGCTTCAAGCGAAGCGGGGCGTATTGATGAAATAACGGCTATTTTACAGCAAAACTTTAATATTGGTTTTGAAATGCTAATCCCGCTAATTGTACTTTTAGTTTTAGCGATTAAAAAAATGCCGGCCTTTCCTGCTATCTCTATCGGTGCTGTTGTAGGCGCTGTTTGGGCCATGTTGTTTCAATCTGATTTAATTGCTAGCCAAATTGATGTTTCTCAAGGACAGCTAGTTGGCTACTTTAAGCTTGTTTGGACGACGTTTTTTGATGGTTTTAGCATAAGTACAGGCGATGACAAAATGGACTCTCTACTTAGTGGTGGCGGTATGTCCGGAATGCTTACAACCACATGGCTTATTATGACTGCACTGATGTTTGGTGCAATTATGGAAAAAACAGGCCTTTTGGATATTTTTGTTAAAAGCATACTTAAAATAGCTAAAAGTACGGGTTCGTTAATTGCGGCAACAATAGCAACGTGTATTGGTACTAACGTGATAGCGGCCGATCAATATATTGCAATTGTAGTACCTGGTCGTATGTTTAAAGATGAATATGAAAAACGTGGTTTGAAGCCTGTTAACTTATCTCGTACATTGGAAGATGGGGGTACAATTACCAGCCCTCTAATTCCATGGAACACGTGTGGCGCATATATGCAAAGCGTTTTACTAATAAACCCTTTTGATTATGCACTTTACGCTTTCTTTAACTTAATTAACCCTGTTTTAGCGGTTGTTTATGCCTACTTAGGCATTAAAATTTTACGTATTAAGCCAAAACAATCCGCCTAATTTTAAACAGCTCCTTTTAACTGAAAAGGAGCTGTTTTGGAGTATCTATGACTGAATCAAGTAAACCTCAAGCACAATATCTTAAAGACTATAAAGCTCCTGATTTTTTAATTGACCACACAGAGCTAACCTTTGACTTACAGCCATTATCAACCAAAGTAAGCTCTTTGCTAACACTAACGCGGGTTGGTGATAAAAAAGCACCTTTAGTACTTGATGGTATTGATTTACGCTTACTTTCTTTATCTGTTGATACGGTCGATATAACTGATTATGAAATTATTGGTGAGCAGCTAATAATTAATAATTTACCGGATAGTTGCCAATTAAGTATTGTGACCGAGATATCACCTGAGACAAATACTTCTCTAGAGGGTTTGTATTTATCTGGCGGTGCGTATTGTACACAGTGTGAAGCGCAGGGTTTTAGAAAAATCACCTATTACATGGATCGTCCTGATGTACTTGCCACGTTTGATGTAACTATCATTGCCGATAAAAAATATCTGCAACTTCTTTCTAATGGTAATCAAGTAGACAGTGGTGAAACACAAGATGGTCGTCATTTTGTAAAATGGCAAGACCCATTTAAAAAGCCGAGCTATTTATTTGCACTTGTAGCGGGCGATTTTGATGTTTTAAAAGACACGTACACAACTAAAAGCGGCAGGGATGTAGAGTTAGCATTGTTTGTTGATAAAGGTAATTTATCTAAAACACCCCATGCTATTGCTTCACTTAAAAAAGCAATGCAGTGGGATGAAGAGCGCTTTAATTTAGAGTATGACCTTGATATTTATATGATTGTAGCCGTCGATTTTTTCAACATGGGCGCGATGGAAAATAAAGGGTTGAACGTTTTCAATAGTAAATGCGTATTAGCTAATCAAGAAACAGCCACAGATAAAGACTACCATACGATTGAATCTATTGTAGGGCATGAGTATTTTCATAACTGGACTGGTAACCGAGTTACGTGTAGAGATTGGTTTCAGTTATCGTTAAAAGAAGGTTTAACGGTTTTTAGGGATCAAGAATTTAGCAGTGATTTAGGCTCTCGTGCACTTAACCGAATTGATGCGGTTAAAGTAATGCGTACGCATCAGTTTAGTGAAGATGCAGGCCCTATGGCTCATCCAATTCGCCCAGAGAAAGTTATTGAAATGAATAACTTTTATACAGTTACTGTATACGATAAAGGTGCTGAAGTTATCCGTATGATGCACACATTGTTGGGTGAAACGAACTTCCAAAAAGGTATGACACTTTACTTTGAGCGCCATGATGGGCAAGCAGTTACATGTGATGACTTTGTTAGTGCGATGAGCGATGCATCAGGCGTTAATTTAGAGCAATTTAAACAATGGTACAGCCAATCAGGTACACCGCGTTTAAATGCAATTCAAAAATTTGATAGCAGCTCAAATACATACACTTTGACAATCGAGCAAACAGCGCCGGCTAATCAGCCAGAGAATACACCGCTTCATATACCTTTTGCTATTGAACTACTTGATGCCAATGGGCAGAGTATTGCTCTGCAATATAAAGGTAAAAAGCTAGATCATGTACTTGATGTAACAAATACGATTCAAACATTTAGCTTTGACAATATTTTAGAAAAGCCTGTTGCGGTTTTACTCGAAGACTTTTCTGCTCCTTGTATTTTAAATCAGCAAACAACAGAGCCAGAACTATTGCATATTATGCGTTTTGCGCGCAGTGATTTTTCACGTTGGGATGCACAACAGCAGCTATTCATTAAGGCGATTAAATCTCAAATCACCGATGCAACGAATAGCGTATTAAGTAGCGAAATTATAAATGCGCTACGTGTGCTTATAAACACCAAGGAGGGCGATTTAGCTTTAATTGCAGAGCTGTTTAAATTGCCAAGTTTTGACACGTTAGCTGCTGAATTTGATGTAATACCTGTTGATGAGATTATCGAAATAACAGAAAAGTTTGAGCAACAAATTGCTGATGAACTTGCTGATGAATTACTTAGTTGTTACGAATCTCTTGAAGATGATGGCAGTGTAAGTGCAACCTCCGTTGCGAATCGTGCTTTAAAACAAATATGCTTGCACTACCTTGCTAGAACACAAAAACCTGAGGCTGTAACCTTTATTAAGGAGGCTGCAAGTTCGACTAATATGACTAATGTACTTGGCGCCCTAAGCGCAGTGGTAAAAGCTTCACACCCTGTTCGACAAGCGCTTTTGAGTCATTTTGATAGTCAGTGGCGTCATGATGTTTTAGTCATGGATAAGTGGTTTGCACTGCAAGCTATGCAATCAGGCAGTAATGCGATAGAAAATATTAAAGCACTTTATGAACACCCGTGTTTTGACTTTTCAAATCCTAACCGTGTACGTGCACTTGTAGGAAGTTTTAGCCACTTTAATACAGCGCAATTTCATCGATCAGATGCTCAAGGCTATGCGTTATTAGGTGATTTATTAATAAAACTTAATGCAATTAATCCACAAAATGCGTCTCGTATGCTTACACCATTTATGTCGTGGAAGCGTTACGATGATGTACGTTCACACGCAATGAAATTGCAATTACAGCGTTTAGCCAACCTCGATGGCCTAAGTGCTGACTTGTATGAAAAGGTTGAAAAAGCGCTCGCATAAATGATTGAGTATTATTTTAGCCTAAGATTGAGCTATAACGAGTGCATGGATTACTACCATGGCCGTTTTAGCTCATTACAAGTTGTAGAAGATGGCGGGAAAACAGTACGTTTTTCTGCTAATCATTTAAGACCTTTTATTACCAGCCTAGGTATAAGAGGGCGTTTTAGAATGTTATTAACCCCCGAAAATAAATTCATTCGTATTGAACAAGTGGCTTAGCTCCCTGTTTTTATGTTATAAAACCATAAAAATATTGTATTTTTGTTAATTTCAATTTGTCCTATTGTTAAATAACGTGTATAAATTATCTGGTACGACGTCTTACCAATACGTAAGCGTTAACCAGAATAAAAAGTATATGACTGATTTGAGCGAGTATTTGTAATTTCACTGATTCGCTTCTATCGTTATGATTACACTAAAAACAATAACTTGATCACACAAAATGACCCGCGACAGGGGGGAACCAAAATGATAAGAAGATCGCTTTTTGTTAAAAATAGAATCGCTATAGGTTTAGCAGCCGCTAGTTTAGGTTTATCTGCAGCAAGTACTCAAGCTGTAACATTTGAAGCTGGAGGTTTTGATATTACCTTCGATTCAACTTTTTCATATGGGCAAAGTGTTCGCGTAGAGGATAGAGACTTTAACCTAATTGGTAAAAGTAATAATCCAGCATTTGATTGGACAGGATACAATCCTGCGCTAAGTAACACTATCTATTCATCTCAAGATGTATGGGCTCAACCAGGGTCTTATTCAAATAACGGTGATGCTGGTAATTTAAATTTTGATAGTGGTGACTCATTCTCAAAACTATTGAAGGGAACACACGACCTTTCAATAAATAAAGATAACTATGGTTTGTTCACTCGCTTCATGTATTTTTACGACTTTGCTTTAATGGATGGCTACCACGCTTATTCAAACCCTACATCAGGGCAAGGTGTTGATCCATGTGATGATAAAGACACTAAAGCACAAAGCTGTGCCGACATACGTTTATTAGATGCGTTTGTATGGGCCGATTTTGATTTAAATGATGGTAATAACCCTTTATCTGTCCGTTTAGGCCAGCAAGTAGTTAACTGGGGTGAAAGTACGCTTATATCTCATGGTATTAATGTAAACCCAGTTGATATAGATAGGTTAAAAGCTCCAGGCGCTGAGTTAAAAGAAGCATTTATACCAATAGGTATGCTTTGGGCATCGCTTGGTATTACTGAGAACATTACGCTTGAAGGTTTCTACCAATACCAATGGCAGGAAACGCGTTTACCAGCAGCAGGTACATACTTTTCTACTAATGACTTTGCAGCAGAAAATGGTTATCAGCAGAATGTTCAATTAGGCTTTACGTCTAATCCTGATATTGATGTTGCTTTTTTAACTGATAGTTTGAATAACCTAACATCCGATTTTGCATTAGCAGCCGCTGCTCAAGGTATTGATCCTTCAAGTGCTGAAGGGAGTGCTTTATTAGCCCAGATGTATCTTGCTTATCCAACTAAGGTTGCGCTTAAAGGCAAAGGGGATAATGGTAAAAATGAGCCTGAAGATGGTGGCCAATACGGTTTACGTTTAGGTATATTTTTACCTGAGTTTAATGATACTGAGATTGCATTATACCATGTGAATTATCACAGTCGTCGCCCGCTTATCTCTGGTCGTGTATCAAACTTTTCGCAGGCAGCAATTGCACAAGATTTAGCAATGATCATGACAACAGAAATTACGTCAGATAATGTTGCTGATTTAACCGCTTTTTCAAAAGCTGAAAATGACTACCCTGAAGATATTAAACTATATGGTTTAAGTTTTAACACAACTATTGGTGAAACAGCCTTTGCAGGTGAATTTGCGTTTCGTCAAGATGAGCCTCTGCAAATTGATGACGTAGAGCTACTGTACACAGCTATGCCTGAGCAGTTAGCGCTTGCAGGTCTTCGTCCAGATTTTGCAGGTATTTCGCAAATGAGTTTTGGCGATGATATTAGTTCTGTTGCTGCGGGTGAAGTTGCTCAAGGCTATATTGAACGTGATACGTCACAAATTCAATTTACTGCTACTCACTTATTTGGCCCTTCTTTAGGTGCAGATAGTTGGGCTGTTGTTGGTGAAGTGGGTGCGGTAAAAATTCATAATATGCCAGAATACGATGAGATGCGTTTAAATGTTTCGGGTACTGGCCGCAGTGGAACAATTACAGGCCCTGGTACAACTGATTACTCAACATTGCAACTTGGTTTATCAAATGGCGCTGAAGAAAAATCATTTGCTACTGCGTCTTCTTGGGGGTATCGCTTAATTGCTAAAGGTGATTACTTTAACCTATATAACGGTATTAACTTCTCGCCACGTTTTGTATTTTCTCATGACGTAAATGGTAATACACCAGATCCTATGTTCTTATTTATCGAAGATCGTAAATCTTTAGGTGCAACCATGAACTTTAACTACCAAAATGCGTGGTCACTTGATGTGAGCTATAACTCGTTTTGGGGCGGCGGCGATATTAATACTTTCTCGGATCGCGATTACGTTTCTTTTAACTTAAAATATTCTATTTAGGGGTAACATTACTATGATTAAAAAACCTACCCTCATCGCTACAGCATTTTGTAGCTTGTTTGCAAGTAGCGCAGCTTTAGCTAAATTAAGCGCTGATGAAGTTGCTCAATTAGGTCAAAACTTAACGCCAATGGGTGCAGAAAAAGCAGCTAATGCTGATGGTTCTATTCCAGCTTGGAATAACGGCATTACAGCAGCTCCTGCAGGTTATGAAGCTGGTATGCATCACCTTGACCCATTTACAGCTGATAAAGTACTTTTTACTATCGATAAAAGTAATATTGAAAAGTACAAAGCCAATCTAAGCCCGGGTCAAATTGCTTTATTTGAAGCATACCCGGACACATTTAAAATGCCAGTGTATGAAACACGCCGCTCAGCTTCGTACCCTCAGTTTGTTTATGACGCGACTAAAAAGTTTGCACCTACTGCTGAATTAATTGAAGGCGGTAATGGTATTAAAAATACAGCGATTGGCATTCCTTTCCCTATTCCTAAAACTGGTTTAGAGGCAATTTGGAATCACTTATTACGTTACCGTGGCCAATCTATTGAGCGTTTTGGTGGTCAAGCCGCACCGACTGCATCTGGTTCTTATAACTATGTTGGTTTTGATGAGCAGTTATTAGTTAAATACTCAGACCCTAGTGCAACACCTGCGGAGCTTCAAGACTCAAATATTTTGTTTAAGTTTAAACAGAGCGTTACAGAGCCTGCGCGTTTAGCGGGTACTGCGTTATTAGTTCATGAAACGATGGACCAAATATTAACGCCGCGCCAAGCATGGACTTATAACTCGGGACAACGTCGCGTTCGTCGTGCACCTAATGTTGCATATGATGCACCAGGCACAGCAGCCGATAGCCTGCGCACTACCGATGACTTTGATATGTTTAATGGCTCGCCAAATCGTTACAATTGGACGCTAAAAGGTAAGCAAGAGTTATATATACCTTACAACAGCTATAAACTTCATAGTGATAAGCTAGAGTACGATGATATTTTAATGCCTGGTCATATCAATCCAGAACATACACGTTACGAAAAACACCGTGTTTGGGTTGTTGAAGCTAACTTAAAAGACGATACACGCCATATCTATAAAAAACGTGTGTTTTACATTGATGAAGATAGCTGGCAAGTACAGGTTACGGATATTTATGATAACCGCGACCAACTTTACCGTGTAGCAATGGCTTATGGCCTTAACTATTACGAAGTACCTACTCAGTGGAGTACGCTTGAAGTTTATCATGATTTAAATTCACGTCGTTATTTAGCAATTGGTTTAGATAACCAAGAAAAAATGTACGATTTTTCACAATCGTTTAATGATAACGAATTTACGTCAAGCGCATTACGTCGCGCAGGTAGATAGTTAGAAGTAAGGCACTTAACTTATGTTAAGTGCCTTTTCCTTTCACATCGCGTTTGTCTTATACCAAATCGCGCAACGCTTTCCTCAGTATATAAAGACAAACAATTCTCTCGTTCAAGGCGATTAAAATTATGAAGTATTTAGTATATGCCAGCCTGATCATAAGCGGTGCGGGTGTTGCCCAGGATGTTCCTGAAAACGCAATCAGTGCAATTAATGCAGATAAAACCCTACTTACTGATATAACAAACACAGGTAACGGGCTAATTGCAGTAGGCAAACATGGTACTGTTATTAAAAGTGAAACAGGTAATAAATGGCAACAAGCTGAACTTGTACCGACTCAAGTGCTATTAACAGCTGTTGACTTTAGCGATGAAAATAATGGCTGGGCATGTGGCCACGATGCAACAATAATAAATACTACTGACGGTGGTATTAATTGGCAATTACAACAAGCACAACCAGAATTAGACAAACCATGTTTAGATATTCTATTTGAAGATGACTTGAAAGGTTTTGCAGTGGGCGCTTATGGTATGTTTTACCAAACTAGCGATGGTGGCAAACATTGGCAAAAGCGCTTTTTAGATTCGTTACTATTCAGTGATGATAGAGATTATTTAAACGATTTAAAAGAAAACGACCCCGAAGGGTATGAAGCAGAAACAGCTTCAATTTTACCGCACTTTAATCGAATCGAAATAACAGATAACGGATTAATGTTGGTTGGTGAAATGGGGTTAATGGCCAGGAGCATTGATGATGGTGAAACTTGGCAAAGGATAGAGGAAATTTACCCTGGTTCATTTTTTGCGGTTGCATCAGATAGCACACAAGAAATTGTGGCAGGGCTTCGTGGCAATGTTTTTGCGAAGCAAAATGGTGAACAGCAGTGGCAGCATTTCGAAAATGTAAAAACTGCGACGATCAACAACATCATTAATTACAATAATAAACAATGGCTCATGCTCGCCAATAGTGGCGTTATTTTTCATCTTCAAGATGGGTTACTCACCCATGAGCAGTTAGCCGATGGTAAAGCAATTTTAGATGGCGTGATTTTAAATAACAAACTAATCATGGCTACAGAAGATGGCATTAAAGTGAAGGAGTTAACCCCTTAATGCATAAGTTACTCGATTTTATTGAAAAGGCGATTTTTAGACATCGCTTAATTATGCTTATAAGTTTTGCGCTTATAACGTGTTTACTTGTATTCAAAGCAACTCAAATTCAATTAGATGCCTCGTTTAATAAAAACATCCCGTTAAATCACGACTATATGAAAGTATACACTAAGCATGAAAAACAGTTTGGTGGTGCAAACAGTATTTTGATTTCAGTGTGTGATGACAGCGGTGATATATTTAATCCAGAATTCTTTACTCAGTTAAAAGCGGTCCACGATCAGCTTTATTTTATTCCAGGTGTAAATCGTCCATTAGTTAACTCTATATTTTCACCCAGTGCTCGTTTTGTTGAAGTAGTCGAGGATGGCTTTGCAGGCGGTCCTATTATTCCTGCTAATTTTAAAGCTGACAAACGTGGCTTAGGTGTTGTAAAAGAAAATATCGAAAAAGCAAAAGTTGTAGGACGTATGATTGCCAGCGATTACTCGTGCGCAATGGTAACAGCTCAACTTTTAGAAACAGATCCACAAACACAACAAAAGTTAGACACATTAGCTTTTGCGCAAAAGCTAGAAAGTGATTTAAGAGAGCCTCTAAGTACAGAAAAAGTAAGCATCCATATTATTGGCTTTGCAAAAATGGCCGGTGATATAGCAGAAGGCGCTAAAGGGGTGGTCGTATTTTTTGCCATTGCTATCGCCTTTACCTTTATTATGGTTTGGCTATTTTGTGGCAGTTTAAAGCTGACCATTTTGCCTATCGCGTGTTCTATCATTGCTGTTATTTGGCAATTAGGTCTGCTTTCAAGTTTAGGTTTTGGCCTAGACCCTATGTCTATTTTGGTACCGTTTTTAGTATTTGCTATTGGTGTAAGCCATGGTGTGCAAATGATAAATGCGATTGGTAAAAAAGTCGGTGAAGGTAAAACAACACGTATTTGCTGTCAGTCAAGTTTTAGGGCTTTATTGGTCCCAGGTGGTATAGCACTACTTTCAGACACTGTCGGTTTTTTAACATTACTTACCATCGATATTGGTATTATTCGCGAACTTGCCATTACAGCGAGTTTAGGTGTGGCAGTAATTATATTTACTAATTTAATTTTACTACCAGTTTGGGCTTCGTACATGAACTTTGAGAACAGTGTACATATTCAATCTGGTGATGCTACTAAGCCTAACATGCTTGATAAAATTCGAGACCTTCTTGTAAAAGCAACAGATCCTAAAGTAGCTAAAATGATTATTGGTTTTACACTTGTTTTATTTGCTTTAGGTTACTGGCAAGCAGATAAAATGCGTATAGGTGATTTACACGCAGGGGCGCCATCTCTGCATCAAGATGCGCGCTATAATCAAGATACATTCTTAATATCTGATAAATATACTATCTCGTCTGATATCTTAAAGGTAATTGTAGAAGCATATCCTGCTGCATGTACTGAGCATAGTGTGATGGAGCGAATAAGCCGTTTCCAATACAAAGTAGAGAATGTGGCCGGTGTACAGTCTGCTGTAAGTTTGAGCTCTGTAGCTCAATCGGTTAACGCAGGCTACAACGAAGGCAATCTGAAGTGGCAAAGTTTGCCACGAAATTCAGCAAGCTTAGTACAGTCAACATCTAGAGTTGAAACGAGTACAGGTTTACTTAACGGTGATTGTTCAGTTATGCCAGTGATTATATTTTTAGATGATCATAAAGCACAAACTATCGATACTGTAATTAAGAGTGTTAAGCAATTTGCACAAGAAGAGGGCACTGATAAATTAGCATTTAAATTAGCGTCAGGACCTGTTGGCGTAATGGCAGCTACTAATGAGTCTGTCTCAGAAGCGCAAATACCAATGATGCTTTACGTTTATGGTGCTGTTATTATTTTATGCTTAATGAGCTTTAAAAGCGTAAAAGCAACGATTGCCGTAGTATTACCGCTTTATATCGTATCAACGCTTGCACAAGCACTTATGGTGCAATTAGAAATAGGCTTAACCGTTTCTACTTTACCAGTTATTGCTTTAGGTGTGGGTATTGGGGTTGATTATGGTATTTATATACTGTCGTCGATGATGGGGCAGCTTAAGCAAAATGTACCATTGAGTGTTGCTTATCGAAATGCGCTTGTTGAACGTGGAAGTGCGGTTCTATTTACCGGTATAACATTAGCTATTGGTGTGAGTACCTGGATATTCTCAGATCTTAAATTCCAAGTTGATATGGGTATACTGTTAACCTTCATGTTTTTAGTGAATATGTTAGGTGCCGTGTTGTTATTACCTGCTATTGGTAGTCTTCTCTGGACTGACCAGAAAAAATAATGTGAATAATTTTGCTCCTAAATGGCCTGTAAAGGCCATTTATATCTACAATTTGTGAATAGATGACCAAATAGCTGAAATGCTTAAAATGTTTTCATCGAAAAGGCTGTTTATTAGCTGTAAAAGGGTTAGAATTTAATTGACTCCACGCTAATGAATAGCTGTACAAATTCCTGCTCCTGAGCAGTAATAGATTAAGGAACATACAATGACACGAAATGAAGGCCAAGCCTCGGTTATCCTAGATAATGTCTGTAAGCTGATCCAGAAAAAAGTTCGCGCTGATAATGTGTTACTCGTTGAGAAATTCGCCAAAGCCTTGTACAGCAATATGTCTAAAGAGGATTTGGCAAACCGCAACGATAGTGACCTATACGGCGCAGCATTAAGCCTTTGGAACTCGCTAGAAAAAAATACTACCGACGACGCTGTTATTCGCGTTTTCAACCCTGAAGTGGCAAAAGATGGCTGGCAGTCATCGCATACAATTGTAGAAATTATTACTAAAGACATGCCGTTTTTAGTTGATTCTGTACGTATGGCCATGACACGTGAAAATATCGCCTCTCACTTATTACTTCACTGCCCATTAAAAATTAAGCGCGATGAAAACGCTAAAATTTCTGGTTTATCAAATTTAAAAGCAGAACAAGAATCTTCATCTACTAAAACAGTATTCTTTATTGAAATCGACCGTCAAACAGATTCTTCTGTGATTGAGTCTTTCAAAAAAGAGTTAGAATCAGTTCTTGTTGATGTGTCGGTTGCTGTTGATGATTGGCAGCCAATCCGTAAAAAATTGATGGCAGTAACTAAAGAGTTACCCAAGCGTCATCATAATAAAACGAAAGAAGAAGTTTCAGAAACAACTGAGTTTTTAGATTGGTTAGCTAAAGATAACTTTACCCTAATGGGTTACCGTGAATATGAGCTAAGCCCAGTTCAAGGTGATTACCAATTAAAAGGTAAAATGGAATCAAGCCTTGGCTTGATGAAAAACTCTACTGAAGAACACACACGATTACTATCAGAATTACCAGAGGTTGCTCGCCAAGAAGCACGTAGTAGCAACCTACTGATCCTAACAAAAACTAACTCTGTTTCTCGCGTTCACCGTCCAGCCTACATTGATTATGTAGGTATTAAGCGTTTTGACGACGAAGGCAATGTAATTGGTGAAGACCGCTTTATTGGTTTGTTCTCATCAAGCTTTTACAATAACAGTGCTACTGATGTGCCAGTATTAAAAAGTAAAATTAATCGCATCATGGAAATGTGTGATTTTGCTAAAGGCACGCATGCTTACAAAGCTGTTTTAAATATTTTAGAAACCTACCCACGTGATGAGCTTGTTCAAGCGCGCGAAAGTGAGCTACTTGAAGTTGCTATGGGTGTGTTACAAGTACAAGAGCGCGATATGTGTCGCTTATTTGTACGTAAAGATGCGTATGGTCGCTTCTTATCTTGCATGGTTTATGTACCTCGCGAGCGCTATAACACGGCACTTCGTCGTGAAACGCAAGATATATTAGCCAATGCATTTAATTCTGACGATAAAGTCGAATTTACTACTTATTTCTCTGAGTCAACACTTGCGCGTACTCATTACACCGTTCGTGTGACCGACAACAAGATCGAATATAACGTGAAAGATATCGAAAACAATTTAGTAGAAGCTGCACGTACGTGGGAAGATAAACTTCAATCTGCACTTTTAGAATCTGCGGGCGAAGCACGTGGTAACGATTTAAATCGTAAATACTGTAATGCGTTTGCACGCTCATACAAAGATGAAGTGCTTCCAAGTGCTGCGGTTGTTGATATCGAAAAGTTAGAATTACTTAGTGATGAAAACAAACTAGAAATGCTTTTCTACCGTCCTCAAGAAGAAGCTAATAGCAATATTGTACGATTAAGCTTATTTCATAAAGACGAACCAATTCACTTATCTGATGTTATGCCAATGCTTGAAAACTTTGGTCTGCGCGTTGTGGGCGAAACGCCTTATTCAGTTAAAACAAGCGATGGTCGTATTAATTGGATCATGGACTTCTCGATGCTTATTGATAGCAAAGGGATGGCTGATTTTGATAAGATTTCAGCACGTTTTCGCGCTGCATTAACAAATGTTTGGGGCAACCGCCTTGAAAACGATGGTTTTAACCGTTTAGTATTAATGGGTGGTCTAACTGGCCGAGAAGCCTCTATTTTACGTGCTTATGCTAAGTATATGCGTCAAATCGGTGTTACGTTCTCTCAGACTTACATTGAAAGCACATTTGCTAACTATCCAAATATTGCTGCGCAAATTGTTAATTTATTTGCTAAAAAGTTCTCAATTAAGAGCCCAGCAAGTGCCAAAACACTTGAGAAGCTAAGCACACAAATCTATTTAGAGCTTGAAAATGTAGCAAACCTAGATGACGACCGTATTATTCGTTTATACGTCGATATGATTGTTGCAACGCTTCGTACTAACTATTTCCAAAAAGATGATGCAGGTCAGTTTAAGTCGTATGTATCATTTAAAATACAACCAAGCTTAATTCCTGATGTACCGCTTCCTCTTCCAGCGTTTGAGATTTTTGTTTATTCTCCGCGCGTAGAAGGTGTGCATTTACGTTACGGTAAAGTAGCGCGTGGTGGCTTGCGTTGGTCTGACCGTCGTGAAGACTTCCGTACTGAAGTACTTGGCTTAGTTAAAGCGCAACAAGTTAAAAATACAGTAATTGTACCTGTTGGTTCTAAAGGTGGCTTTGTATGTAAGCAATTACCTAGTGAGCGTGAAGCGTTTATTAAAGAAGGCCAAGAGTGTTATAAAATCTTTATCCGTGGTCTTTTGGATATTACAGATAACATTGAACGCGGTGAAATAGTGCCAGCTCGTGATGTTGTTCGCCACGATGAAGATGATGCTTACTTAGTGGTTGCAGCCGATAAAGGAACTGCTACTTTCTCTGATATCGCAAATGGCATAGCTAATGAATACAATTTCTGGCTTGGCGATGCATTTGCTTCAGGTGGCTCGGTTGGTTACGATCACAAGAAAATGGGTATTACAGCTAAAGGCGCATGGGAGTCAGTTAAACGACATTTCCGTGAAATGGATATCGATTGTCAAACGACTGACTTTACAGTGGTAGCTATTGGCGACATGGCGGGTGACGTATTTGGTAATGGCATGTTGTTATCTAAGCATATTCGTTTACAAGTTGCCTTTAACCATATGCACATTTTTGTTGATCCGAACCCAGATGCTGCTACTTCTTATCCAGAGCGCGAACGTTTATTTAACATGCCGCGTTCATCTTGGGAAGATTACAACAAAGAGTTAATTTCTGCCGGTGGTGGTGTTTTCTCTCGTGCTGCTAAATCAATTACGCTTAGCCCAGAAATGAAAAAAATGTTGGGCACTAAAAAAGCAAGTATGACCCCAAATGAGTTAATGAAAGCTTCATTGATGATGGAGTTCGATTTACTGTGGAATGGCGGTATTGGTACATACATTAAAAACTCTAAAGAAACTGATGCAGATGTAGGGGATCGTGCAAACGATGCACTACGTATCAATGGTAGAGATTTAGGCGCTAAAATAATTGGTGAGGGCGGTAACTTAGGAGCAACTCAATTAGGTCGTGTTGAATTTGCAGCTAAGGGTGGTCGTGTTAATACAGACTTTATTGATAACGTAGGGGGCGTTGCTTGTTCAGATAACGAAGTTAACATTAAGATTTTACTTAATGGCTTGGTTGCTGAAGGTGACTTAACACGTAAACAACGTGATGAGCTACTTTACTCAATGACAGACGAGGTATCTGAGTTAGTATTAAAAGATTGTTATCGTCAAACACATACTATTTCAATTACGCAGTCTAAAGGTACTTCAACGCTTAAAGAAAAGATTCGCTTTATTCATGCACTTGAAAAAGATGGCAAGTTAAACCGTGCTATTGAGTTCATTCCAAGTGATGAAGAATTGGCAGAACGTGCAGCCGCTGGTAAGGACTTAACTCGCCCTGAGCTTTCAGTGCTAGTGTCTTACGCAAAAATGGTATTAAAAGAGTCTTTAGTAAGTGATGAAATTACTGAAAACCCTTACTATCGCCAATTACTTGTGAAGTCATTCCCACGTCCTCTTCGTGAGAAGTTTAACGATGCGATGAACAACCATCCACTTCGTAAAGAAATTATTGCAACTAAACTTGCTAACAGTATCGTTAATGATATGGGTTTAAACTTCATGGTACGTATGCATGAAGAAACCGGTGCAAACGAAGCTGAAATTGCAATGTGTTACTCAATTGCTAGCGAAATATTTGAAATGCGTGATACATGGTCTTCTATCAGCGCACTGGATAATAAAATACCAGCAGCGGTACAAACTGAAATGCTTTACCAACTTCGTCGTACTGTTCGCCGTACTACGCGTTGGTTCTTACGTCATCGTAATAAGTCACAAACGATTGAACAAGGAATTGAATTCTTTGCGCCAACATTTAAAGATTTAAGTGATAACTTAAATACATACATGATTGAAAAAGAAAATGACCGCATTGTAATTGAAGCCAATAAGTTAATTGATGCCGGCGTTCCTGCAGATATAGCTAAGCGTATTGTTTCATTATCAAGCTTATTCTCTGTGATGGATTTAGCTGAAGTTGCTAATAATTCAGGTAAGAGTATTTCGATGGTATCGAATACTTACTTTAAACTAGGCGCAAGAATGGGTCTGCATTGGTTCTTAGAGCAAATAACTAAGCAACCAGTAGCAAATCATTGGCAAGCACTTGCTCGTTCATCTTACCGTGAGGAGCTTGATTGGCAGCAACGTACGTTATCTGAAGTGGTTTTAAATAGCTTTGAAGGTGATGAGAGTGATGTTGATAGTCAAATAGATCAGTGGATGGATAGCCAAGATTTATTACTTCAACGTTGGAAACAAATGCTGGCTGAGTTTAAAACATCACAAAGCCACGACTTTGCAAAGTTCTCAGTTGCACTTCGTGAACTTATGTTATTAAGTCACAACTGTGATACATCAGGAAAATAATTTAGCTTTAATCTATTATTTGTTTAGTAAATAAATAACTGATTGTTAAATTTGTTATACAATACCTCAGCCTTGTCTGAGGTATTTTTTTGTCTGAAATTTAAAAAGAGGATTATATTGATGTTTTATGATTTAGCTCGCCGTTTTATGTTTACCCGTGATGCGGAGTGGGCGCATGAGTTTGCACTTAATAATCTTCGTCGTTTTGCTAATACGCCTCTAAATCTAGCTTGGTCACAAAGTGTTTCAGATAAACCCGTAAACTTTTTAGATCTTGAATTTAAAAATCCAGTAGGGCTTGCCGCTGGCCTGGATAAAAATGCAGAATGTATAGATGCATTTAGCCAAATGGGATTTGGTTTTATTGAAGTAGGCACAGTTACGCCTCGTCCTCAGGAGGGCAATGAGAAACCGCGTATTTTTAGATTACCAGAATCAAACGCTATTATTAACCGTATGGGTTTTAATAACAAAGGCGTTGATAATTTAGTCAAAAATGTAAAAGCAGCAAAGTACAGTGGCATACTCGGTATCAATATTGGTAAAAATAAAGATACACCTAATGAGCAAGGTAAAGATGACTACATTCATTGTATGCGTAAAGTATTTGAGCATGCCTCATATATTACGGTAAATATTTCATCACCAAATACCCCAGGGCTTCGTGATTTACAATATGGTGCTGCACTTGATGATTTATTGCAAAGTCTTAAAAATGAACAGTTAGATTTAATTGCAAAGCATAATAAGCAAGTTCCTATGCTTGTAAAAATTGCACCGGATCTCGATCAAATACAAATAGAGCAAGTAAGTGAGTCACTTTTAAATAATAAAATTGATGGTGTAATTGCCACAAACACAACGCTTGAGCGAGCCGCAGTCATGGGGCAGCAATATGCACAAGAGGCGGGCGGTTTATCAGGTCACCCTGTTAGAATGCGCTCTACAGAGGTAGTAAGTGAGCTAAAACGCTTAACACAAGGTAAGCTACCAATCATCGGAGTCGGCGGTATTGATGATGCTACATCTGCAAAAGAAAAGTTAGATGCAGGCGCAAATTTAGTTCAGGTTTATACTGGGTTCATCTACAAAGGTCCACAATTGGTAAAGTCGATCGTTAACGGCTTATAAGGATCAGTTATCTAAGCTTTTGATCGTTCGATAAATGTTCTAAGCAAACATTTTAAAAGTGGTCAAAAGCAGTTATACTGTGAGCAATAATTATTCAACATGCCCAAGGAGGAGTAAATGTTACAAGCATCAAAGCAATGGCAGTGGATTGCTTGTCCTGATAAAAACCGTTTGTTACTTGATTTAAATGACGACATGCAATTATGTACGCCTTACAAATTAAGACAACTCACCGATTCTGTTTTTAAAAATCCACGTTTTAGCCTAGAAGATGCTGCATTTTATGAGCAAGTTTATAATTATCTAGATGGATTTGAATTGTGGTCTGCGGCTCAAATTTGTCAAATATCATTAAATGCGACTGCTGTTAAATACCACTTAAAACCCGTTTTAGCAAAAAGCTGGTTTTTTGAAGAATACACCGGTACAGAGCCAAGTGTAGAGGCAATAGTTAAATTAACATCTAAAGCGCAGTCAGGTGATTTTTTAATTGTAGAGCATTGTCCTGATGCATCTATTTGTTTGAATTTAAGTGAAACCTTTAAATTAGACGAAAACTTATCTTTAGCGCAATTTGAAGTAATCCGTATTCTGAATAATCGAGTACACCCCATCCTAAATCAGCAATATCAAAGTCAAACCGCCTAACCAAATTTAAGTCTTAAGCGTGTCTTTATGGCGTGTTTGTCGCCCAACCTATGTTATAATCCTGCGCAATTAGCTATTAAGGGTTATTACTTTGCAATTTATCGCACTTACTTCTATCGGAATCGAAAATTTATTGGTTGATGAACTAACAGAACTTGGCGCAACCGTGTCTAAGCAAACTGTTGGTTCTGTTCGTTTTGAGGCTGACTCATTACTGGCGCAAAAGGTTTGTTTATCAACTCGTTTTGCAACGCGTGTGCTTATGCTTATTGAAGAAAAAGAAGGCGTAGATGACAAAAATAGCTTGTATAATTTTGCGCGCTCGCAACCTTGGCAAGAATGGTTTGGACCTACGCAAACATTCGCTGTTGACTTCAACGGTACCAATGACTCATTAAAAAACACGCAATTTTCGGGTCTTGTAATCAAAGATGCGATTGTTGATTATTTTAATGATTTATACGAGCAACGCCCTAACGTTGATAAGCAAGATGCGAACGTGCGCGTAGTTGCACGATTAAATCGTTACGGCGTATCGATGTATATTGACTATTCAGGTCCTCGTTTGTCAGAACGCGGTTACCGCCAAGGCCAAGGTAAAGCGCCAATTAAAGAGCATTTAGCTGCTGCATTAATTAAGCGAAGTGGCTGGCTTGAAAATGTAAAACAGCCTTTATTCGATCCATGTTGTGGTGCGGGTACTATTTTGATAGAAGCTGCGGGTATGGCGCGAAACGAAGCACCAGGATTATTCCGTGAAGGTTTTGCTTTTGAGCGTTTACCAAGTTTTAGAGCCGCTAAGTTTAAAGAGCTTAAAGAAGAGTTACTCGCTAATATTACTGATCCTAAATTGTGGTTAATTGGCCACGATTACGATGAACAAGTATTAAGTAAAGCAATTGATAATGCTAAACGAGCCGAGCTTGACGACGTGATTAAGTTTAAGCAAAGTGATGCAACTAAACTTACAGCTGTTGCAAAATTACCGGGTGTTGTAATTTCAAACTTACCATATGGTGAGCGTATTGGCTCTATGGCTGAGCTTGTTGATTTACACCGTAATTTAGGCGTTGGCTTTAAAAAGCACTTTAATCACTGGAAACTTGCCTTACTTGGTATGGACGAGAGCTTATTTAAACTTTTAAAACTTGTGCGCCTTAAGCGTTATAAATTTAAGAATGGCCCGCTTGATGTAGAACTTAACTTATATCAATTAGATGATAAGCAAGTAAGTTTGACCACAGATGATAAAAAAGCACTTAATTTTGAAGGCTCAACGTCATTTGCAAATCGATTGAAAAAGAATAAGCAAGGCTTAAAAAACTGGCTTAAACAAAATAAAATAGATGCTTATCGCGTCTATGAAGCGGATATCCCTGAATACAATGTTGCTGTAGATATTTATGGGGACTCTGCTGTAATTTTTGAATATGCAGCGCCTAAAGAAATTGATGAAAAAACATCAGAAAAGCGTCTGCAAGACGTAATAAGTTTAACGGCTCAACAGCTTGAAATTTCACCTGAAAACATTGCTGTAAAAGTACGTAAAAAGCAGAAGGGCGAAGATCAATACACCGCTATGTCTAAACAAAACCGTACTATGGTTGTTGAAGAGTTCGGTGCTAAGTTTAAAGTTAATTTATTTGACTACTTAGACACAGGCTTGTTTTTAGACCACCGCTTAATGCGTCGTTATATTCAGGAAAATGCTAAAGATAAACGTTTCTTAAACCTTTTTGCATACACAGGTACAGCTTCTGTACATGCTGCTCTTGGTGGTGCTAAAGCCATTACTACAGTTGATTTATCAAAGACCTACTTAAAATGGGGCCAAGATAACTTTGATTTAAATGGTATTAGTAATACACGATACCGCTTTGAACAAGCAGATTGTTTAAAATGGTTAGAGCACGCAACAGCGCAATACGATTTGATATTTTTAGATCCTCCAACGTTTTCAAACTCAAAACGTATGAAAGATGCATTTGATGTTCAGAGCGATCATATTAAATTATTAACGTGGGTAAAAAAGATTTTAAGCCCATCGGGTACGTTGATTTTCTCTAATAACAAACGTGGGTTTGTTATAGATGAAGTTGGTCTGATTGGTTTAGGTTTAAAAGCCGTTAATATTTCAGATAAAACGTTATCACCAGACTTTAAACGTAATAAAAAAATCCATAATAGCTGGCTAATCACACATGGCTAATTGGGTTTTATACCACACTGATGGTTGCCACTTGTGCGAGCAAGCTGAGCAACTTATCACTGAGGTACTTTGTGATACTAGCGAGTTATTACTAATCGATATTATGACTGATGAGCAGCTTATAGCTGAGTATCAAATTACTATTCCTGTATTAAAAAGTGAAAAAGGCGAGCAATTATTTTGGCCTTTTACTTTAAACTCTGTGCGCGAATTTTTAGCACAAGCAGAATAAGAGCAAATAAGAACTATGGATTTAATTAGAATTTTAAAAGCACAACTTGCTTTTGGTACACATGCTTTGCTTAACAAAGCAGATGCCGTTATAGAAAGTGGCGAAAGAGTGTGTGTTGTTGGTAGAAATGGCGCAGGTAAATCAACTTTATTAAAAGTACTTGATGGACAAGTTGTTTTAGATGATGGCGAAATAAATCAGCTAGGTGGCATTCGAATTTCTCGCTTAGAGCAAGATCCACCAAAAGGTGCAAGCGGCACCGTATTTGATTACGTTGCACAAGGTATGCCTGAGATTGCAAACTTACTAATTGATTTTCATCATGTTAGTAACGAGCTTCAAACAGAGTGTAACGATAAGTTATTAAATAAACTTGAACGTTTATCAAATCAACTAGAAGCAGCTGATGGCTGGCGCTTTGATAGCCGCATTCAATTAGTTTTGACACAATTAGAACTAACCCCAGAAGCTAAACTTGAGTCTCTTTCTGGTGGTTGGTTACGTAAAGTGGCACTCGCACGTGCACTTGTAAGTGAGCCTGATTTATTATTACTAGATGAGCCAACAAACCATTTAGACATGGCAAGTGTAATGTGGCTTGAACAGTTTTTAAAAGAATTTAAAGGCGGTATTGTATTTATCTCGCATGACCGTGCGTTTATTCGTGCTGTTGCTACGCGTATTTTAGATTTAGACCGTGGTAAGCTTATTTCGTACCCAGGCGATTACGCTACTTATTTAGAACAAAAAGCGCATGATCTGAAAGTTGAAGAAGCTCAAAATGCATTGTTTGATAAACGCTTAGCCGAAGAAGAAACGTGGATTCGACAAGGTGTTAAAGCACGTAGAACGCGTAACGAAGGTAGAGTTCGTGAGTTAAAGCAGCTTCGTACCGAGCGCAAACAACGTGTTGACCAAGTTGGTAAAACTGATTTCAATATTGAAACAGCAGACCGCTCTGGCAAGTTAGTATTTGAAGCTCAACATCTTTGTCATGCATTTAAAGACAAAGTTATTGCTGATGATTTTTCTACACTTGTAATGCGCGGTGATAGAATCGGCTTAGTAGGCCCAAATGGTATTGGTAAAACAACACTATTAAAGCTAATGTTTGGTGATTTAGAACCAGATAGCGGTATAACTAAGCAAGGTGTTAATTTAGAATTTGCTTACTTTGACCAATATCGTGAAAAGCTTGATGAAGAAGCAACAGTTCAAGATAACGTCGCCGAAGGTAAACAAGAAGTGATGATGGGCGGCCGCTCACGTCATGTTTTAGGTTATTTGCAAGACTTTTTATTCCCGCCAGCACGTGCTCGAACCCCTGTTAAAGCACTTTCTGGTGGTGAAAAAAACAGATTACTATTAGCTAAATTGTTTTTAAAACCGTCTAATATACTTGTTCTCGATGAGCCAACAAATGACTTAGACATTGAAACTTTAGAGTTACTAGAGGACATCATTAATCAATATCAAGGTACAGTGCTGATTGTAAGCCATGACCGTGAATTTATTGATAATACATGTTCAAGTGTATGGGCGTTTGAAGGTAACGGTAAAGTTACAGATATTGTAGGTGGTTATAGCGACTATGAGGCTTACGTTAACTACTTAGCTGAACAAGAAAAAAAAACTCAGCAACAACCAGTAAAAAAAGCTGAAAAAGTGGTCGCTCCAGTTGCCAAGCCAGCAGCTAAGACTAATAAACTCTCTTACAAATTAAAACTTGAATTAGAGCAACTACCGAATAAAATGGAAAAACTAGAAGCTGAAATTGAAGCTCAACAAGCTGTAGTTAGTGACTCAGACTTTTTTAAACAAGAGAGTGATGTAACAACTAAAGCATTGAACCATTTGGCACAACTTGAGTCTGACCTTGAAGCTGCGCTTGAGCGCTGGGAAGAACTTGAAGAATTACAGAATCAGTAGTAAGGACTAAAATGAAATATAAATTACTCGCTGCCAGTATTTTAGCGACATTAAGCACTTCAGCAACAAGTGCTACGTACCAGTTAAGTGAATTAGGGACTCTTGAAGACGCTAAATATTCTTATGTAACAGATGTAAGCGAAAGCGGGCATATTATTGGTTTCGCAAATGGTTTATACAATTTACCTATTGATATCAGCTATATAGATTTTACCGAAAATATTATTGAAAATAGCTACGATAATACAGAGGCTGCATTTGATTTAAGTGATAAAGAGATTACTTTTACACTTGATGACATTGAAAATAATGATGCAGTACTTACTAATTCTGATGCACATACTTTCATGGTTAGTTTTTTATCTTCAATTTCTACAAATTTTGAATATCAAAAATTAAGCTCATTAGTTGGCATTAAGTACAATGACACACAAGTAACAGAGCAACCGTTATTTGATGTTGCATCTGTTGATTATGATGGCTTAACGCGTTCAACTATTAACCTTTTTAATGCTGTAAGTGAAGACGGCGTTACTGTTGGTTGGGGCGGTGCTCCTTACGATAAAGTGTCTTTTACACCTGATGGTGAAGATGATGCAGAAACGTGGTTTACCCACGAATTTATAGAACGTGGGATTGTAATAAGTGCTGATGGCAGTATAAGTGTTGAGTTAGAGCCAGAGTTTAATGAATACGGCGGAACAAGCCGTGCTAACGATATTGTCAAAACTAATAGTGGTTACACTGTAGTCGGTAATATCTCTACAAGTATTCCTGATGACAGACAAGATAATATTGATGATAACTGTGATAATGAAGACGAACCAACGTCAGTGTGTATCAATTTATTAAATTCTAATATTTCACGAGGCTTATTTAATAAGCGTGCTGTTAAATGGGAACTTGATGAATCGTTAAATATTATTTCTGTTGAAGAGCTTGGTATGGCACTTACACCTGATGAAGGTGAAACGGAAGATGACGCATTTACGAGTACTGCTTTAGCAGTGAACAACAACGGTACAATTGTAGGTTCATCAAATACGCGTTATTACAAAAATGATGATACGATTCTTACAATGCCAGTTTATTTTAAAGACGGTGCAGTCACTGACTTTATTAATCAAGAAGACGATTGGCAGGCTGGTAAATCAATCGCTATTAATGATAATGATGTAATTACAGGTTATGCGACTAAGCGTATTGAAGGCACTCTTCGTAATAAATTCTTCTATCATGACATCGAAACAGGTAATACCGTTTTTCCAACTGATTATTTTTCAAGCTCAAGTTCTTATGGCAACGATATAAATAATCAAGGATATATTGTAGGCGAAGGGGAAGTGGGTGTTTCTGATAGCTCACGACTTAAAGAAGCCTTTATTTACAAAATTGGTGAAGATAAAATCACTAATCTAAACGATTTACTGCCTTGTTATGACACTGATGGCGAAACTGATTACGCTTATTCTATGGTTGAAGCAACAGCTATCAATGAAAATAATGAAATATTTGGTACTGCGACTAAGACAGTTGAAAAACTTGATTCTTTAGGCGGTGTTGTAACTGATATCAATGGCGAAATTGAATATGAGAGTGTTGCAGTTGCAGTTAAGTTAACGCCAATTGCAAATGGTGAAGTAGAAAATTGTGCTCCAGTAGAAGCAGAAGTGTATGAGCGTAACTCTGCTAGCTTTCCTTGGTATACATTATTGCTATTACCATTAGTTGGCTTAAGACGTATATTTCGTTTTTAAAGTTTACTAATATTGATTATAAAAAACCAACTTAATAAAGTTGGTTTTTTTTCGTCTATAATATTTTATAAGATTAGGATTGCCGTGAATCTTATAATTATTATTTAGCTTTAACGCTACTAATTATTTCGCGATAACCATGCCTTTTTGACAGAACGGCGCCAAATAATATCAATACCAAAATAGCCGATAATTGATGCAATAGAAGCACATACTAATGAACCGAGTAAAAACGCAGGACCAATAGTTTCTATGCTCTCTAGAAACCAAGACCAACTTGCTTCAAATACAAAGTGTTGCTCCGGCTGATTAAGTATTAATGTACCGACTAAGTATGAGCCATAAAAAATAGGTGGCATAGTTAGAGGGTTTGTAAGCCATACTAATGCAACTGAGATAGGTAAATTAACCCTAAATAATATAGCGCCGGCTGCTGCTAAAACCATTTGAAAAGGAACAGGGATGAAAGCAAAAAATAACCCGACTGCAAATGCACCCCGAGCAGAACGTCTATTTAAATGCCAAAGATTTGCATCTTGTAAAAGGCGTCCAAATATCCTTAGTGATTTATGATGTCTAATTTTATTTGGATCAGGTAAAAATCTTTGGATCGTTTTTTTAGCCATTTAAAGCAACCATTTACATCAGTGTGGATAAGTCTTGGGTTTGTAATTGGCTGTATAGCAACCGTATTTTATTATCAAACTCTCGAATTTACAGTATTCACAATTTTCATTGTTATAGTGAGCGCTTATTTTAAGCCGTTTTTAACCGTATTGTTAGGCTTTATTTGTGCAATTTGCTTCGTTGGTATGCATTATTACGTTTTTTATAGTTTTGAAATACCAAAACCGGATGAAAAGTATGCACTTGATTCTACATTAATTGTTGAAGAGGTTATTTCTGACAAAAAACCTCAATATATTAAAGTTAAAATAGTGGCATTAGAAGAAAGTCATTTTTCAAACTTTAGAGCACCCAAAGCAATGCTCAGTGTTAATTCTGCACAGCCTTTAATAGTAGGTGATGAATTTTCTGCTTTAATTCATTTAAAATATTTTCGTAGTAATAAAAATTTTAATGTATTTGATAATGAACGTTATGCTTTTATAAGTAGAATATTATTTAAAGGTAAAGTGCTCAATAAAAATCTTAATATTATAAATAGCGACAAACAAAGCATAATTTTAGATTATCAACACTTCCTTAAAAACACTTATACGGATACACAATTACAGTGGCTCTATTATGCATTGCTGAGCGGTGAAAAATCGTTGATGAGCTACGCTGATAAACAATTAATGCAATCTCTTGGGTTAAGTCATTTACTTGCTATATCGGGGTTACATATTGGTTTGATTTTTAGCTTCGGTTATCTTGTTACTCGATTCATTTTTGCAAAAATTAATTTTTCGATTGGGCAATCATTCAACCTTACACTTTATTACAGTTCATCCGGGTTTTTAGCAGCCTTAGCTTATGTGTATTTAAGTGACTTTTTAGTATCGGCAACGCGAGCGCTTATAATGCTGGGTTGTTATTTATTATTGTATTTTCTTGCTAAGCAACCGCTGCGCTGGCGGAGCATTTTATTTGCTTTAGTTATTGTTCTTATTGTTAATCCATTTAATTTACTCAATCCAGGTCTCTACTTTTCATTTTTAGCGGTTGGTATAATTTTTACTGTTATTAATAAATTACCAATATTAAACACTCGCATTAAAAATAAAGTTATTTCACTGTTTATTATTCAAATAGCGTTATTTATTGGTTTATTGCCACTTTCACTCTATTTTTTTAATGGGATAAGTATTGCGGGTTTGATAATAAACTTAATTGCTATACCGCTGCTTTCAATCATTATCTTACCTTTTTTAATTGTTTTTACATTACTGAGTATCTTTTTAGATATAAGTATTTTAATAAATTTGTTCGATACTGGTTTATACGCATTATTTCAATTACTTTATGAAATACCAGAATCGTTAAGATGGATAACGACTGGAAAAGTTGACTCAATATTTGTCGTTTTTAGTTATATCATTATGTTGATGATTTATTTTCTTCCTTATAAATGGCTCGCTTTTATTCCAGCAATGACGCTTTTATTAAATTATTGGCTAACAGAAAAATCTAAGTGGCAACTTCATGTATTTGATGTAGGACATGGACTTATGGCTTTAATTGAAAAAGATAACCAAGTGCTTATCTATGATTTTGGCCCCAGTTATTTCAATCGTTTTAGCCGTACGCGAAGTATTTTATTGCCTTATATTAAAGCAAATAATTTAATAGTGAAAACGGCGATTCTAAGTCATGAAGATAATGATCACGCTGGAGGATTACAGCATTTCATAGATGCTGGCTTTGGAGAAACATTACAACAATTTCATCCTAAAAATACACATAGTGTATGTGAAGTTATAAACATTGATTTTGCTGGATTAAAAATACAAAGCTTTAGTACAAAAGGATTTGGAAATGAAAATGATGATTCATGCGTTGTTAGAGTATCAGATAATACTCATAGCGTTTTACTTACCGGTGATATATCAAAAGCGCGTGAAGCATCGTTATTAGCGGATAATACATCGTTAAAAAGTACAGTAATGTTAAGTCCGCATCACGGCAGCGATACATCCTCAAGTGTTAATTTTATAAATAACGTAGCCCCTAAAGTAGTTATTCATTCAAGCGCCTATAAAGGGCAGTGGGAATTCCCAAAGCCTCTTGTCGTCGAACGGTATAACCAAATAAATGCTCAGCAATTTACGACAGGCGTTGAAGGACAAATTAGTATTAAATTTTATGCAAAGAATTTGGCTATAGAAACAGCAAGAGGGCAGGAAAGTTACTGGTTTATCAAAGATTGACGTTTAGTTTTATCTCATCGAAGGATACAATACAGGTTGTTACTGTATTTAGAGAGTGTTATGGATCAAAGTACTACACAAATTTATAAACGTCTTGTCTCGTATGTTGGCACCTACAAAAGCGTCGCATTTGTCGCAATTATTGGGATGATAGGCTATTCAGCAATGGATGCTTTATTTATTCAATTAATGAAGCCGTTTATTGATCAAGGTTTGAACCAGCGTAATACAGAAGTTTTAAAGTACGCTCCTTTTGTCGTTATCGCGTTAGTTCTAGGGCGTGGTGTTTTTAACTTTATGTCTTCTTACTGCTTAAGTTATGTAGGCTCTCAAGTTGTACGCTCATTACGCCAAGAGTTATTTGAGCACATATTGCACTTACCCGTCTCTTTTCATGACAAAAACTCAACGGGCGATTTAATTTCAAAAATCACATTTGATACAGAACAAGTTCAACAAGCAATTACCAAAGCCTTATTAATAGTCGTACGCGAAGGGGCATTTGTTGTATTTTTACTTGCAGTTATGTTTTATACCAGCTGGAAATTATCACTGATATTTTTAGTGATCATCCCACTTGTTGCTATTATTGTCGCTGTCGTTTCTAAACGTTTTCGCCACATTTCTAAAAATATTCAATCGGCCATGGGGCAAGTTACCCGTAGTTCAGAACAAATGCTCAGTGGACATAAAGTCATTCATGGCTTTGGCGGGCAAGAACAAGAAATAAATCACTTTTCAAAAATCAACAATCATAATCGCCAACAGCGTATTAAAATGGATGCAACAAAAGCACTAAGTGTGTCAATAATCCAAATACTAGCGGCAAGTGCCATGGCAGTTATTTTGTGGGCAGTGTCGTTGCCGTCAATGATTGATACGATTACATCTGGTGACTTCATGGCATTAATTGCTTCAATGATGATGTTACTGCGTCCACTAAAACAACTTGCCAATGTGAACAGTGATATGCAACGTGGTATCTCTGCAGCTCAAAGTATATTTTTAGTTTTAGACGAAGAAATGGAAAAAGATACAGGCACTGTTTCGGTTGATAAAGTTAAAGGTTTAATCGAAGTTAAGAACGTAACCTTTAAGTACCCAACGAAAGATGAAGCCGTATTAAACGATTTATCTTTAACAATTAAGGCGGGTGAAAGTATTGCTTTAGTTGGGCGCTCAGGCTCAGGTAAGTCAACAATTTCTAACTTGTTACCACGCTATTATGATTTAGAGCTACCGAGTGAAATATTACTTGATGGCATAGCACTGCAAGACTATAAATTAACTGATCTGCGTCGCCAATTTGCTTTAGTGTCTCAGCAAGTCGTGTTATTTAACGATACTATTGCCAACAATATTTGTTATGGCATAAAGCACGATGTGTCTATTGAAGAGTTAGAACAAGTTGCCAAACAAGCGCACGTGTGGGAATTTGTTAAAGACCTTCCAGAGCAATTAAACACCATGGTAGGCGAAAATGGGGTAATGCTCTCAGGTGGCCAACGCCAGCGAATAGCGATAGCGCGTGCAATATTAAAAGATGCACCTATTTTGATTTTAGATGAGGCAACGTCAGCACTTGATACCGAATCTGAAAAGCTTATCCAGCAAGCGTTAGAAACGCTAATGAAAGACAAAACCTCTATTGTTATAGCCCATCGCTTATCTACTATTGAAAACAGTGACCGAATTTATGTTATTGATAACGGTCGTGTGATAGAAAGTGGCGATCATAGTAGCTTATTAGCAAATGACGGTACTTATTCAGCACTTTGCAAAATGCAGTTTGGTGATCAGGCGTGAGCAAAATAGAGCAAAGCTGGTATAAACCATTTGGTCTAATTACTTTATTGTTATTACCATTAAGTGCTTTGTTTTGGGTTGTATCGTCATTTCGAAAACTCTTGTACAGCGCTGAAATACTCAAACCTTTTGAGTGCAAAACGCCTGTTATTGTAGTCGGCAATATAAGTGTAGGCGGCAATGGTAAAACACCTTTTGTTTTATGGTTGTATGAGTATTTGACCGAACAAGGTTTATCAGTGGGTATTATTAGTAGAGGTTATGGTGGGCAATCAGATAATTACCCGCTGTTAGTCACTTCAGTTGTTGACGCCCAACAGGCTGGCGATGAGCCTGTGCTTTTATACCATCGTTTAAAGTGCCCAATAGCAGTTGGCCCTAATAGACAACACAATATCGATTTATTAGAAAAAAATTATACGCTAGATGTCATTATTTCTGATGATGGAATGCAGCATTATAAAATGCCTCGTAGCATTGAGTGTTGTATTGTTGATAGTGAGCGTCGTTTTGGTAATGGTTTTGTTATGCCCGCAGGGCCACTACGCGAAACAACTAAACGCTTACAAAGTGTTGATATAGTAATTGAAAATGGCGGTGAGGCTAATAATAGCTACGTGCTGCAAGTAAGTAACCTTCGCTTAGTTAATTCAAGTGATGATGCAAAAAGTAACGTAAGCGAGGCACATGCAATAAGTGCAATTGGAAATCCTAAACGGTTTGAAAACTCATTAGAAGCACAAAATATTAAGCTATTGTCGACTCATCATTTTAGAGATCATTATGCTTATACCGCAGATGATTTTGCCCAGTTTGGTGATGATTGCATTATAATGACCGAAAAAGACGCGGTTAAATGTAAGTCTTTTGCAAAACCTAATTGGTATTATTTACCTGTAGATGCAGAGCCTTCCGATAGCGTAATAAACACATTAAATTTATTATTAAAAGAAAAAGGAATACTCAATGGCCTTTGATTCAAAACTACTCGAGATTATTGCATGCCCAGTTTGTAAGGGTAAATTACGCTTTGATAGAGAAAACAACGAACTAATTAGTACGGCAGCTAAGCTTGCTTACCCCGTTCAAGACGATATTCCGGTATTGCTTGAAAACGAAGCACGTGAGTTATCTTTAGAAGAGGTTGAAAAGTGGAATTCGTAGTTGTAATTCCAGCTCGCTTTGCATCAACCCGACTACCGGGTAAACCGCTTGCTGATATTTGCGGTAAGCCAATGGTTCAACATGTTTACGAAAAAGCATGTTTATCAGGTGCAAGTAAAGTGGTTATAGCTACCGATCATCAAAAAGTGTTTGATGCAGTAAGTTTATTTACTAGTGATGTTGTAATGACTCGCGAAGATCACCAATCGGGTACTGAGCGTTTAGCCGAAGTGGTTGATTTACTTGATCTCGACAGCAATACAATTGTGGTGAATGTACAAGGCGATGAGCCATTACTTGCGCCAGAAAATGTATCCCAAGTTGCTGCACTATTAAGTGACTCAACAGCACCAATGGCAACGTTAAGTGTTGCTATTGAAGAGCGTGATGAAGTATTTAATCCTAATGCAGTTAAAGTGGTTAGCGATATAAATAAAAATGCGCTGTATTTTTCTCGTGCAAGTATTCCGTTTGATAGAAGCACAATGATGAATGACAGCAGTGCTCTTAATTTAGCGCCATTTCAGCGCCATGTAGGTATTTATGCGTACAGAGCGGGTTTTATTAAACAATATATAGAATTGAGCGTATCGCCACTTGAGTTACTTGAATCGCTTGAGCAGTTACGCGTGTTGTATCATGGTTATAAAATCAAAATAGAGCAAGCTCAAATAGCACCCCATGCTGGAGTTGATACGGCAGATGACTTAGCGAAGGTGATAGCGCATATTAAAAGTATAAGCGCGTGAGTGAACAAGTAAGTAAAATATTAAAAATTATTTTTACACATAACGATTTTTATATTTTAGAAAAACCTGCGGGTCTTAATTTTCATTCAGAAGATGGCCCCGGCTTTGTTGTGTTAGCCGAACAACAATTATCGCAAAAGCTTTATGCCGTTCATCGTTTAGATAAAGTGACATCAGGGCTTATTATTTTAGCTAGAAACAAAGCCGCTGCAGCTAATTTTACTGCGCTTTTTACTGAGCATGCGATTAATAAATTCTATTTAGCGATTAGTGATGCTAAACCAAAAAAGAAGCAAGGTTGGATTAAAGGCGATATGGCTAAATCTCGCCGTGGCTCGTTTAAGTTACTAACGAGTAAGCTTAACCCTGCAATCACCCGATTTTATTCGCTAAGCTATAAGCCTGGGTTTAGAGGGTATATTTTAAAACCATACTCAGGGAGGACGCATCAATTAAGAGTAGCACTAAAAAGTGTTGGCTCACCTATTTTAGGTGATGCAATGTATTCGGGTTCGTCTTCAAATCGTACCTATTTACATGCATATGCCTTGAGTTTTGTATGGCATGGTGAACAAATACAGTTTACTTTACTACCTGACTGCGGTGATGAGTATTTAGCGTTAATTAAACATCAAGATTTTCAAGCATGGCAGTCGCCATGGCAACTGGATTGGTAAATGAGCGAAAAAGTTACAGATATACGTTTTGGCGGAATTAAGCGTTTATATGGTCATCAACAATTTGATTGGCTTCAAGAAGCACACTTTTGTGTAGTAGGTATTGGTGGTGTAGGAAGCTGGGCGGCTGAAGCACTTGCACGTACTGGTGTTGGTAAAATAACATTGATTGATTTGGATGATATTTGCGCCACTAACGTAAATAGGCAGATTCATGCATTAACGGGTACTATTGGTCAAGCTAAAGTAGAGGCAATGAAAGCGCGCTGTGAGCTTATTAATCCAGAGTGCCAAATTAATGTGATAGATGATTTTATTACACTTGAAAATATCCAAGAGCATATTCAAGATTTTGATTATGTGATTGATTGTATTGATGCAGTTAAAGAAAAGGCAGCATTAATAGCACATTGCAAACGTAATAAACTCCCTATAATTACAACCGGTGGTGCTGGCGGGCAAACAGATCCTAGTCAAATAACCTTTGGTGATGTAGCTAAAACTACACAAGACCCATTACTTGCAAAAGTACGTTATATCTTGCGTAAGCAGTATAATTTTAGTAATAATCCTAAACGTAAGTTTAATATTGATTGTGTCTACTCAACAGAACAACTGGTTTACCCAGGAAGCGATGGCAGTGTATGTCATGCAAAGCAAAGTGCTGATGGCTCGATGAATATGGATTGTAATAATGGTTTTGGATCTGTGACTATGATCACAGGAAGCTTCGGCTTTTTTGTTGCGGCAAAAGCGGTGCGTAAATATCTAGATAAAAAACAACGCTCACAAGCTTAGTTTTCGTTAACTAAGCTTTTGTTGTGCCATGGTTTGTATTTTATCAACCATAGCTTTAATACCATTACCACGTGATGCGCTTAAGTGGCTTATAAGGCCGAGTTTTTCAAATTCTTCATACGCATTTTTATTCACTACTTGCTCTGGTGTGAGGCCATTGTAAAGCGCTAAAATAATGGCTAATAATCCTTTTACTATACGTGTATCCGAGTCACCAATTATAACAAGTGTATTTTCTGTTAAATCAAATTCAACAAACATCCATACTTTGCTTTCACAGCCAGGTACAAGTGCATCATCGGTTTTCAAAACATCAGCTAAAACAGGTAAAGTTTTTCCTAAAAGCATTATCTCACGATATTTTTGCTGCCAAGCGGGTGCATTTTTTATAGATTCAGTGACTTTGTTAAACGTATTTGTCATGAGTTATCCTAATTAATTCTATTAAAGTGACGTTTAGTCCAGTAAAGCGATACACTTTTTGAGTGAATCAATGAATATATCTACATCTTCATAGGTATTATAAAAACAAAAACTCGCTCTTAGCGTTCCATTAAGCCCTAAATGTGTCATTAATGGCTGTGTACAATGGTGTCCACTCCTCACTGCAACCCCGTACCCGTCAAGTAAAGTTGCCAAATCATAAGGATGTTCATCATTTAAATTGAAACAGAGTGTACCAATATTGTCATATAGGTTGCTATATATTGTAATACCATCGATCTTTACCAATTCTTGAGCTGCATAGCTAAACAATTTTTGCTCATACTGCTGAATTTTTGCGTGATCTAACTCATTTAAATAGTCTAATGCGGCACCAAAGCCTAAAACTCCAGAGATATTTGGTGTTCCAGTTTCAAATTTTGCAGGCGCAGGACGATAAGTACTGTAAGTTAAGTACACTTTATCGATCATTTCCCCACCTGATTGGTAAATATCAAGGGTATTTAATTGCTTATATCGACCATAAAGCACACCTAATCCTGTTGGGCCGAGCATTTTATGGCTGGAGCAGACATAAAAGTCACAGTCTAATTCACGTAAATCGGGTTTTAAATGCAGTGCACCTTGTGCTCCATCGACTAATACAAGAGAATTGACGTCTTTTGCAGCTCTAATTAGTGGTTTTAAATCGGTAATATTACCCAGTGTGTTAGATGCTTGTGTAATAGCTAATAGGGCAGGCTTAGTTTTTTTTATATATTCACAGCATTCTTTGGTGTTCAGCGTGCCATTTTTATTAAGTGGAAGTGCTATTAATTTAGCACCCGTTTGTTGACTTACTATTTGCCAAGGCACTATGTTTGCATGATGCTCAAGCGGAGATATCATTATGGTATGACTTTCATTGAAGCGTTTTTTTAATCCGTTAGCGACCAAATTAATGGCTTCTGTAGCGCCTTTAGTCCATACAATCTCTTTACTATACACATTAAAATACTGTGCAGTTTTATCCCGTACTTGTTCGTATGAATAAGTGGCTTGCTCGCTAAGTGTATGGCGTCCACGGTGTACATTAGCGTTTTGAAACGTATAGAATTCAGTAATTGTATCTATAACTGATTGAGGCTTTTGTGAAGTTGCTGCTGAGTCTAAATAAACAAGCGGGCAGCCGTTTATTGTTTGATTTAATGTTGGGAAGTCGTTTCTAATTTTATTTATATCAAACTTTAAATCAAGCATGGCTCATCTACATAGTGTTTTAAGGCAGGAATTGTAATCGGTTTATGATAATTCTCAAGTGTTGTTAATAAAAAAGGCCGCAAAATGCGGCCTTTTTAAACTAATCAGCGTAATTAACGCTTGTCAGTTGATACGTAGTCACGTTGAGTGTAACCAGTATAAAGTTGACGAGGACGGCTGATCTTATGACCAGGCTGAGATAGCATCTCATCCCAGTGAGTGATCCAACCAACAGTACGTGCCATTGCAAAGATTACAGTGAACATGCTTGTTGGAATACCAATCGCTTTTAAGATAATACCAGAGTAGAAATCTACATTAGGGTATAGTTTTTTCTCTACAAAGTACGGGTCTTCAAGCGCTATTTGCTCAAGCTTCATAGCAATATCAAGAAGTGGATCTTGGATATTCAGCTCAGCTAAAACTTCGTGACACGTTTGACGCATTACTGTAGCGCGTGGGTCAAAGTTTTTGTAAACACGGTGTCCAAAGCCCATAAGGCGGAACGGGTCAGCTTTATCTTTAGCTTTAGCTACGTATTCATCAATACGGTCAACAGAGCCAATCTCTTCTAACATGTTTAGACATGCTTCATTAGCGCCGCCGTGAGCAGGTCCCCATAAAGATGCAATACCAGCTGCAATACATGCATACGGGTTAGCACCAGATGAACCAGCAAGACGAACTGTTGAAGTTGATGCATTTTGTTCATGATCTGCATGAAGCATAAAGATTTTATCCATTGCTTTTGCAGTTACAGGATTAACTTTATATTCTTCAGCAGGTACAGAGAACATCATGTGTAAGAAGTTTTCTGCGTAGCTTAAATCGTTACGTGGGTATACAAACGGTTGGCCGATATTTGTTTTGTAAGCCATTGCCGCGATTGTTGGTAACTTAGCGACAAGCTTAACTGCGCTTGTTTTACGTTGTTCAGCATCAGTAATATCAAGGTCTTCATGATAGAAAGATGATAATGCACCCACTACACCACAAAGCATTGCCATTGGGTGAGCGTCGAAGCGGAAACCTTGGAAAAAGTTAGCAATCTTCTCATCAAGCATAGTGCTTGTAGTGATTTCATTCTTAAAAACTTCATATTGTTCTTTAGAAGGTAACTCACCATTTAAAAGTAAGTAACAAAGTTCAATGTAATTTGAGTCTTCAGCTAATTGCTCAATTGGGTAACCACGGTGAAGTAGTACACCTTTACCACCATCAATATAGGTGATTGCAGATTCACAAGAACCAGTCGACATGAAACCTGGGTCATAAGTAAAGTGACCGTGTGAACCTAACGTACGTACGTCGATTACATCTTGGCCAGCAGTGCCTTGATAAATTGGAAGTTCGATTGGATCTAGTCCATCAATTTGGACTGTGGCTTTTTTATCTGCCATCGTTATGTATCTCCTATTAAGATATCTATTCTGATTTTTAGATTTTAAAGTTCTGAAATCTGTTTTAAGCACATCTTTTCATTTTAACGTGAAAGAGGGGGTTAAAGTCAATTTTTATAAACATTATGCATATATGTATAATAAATATTCGGTATTAATTAAATATAATACTATTGGCTAATTCGCAAACATCTCTAAATAAACAAGAATTGTAAAAAGCCCTGTGGGTATATATACTAACGGTGGTTTTAAACCGTATTGTATTTGGGTAAACATATTCTTAACAGCTTAAAATTTACAGGTTTGTGAACTTTAATTGTTTTGGTACGTTTATTTTGATAGTTCCATCAGTAATATTTGGTGGGTTTTTAGAAAAACAAGTAGATGAGCTCCACTGTGAGCAAGATGGGCAAGTAACTGTGAAAAAGCAAAGACCTGTAAATCTAGATCTAACAACTATATCTATGCCGGCAACGGCTAAAGCTTCAATTTTTCACCGCGTCACCGGTGTTGCATTATTTTTTGCTTTAACGTTTGTCATTTGGGCTTGGTCTGAGTCTCTCTCTTCAGCTGAAAGTTTTGAATTCGTCAAGGGTCTGTTTAACGGATTCATTGCCAAATTTATAGCTTGGGGCACTGTTTCTGTATTAGGTTATCACCTTATTGGTGGTATCCGTCATATGATTATGGATATGGGACATTGGGAAGAACTTGAATCAGGTAACCTCAGCGCTAAAGTTTCAATGGCTCTTGGTGTTGTGTTTGCCGTATTGGCAGGGGTGTGGATATGGTTTTAAATCAAGCAACTCTAAAACGTGATGGTGTACAAGATTTCGTATCTTTACGTACCACGGCATTAATAATCAGCGCTTACGCGATTTTTATTATCGGCTATTTTTTAGCGACGCCAGAAGTCACTTTCGAAGCCTGGACAGGCCTCTTCTCTAACCTAGCAATGAAAGGGTTTACGTTAATTACCCTTGTTTGCATTATGGTTCATACCCGCATTGGCCTTTGGCAAGTTCTTACAGACTATGTTAAGTGCGCAAAGCTTCGTGCAGTTTTAGGTTTTGTATTAAACCTAATGGCCGTTGCTTACGTAGCTATTGGTCTAATCGTATTATGGGGTGTTTAAGTGAAATATTCTGTTCGTGAATTTGACGCCGTAGTAATTGGTGCAGGTGGTGCAGGTATGCGCGCTGCTTTAGCAATTACAGAATCTGGCAAAACGTGTGCATTAATATCTAAAGTATTTCCAACGCGCTCACACACTGTATCTGCTCAAGGCGGTATTACGGTTGCGCTTGGTAATTCACACGAAGATAACTGGGAATGGCATATGTACGATACCGTTAAAGGTTCCGATTTCATCGGTGACCAAGACGCTATTGAATACATGTGTCAAACTGGCCCAGAAGCTATTACTGAATTAGAAAACATGGGTTTACCATTTTCTCGTTTTGAAAATGGCCGTGTTTACCAACGTCCTTTCGGTGGTCAATCGAAAAACTTTGGTGGTGAACAAGCCGCACGTACTGCAGCAGCTGCTGACCGTACGGGCCATGCTTTATTACATCTTCTTTATCAACAAAACGTTAAAAACAAAACAAATGTATTCTCAGAATGGTATGCACTTGATTTAGTTAAAAACGATAATGGTGATGTAGTAGGGTGTACTGCAATTGAGATTGAGACAGGTGAAGTTACCTTCTTCAAATCTAAAGCTGTTGTATTAGCTACTGGTGGTGCAGGTCGTATATTCGCATCAACCACTAATGCTCACATTAACACTGGTGACGGTGTTGGTATGGCAACACGTGCTGGTATTTCTATGCAAGACATGGAAATGTGGCAGTTCCACCCAACGGGTATTGCAGGTGCTGGTACGCTAGTAACTGAAGGTTGTCGTGGTGAAGGCGGTTATCTTTTAAATAAAGATGGCGAGCGCTTCATGGAACGTTACGCTCCAAACGCAAAAGACTTAGCGTCTCGCGACGTTGTTGCACGTTCAATGATGACTGAAATCCGTGAAGGTCGTGGCTGTGATGGTCCTTGGGGTCCACATCTTAAGTTAAAACTTGACCACTTAGGTGAAGAAACACTTAACTTACGTCTTCCTGGCGTATGTGACCTTGCTAAAACATTTGCTCACGTTGACCCTGCAAAAGAGCCAATTCCAGTAATTCCAACTTGTCATTATATGATGGGTGGTGTTCCTACTAATGTAAATGGACAAGCGCTACAAATCGATGCTCAAGGCAACGAAACAGTAGTTCAAGGTTTATTTGCAGTAGGTGAGATTGCCTGTGTATCTGTACATGGTGCCAACCGCTTAGGTGGTAACTCATTACTAGATTTAGTTGTGTTTGGTCGTGCTGCGGGTAACTTCTTAGGTAAGTACCTAAATGACGTTGAAATATCTAAAGCTGCTTCAGAATCAGATTTAGAAGCGTCTCTTGCACGTTACAATCGTTGGGAAAATTCAACGGCTGGCCAAGGTGAAGATCCAGTTCAAATCAAAAAAGACCTACAACAATGTATGCAGCTTAACTTCTCGGTATTCCGTGAAGGTGACTCAATGGCTGCAGGTCTTCAAGAACTTAAAGAAATTCGCGAACGTCTGCAACATGCTCGTCTTGATGATAAATCATCAGACTTCAACACGCAGCGTATCGAATGTCTTGAACTAGACAACTTAATGGAAACAGCTTACTCAACTGCAGTAGCTGCAAACTTCCGTACAGAAAGCCGTGGTGCACATTCTCGCTTTGACTTCCCAGATCGTGATGACGAAAACTGGTTATGTCACTCAGTATTCAATCCTGTAACGGATGAAATGAGTAAGCGTGACGTGAACTATGCGCCTAAAACGCGTGAAGCTTTCCCACCTAAAGCACGTGTTTACTAGGAGATAGACGATGGCACAAGTACAATTTTCAGTTTATCGTTATAATCCAGATGTTGACAACGCTCCTCGTATGCAAGAATACACCTTGCAAACAGAGGAAGGTCACGACATGATGGTGTTGGATGCACTTATTCTTCTAAAAGAACAAGATCCTACATTATCTTTCCGTCGTTCATGCCGTGAAGGTGTGTGTGGATCTGATGGTGTTAACATGAATGGTAAAAATGGTTTAGCATGTATTACTCCTTTATCTACGCTACAAAAAAATGGCAAAGGTAAAATAGTAGTACGTCCACTACCAGGTTTACCTGTGGTTCGTGACCTTGTTATTGACATGAGTCAGTTCTACACTCAGTACGAAAAAGTTAAACCTTATTTAATTAATGATCAGCCTGCAGCAGGCGAACGTCTTCAAACTATTGAAGAACGTGATAAATTAGACGGGTTATATGAGTGTATTTTGTGTGCATGTTGTTCAACATCGTGTCCTTCGTTCTGGTGGAATCCAGACAAGTTCATTGGTCCAGCAGGCCTTCTTCATGCTTACCGTTTCTTGGCTGATAGCCGAGATACAGCAACTGAAGAACGTTTAGCGGATTTAGACGATGCGTTCAGTGTGTTCCGTTGTCACAGTATCATGAACTGTGTTAGCGTTTGTCCTAAGGGTCTTAATCCGACCAAAGCAATTGGACAAATCAAATCTATGTTACTAAACCGAGCGGTTTGATAGCTTAGTAAAGGTAAGATGGCTAATATTAAAATTATATTAGCCATCTTGTTATAATAACTATTAATTTCTGCGCTAAAAAAAAGGGCTTATAAATGCACGAAGGTGTGATGAAGGCATGGCTAGAATCTTCACATTTAAACGGCGGCAACGTTGCTTATGTAGAAGAGCTTTATGAAGCGTATTTAGACGATGCGACTTCTGTGCCAGACGAATGGCGAGAAGTGTTTGAACAATTACCTAAAGTTGATGGTGTGGATGTTGAAGTAAAACATTCAGAGGTTCGAGCACAGTTTGCACAGCTTGCTAAAAACAAGCATAGAGAAGTAGTGGTAGCAGAGGGTAGTGGCGGTGACCTTAAACAGGTTAAAGTTCTACAACTTATTAATGCTTTCCGTTTTCGAGGACACCAAAATGCAAACCTAGATCCATTAGGCATTTGGCAGCGAGAACGTGTACGAGATTTAGAGCTAGAGTACCACGACTTATCTTCAAGTGATTTTGACCGCGAGTTTAACGTAGGATCGTTTGCCGTTGGGCGCGATACTATGCCTTTAGGTGAATTATACCAAGCTCTGAAAACTACTTATTGTGGTTCTGTTGGCGCTGAGTATATGCACATCACATCAACAGAGGAAAAACGTTGGTTACAACAACGTCTAGAATCTGTCCAGTCTAGACCTAAATTCTCAAAAGATGAAAAGCTTCGTATCCTTAAAGGGCTTACAGCAGCTGATGGTCTTGAAAAATATTTAGGCTCAAAGTTTCCAGGTGCTAAACGTTTTTCACTTGAAGGTGGTGATGCGTTAGTTCCAATGCTTAAAGAGCTTATTCACCGTGCTGGTGAAAGCGGCCAACAAGAAGCTGTTATTGGTATGGCTCACCGCGGTCGTTTAAATGTTCTTGTGAACGTACTTGGTAAAAACCCATCAGAGCTATTTGATGAATTTGCTGGTATTCATAAAGAAACATTAAGTTCTGGTGATGTTAAGTATCATATGGGTTACTCGTCTGATTTTGCTACCAAAGGTGGCAATGTACATATGGCGCTTGCTTTTAACCCATCACATCTTGAAATTGTTAATCCAGTAGTTATGGGCTCTGTGCGTGCTCGTCTTGATCGCTTAGGTGACAGCTCTGGTATTAAAGCATTACCAATTACGATCCATGGTGACTCTGCGATTGCTGGTCAAGGTGTTGTACAAGAAACGTTTAATATGTCACAAACTAACGCGTTTAGTTGTGGTGGTAGCATTCGTATTGTTGTTAACAACCAAGTAGGTTTCACAACCTCGAAGCAAGATGACGTTCGTTCAACGCCATACTGTACTGACATTGCTAAAATGGTTCAGTCTCCTATCTTCCATGTTAATTCAGATGATCCTGAAGCAGTTGCATTTGTTACTCAAATTGCACTTGATTTTAGAAATCAGTTTAAGCGTGATGTAGTAATCGATTTAGTTTGTTATCGTCGCCATGGTCACAATGAAGCTGATGAGCCTAATGCAACTCAGCCTGTTATGTACCAAAAAATCAAAAAACATCCAGTGCCGCGTTTAATCTATGCAGATCAACTTATTGCTGAAGGTTCTTTCTCTGAACAAGAAATTAAAGCGCTCGCTGATGAATATCGTGATGCATTAGATGAAGGTAACTGTGTTGTTTCTGAAATACAGCCAGAGACTTCACATTCTTCTGATTGGGCAAAGTATGTTGGTCATGAATGGGACGTTGAGTATGATGCTAGCGTACCTTTAGAAGAGCTTAAGGCTCTTGGTGAGAAGATAGCTTCTTATCCAGAGCAGTATAAAGCACAGTCACGCGTTAAAAAGATCTATGACGACCGTAAACTAATGGCTTCTGGAGAGAAACCACTTGATTGGGGTATGGCTGAAACGCTTGCTTATGCAACAATTGCAACTGAAGGTACTGATATTCGTTTAACGGGTCAGGATTCAGGACGTGGTACTTTTTTCCACCGTCATGCGGTAGTTCATAGCCAATCAGACGGTGCTACTTATACGCCACTTCAACACTTGAGTGAAGACCAAGGTACTTTTCAAATATTTGACTCTGTTCTTTCTGAAGAAGCTGTTGTTGCCTTTGAATATGGTTATGCAACTGCGGAGCCAACTTCACTACTACTTTGGGAAGCTCAATTTGGTGATTTTGCCAATGGCGCTCAAGTAGTATTTGACCAATTTTTAAGTTCTGGTGAGCAAAAATGGGGCCGTCTATGTGGTCTTACAATATTGTTACCTCATGGTTACGAAGGTCAAGGTCCAGAGCATAGTTCAGCACGCCTAGAGCGTTTCTTGCAACTATGTGCTGATCACAATATGCAAGTATGTGTTCCTTCAACGCCAGCGCAAGTTTACGCTATGCTTCGTCGTCAATCAGTTCGACCACTTCGTCGTCCATTGATTGTTATGACGCCTAAGTCACTACTTCGTCACCCGCTTGCTACTTCATCACTTAAAGAGCTTTCACACGGTGTTTTCCATAATATGATTGACGAAATCGATGATATTAAGCCAGAGAAAGTAGAGCGTGTTGTATTTTGTAGCGGTAAAGTTTACTACGAGCTATTACAAGAACGTCGTAAGCTTGAGCAAGATAATATTGCAATTGTACGTGTTGAACAGTTATACCCGTTCCCACACGATGAAATGCAAACAATTATAGAGCGTTACCAACACGTAACTGATTTTGTTTGGTGTCAAGAAGAGCCACAAAACCAAGGTGCATGGTACTGTTCACAACATCACTTTATTGATGCAATCCCACAAGGTGCTAAATTAAAATATGCAGGTCGTAAAGCCTCTGCATCGCCAGCGTGTGGTTACATGTCAGTACATACTAAAGAACAACAAGCGCTCGTAGCCGACGCGCTTACTATAGAAAATAAAGGATAAGCAATGAGCACAGAAATTAAAGTTCCTGTTCTTCCTGAGTCGGTTGCAGATGCTACCGTTGCTACATGGCATGTAAGTGTTGGCGACAAAGTAACTCGCGATCAAAACTTAGTAGACATTGAAACAGATAAAGTGGTTTTAGAAGTGGTTGCACAGCACGACGGTGTAATTACAGAAATATCACAAGAAGAAGGTGCAACCGTACTTGGCGATCAAGTTATGGGTTTACTTGGTGATGCTGATGCAGCGCCAGCAAGTGAAGGTTCATCTAAAGAAGAATCAGCACCAGCTAAATCAGAAGACGCGCCAGCGGCGCAATCAGCACCAGCATCAGAAGGTAAAGAAGTGGACATTAAAGTACCTGTACTTCCAGAATCAGTTGCAGACGCAACAATTGCTACATGGCATGTACAACCAGGTGACGCAGTAACACGCGACCAAAACTTGGTAGATATTGAAACAGATAAAGTTGTTCTTGAAGTAGTAGCTCAAGAAGATGGCATCATGGGTGATATCATTCACAACGAAGGCGATACTGTACTAGGCGAGCAAGTAATTGGTTCGGTTAAAGCAGGCGGTGCACCAGCGGCTCCAGCTGCAAAAGCAGACGAAACGCCAGCAGCAGATTCTAGCGAAAGTTCAGATGTGTTAACACCATCAGTTCGTCGTTTAATTGCTGAGAAAGGCTTAGACGCTTCTAAAATTAACGGCACGGGTAAAAATGGCCGCGTAACTAAAGAAGACGTTGATACGTTCTTAAAAGCACCAGCGCCAGCGGCTAAAAAAGCAGAAGCTTCTGCTCCTGCAGCACCGATGGGCGATCGTACTCAAAAACGTGTTCCTATGACTCGCCTGCGTAAAACGATTGCTACACGTCTTCTTGAAGCTAAAAATTCAACTGCAATGTTAACAACATTCAACGAAGTGAACATGGAACCAATCATGAGCCTTCGTAAGCAGTACCAAGAAGTATTTGAAAAGCGTCATGGCATTCGTTTAGGTTTCATGTCTTTCTACGTGAAAGCGGTAACTGAAGCACTTAAACGCTTCCCAGATGTTAATGCATCAATTGATGGTGACGATATTGTTTACCATAACTATTTTGATATCAGCATTGCAGTATCTACTCCACGTGGTTTAGTTACTCCAGTACTTAAAGATTGTGACAAACTATCTGTTGCTGAAATCGAAAAGGGTATTCGCGAATTAGCACTTAAAGGTCGTGATGGTAAGCTAACGCTTGCAGATATGACCGGTGGTAATTTCACTATTACTAATGGCGGCGTATTTGGTTCATTACTATCTACACCTATCATTAACTTGCCACAGTCTTCAATTTTGGGTATGCATAAAATCCAAGACCGTCCGATGGCTGTAAATGGTAAAGTAGAAATACTTCCTATGATGTATTTAGCTCTTTCTTATGACCACCGTATCATTGATGGTAAAGAATCAGTTGGTTTCTTAGTGACTATTAAAGAGTTACTTGAAGATCCAACTCGCTTATTGCTAGATGTTTAATCTAGTTGTATGAAATGTAAGCTGTGAATGAACATTCACAGCTTTTTTTTTGCGCCTTTGGTCTTACTGGGGTTTTCATGTTAAGCCTTGGGATCTATACTAGGTGCGCAATTTGGGATAGTTGTTTATTTGAAAAAATATTCAGCTCTTTTAGTATAAAAAATTGGATAAAGCATCATGAATTTGCATGAGTATCAGGCAAAACAACTTTTTGCCGAATATGGTTTACCAGTTTCTCAGGGTTTCGCTTGCGATACACCTGAAGAAGCTGCAGCAGCTGCTGAAAAAATCGGCGGTGATATGTGGGTTGTTAAAACTCAGGTTCACGCAGGTGGACGTGGTAAAGCTGGCGGTGTAAAGCTAGTAAAAACTATCGACGAAGTAAAAGCGTTTGCAGCTAACTGGTTGGGTAAAAACCTAGTTACTTACCAAACAGACGAGAAAGGTCAGCCAGTAGCTAAAATTTTAGTTGAAAGCTGTACTGACATTGCTAACGAATTGTACCTAGGTGCAGTAGTTGACCGTGCATCTCGCAAAGTAGTTTTCATGGCGTCTACTGAAGGCGGCGTTGAAATTGAAACTGTTGCAGAAGAAACACCAGAGCTTATCCACAAAGCTGAAATTGATCCATTAGTGGGTCCTCAAGCTTACCAAGCACGTGAACTAGGCTTTAAATTGGGTCTGAACCCAGTACAAATGAAGCAGTTTGTTAAGATCTTTATGGGTCTTGGTAACATGTTTACTGATTTTGATTTCGCACTACTTGAGATCAACCCGTTAGTAATTACAGACGAAGGTAACCTTCACTGTCTTGACGGAAAAATCGGTATTGATGGTAATGCACTTTACCGTCAACCTAAAATCCGTGAGTTCCACGATCCATCTCAAGAAGATGCACGTGAAGCACACGCAGCAAGCTTCGAGCTTAACTACGTTGCTCTAGATGGCAATGTTGGTTGTATGGTTAACGGTGCAGGCCTAGCAATGGGTACTATGGACATCGTAAACCTACACGGCGGCAAACCGGCTAACTTCCTAGATGTTGGCGGCGGCGCGACTAAAGAACGTGTTTCTGAAGCATTCAAAATCATCCTTTCTGACGATAATGTTAAAGCTGTTTTAGTAAACATCTTTGGCGGTATCGTACGTTGTGACATGATTGCTGAAGGTATCATTGGCGCAGTTAAAGAAGTTGGCGTAAATGTACCTGTAGTTGTACGTTTAGAAGGTACTAATGCTGAATTAGGTCGTGAAGTTCTTAAGAACTCAGGTCTAGATATCATTGCTGCTGAATCACTAACAGACGCTGCTGAGAAAGTTGTTGCTGCTGCGGAGGGCAAATAATGTCTGTATTAATCAATAAAGATACAAAAGTTATCTGTCAAGGTTTCACTGGTGGCCAAGGTACTTTCCACTCAGAGCAAGCGCTTGAGTACGGTACACAAATGGTTGGTGGTGTAAGCCCAGGTAAAGGCGGTCAAACGCACCTTGGTCTTCCTGTATTCAACACAGTTCGTGATGCTGTTCAAGAAACTGGCGCAACTGCTTCAGTTATCTACGTACCAGCTCCTTTCTGTAAAGATGCAATCTTAGAAGCTATCGATGCTGGCATCGAGCTGATTGTTTGTATCACTGAAGGTATCCCTACGCTTGATATGGTTGACGTTAAAGTTAAACTAGATCAAACAGGTACTCGTATGATCGGTCCTAACTGTCCAGGTGTTATTACTCCTGGTGAGACTAAGATTGGTATCATGCCTGGTCACATCCACAAACCTGGTAAAGTAGGTATTGTTTCTCGCTCTGGTACTTTAACGTACGAAGCGGTTAAGCAAACTACTGATGCTGGTTTTGGTCAGTCTACGTGTGTTGGTATTGGTGGTGATCCAATCCCAGGTACTAACTTTATCGACGTTCTAGAAATGTTCGAAAAAGATCCACAAACTGAAGCAATCGTAATGATTGGTGAAATTGGTGGTACTGCAGAAGAAGAAGCTGCAGAGTACATCAAAGCTAACGTAACTAAACCTGTAGTATCTTACATTGCTGGTGTTACTGCACCAGAAGGTAAGCGTATGGGTCACGCTGGCGCAATCATCGCAGGCGGTAAAGGTACTGCTGATGAGAAATTTGCTGCATTAGAAGCTGCGGGCGTAAAAACTGTACGTTCACTTGCTGAAATCGGTAAAGCACTTAAAGAGAAAACAGGCTGGTAATCGCTTGTTTCCTTTAAAAAGGCCCGCATATGCGGGCCTTTTTGTTATTAGCTGAAAATTTAGAACGGGTAACTAATATGCTGGAAAAAACGTACAGATAAATCTTGTCGCTGCTTATTTATGGCTAGCTCATTGCACAGAGAATGAATTGTTTTTTCCACTTGGTTCATAAATCGACCGTACCCCATTTCATGTTTATCCTGTTGTGTAGCAACCACTACAAAATGTAGGGTCTCTACTAGTTTATTTGCCTCATAAAAATACTTAATCTGATTTTCATTAGAGTCAATATCAAAACTTAATTTTTGAAGTTCTGCATTGCCTTCACTTTTATCAATTTTACTGTTTCGTATAATAGGTGTTGCGCCATTAGCAACCATAGCGCCATGATTCAGGTTGTTATTTTGACACGCACGTATAAATGAGTAGGCAAAGTAGTCATAAAATTTAGCATAGTCATTTGTGTTCATTAGTGTTTGAAATTGCGTTTTAATAGCCCGCGAAACCGGTATAGTAAAAGTCGCGTAAGTCATCTCTGCGTGATCATCGGGTATGCTGCATTGTCTTGACTGATAGCGAGGGAAAAGGCTTCTTAATTTGTAACCATAGCTTTCCTTATTGCCTTTTTCTTTAGCAAATAGGTCATATGTTAAGTGTTGATGATCGCGAAGTTTAAACTGGGATTGATTTACTAAAAGTTGTTCTTGTAGAGTGTTTAAGACTTTTTGAACTTTATTATGAAATTCTGCAGAGTTGGCTCGTAAATCATCGCCTGTAGCTAAAAATAGAATACGTATTTTTTTACTCGGTGTACCTTCAGTGTAATAAATCTTATGCGCTTCATGATAGCAAGGGTTATAAAAAAAGAGCATCTGTTTATCTGTCTCAAACTGATAAGACTCATCATTAAACCTTACAACGGGCAGTTTATCATTCGCTAATAAGTGCACATTATAAAGCTCATATTCATCGCAAGAAGCAAACAGTTGGCGCGCAATACGTTCATAGCAACAATTTATATCACTAAAACTTTTGTAAAAATCTTGATTAGGGGTGATTTCTGCTAAAAGGTAGTGGTTTGCGCGTGCGTTAGTTGGAATATATACACGATGTTGATTAAGTGTAGCCATCTTCGAATCCTTATAAAGTAGGTTATTTTGCTACTATAATTGGCTTTGATGACTTAAATATTGCGCTAAAACAAATTTTATTCATAAACAAGAGTTAAGCTGAATTAAAGTTAAGCAATATCTAAAATAAACCTTAATCTATTGCTGTATGTTAGTGTATGTTTTTGTAATAATGCATTAGTTTTGTTATTACGTAATATTTAGAGGACTGCACTCCTATGGCGGAAACTGAGAATCGCCCAAGTAACTTTATTAGAACCCGAATTGATGAAGACTTATCAAGTGGAAAACATGCCACTACGCATACACGTTTCCCACCTGAACCAAATGGTTTTTTGCATATTGGTCATGCCAAATCAATTTGTTTAAATTTTGGCATCGCAAAAGATTACAATGGTTTATGTAACCTACGTTTCGACGATACAAACCCAGAAAAAGAAGATATTAACTATGTTAATTCTATAAAAGAAGATGTTCAGTGGTTAGGTTTCAATTGGGATGGTGATATAAAGTATTCTTCTAATTATTTTGATACTTTATATGGCTACGCTGTTGAGTTAATTGAAAAAGGTTTAGCGTACGTTTGTTTTTTAACAGCAGATCAAGCACGTGAATATCGTGGCACATTAAAAGAGCCAGGTAAAAACAGCCCATACAGAGATACTTCAGTTGAAGAAAACCTAGCGTTATTTGAAAAAATGCGTGCTGGCGAATTCAAAGAAGGTGAATGTGTCTTGCGTGCAAAAATTGATATGGCAAGCTCATTTATGGTGCTTCGCGATCCAATTATTTACCGTGTACGTTTTGCTCATCATCATCAAACAGCAGACAAGTGGTGCATTTATCCAATGTATGACTTTACGCACTGTATTTCTGATGCGCTAGAGGGCATTACACATTCGTTATGTACATTAGAATTCCAAGATAACCGTCGTTTATACGATTGGGTACTTGATAACATTAGTTTAGAGTGTCACCCACAGCAAATTGAGTTTTCACGTTTAAATCTTGAATACACAATTATGTCTAAGCGTAAGCTAAGCGACTTAGTGGTAAACAATTTTGTTGAGGGCTGGGATGACCCACGTATGCCTACAATTGCAGGTTTACGTCGCCGTGGTTATACACCTGGCTCAATTCGTGAGTTTTGTTTGCGCATTGGTGTAACAAAGCAAGAGAATATGGTTGAAATGGGCATGCTTGAAGCGTGTATCCGTGAAGACTTAAACGAAAATGCACCGCGTGCAATGGCCGTACTCGATCCTGTTAAAGTTGTTATTGAAAACTACGATGCAGACAAAGTTGAGGTTTTATCTGTGGCTAATCACCCAAATAAAGAAGAAATGGGTCGCCGTGATGTACTATTTACTCGTGAAATCTATATAGAACGAGAAGACTTTAAAGAAGAAGCGAATAACAAGTTTAAACGTTTAGTGCTTGATAAAGAAGTACGTTTACGTGGTGCTTATGTTATTAAAGCACAACGTGTTGAAAAAGACGAAAACGGCGAAATCACAACTATTTTCTGTACTTACGATACTGAAACACTGGGTAAAAACCCAAGTGATGGACGTAAAGTAAAAGGTGTTATTCACTGGGTTTCAGCACCAGAGTGTATTACGGCAGAAGTTCGTTTATACGATCGTTTGTTTAGTGTGCCAAATCCAGCAGCTGCAGAGGAATTTGAAACTACACTAAACCCAGAGTCACTGGTTGTTTTATCAAACGCTAAATTAGAGCCATCGCTTGCCAATTCACAAGCAGAGCAGGGCTTTCAGTTTGAGCGTACAGGTTATTTCTCTCGTGATTCTAAATCAGAGAACGTTGTATTTAACCAAACAGTGGGTCTTCGCGATTCATGGTCTAAAACTCAATAAGTAATATCTAAAAAACCTGAACTCTGGATAATAAATCTATCTCGAGCAACTATTTTCAGCGCTAACTGCGTTGAATTTACTTGCAATAGGCCAGCTATTGACGCGTGAATTCGCCTTGTTTTCACTTAAAATCTCTGGCTAGAGAAAATAAATTTAAATATCACCATGATTCAATACGTTGGTAAATCTCTTAACCAGAGTTCAGGTTTAATATCCCCAGTTTTTACTGGGTATGTTTATTACAAGCGTATTTTAGACACAAAAAAACCTGCACCCAGCAGGTTTTTTATTGCTTTTTAAAAGCGGTATTAGCTGTTAGCGTCGCTAAATTCTTTACACGCTGCTTTATCATTACACTCACCGTATAAATATAAAGAGTGGTTTGTAAGTGTAATACCATTTTCTTCAGAAATTTCAAGTTGACGACGTTCAATCATCTCATCTTCAAACTCTACCACTTTGCCACATTTCAAACATACTAAATGATCGTGGTGTGTGCTTCCAGAAAGTTCAAATACTGATTTGCCACCTTCAAAGTGATGACGGCTTACAATACCCGCATCATCAAATTGGTTAAGTACGCGGTATACAGTTGCAAGACCAATTTCTTCGCCTAAATCCAAAAGAATTTTGTAAACATCTTCAGCGCTGATGTGTTGGTTATCTGGAGATTGTAAAATCTCTAATATTTTAATACGCGGTAAAGTTACTTTTAAACCGGCTTTTTTAAGTTCCAAGTTATGATCAGTCATTAAATCTGTCTCAATTTTATTTGGTTATACTAGACATCTTGCAAAGATGTACACGACACATTAGCAACAAACAGGATAACGTGCCTAAGCGTTAAGTGCAAAGAACAATTGATTTATATTGCCACTAAAGCTTAAAACGCTAACTGTTTGATAATTATTTAAACAGCTAGCGATATATGCAGTAAATTAGTCAGCTAATTCACTTAAACACATTTCTTCATATACTTGAGCAGACCATGCTTTAACACGTTGTTCTGTAAGCTCTGGTTGGCGGTCTTCGTCAATGCCTAAACCTACAAAATGGTTATCGTCTGCCATACCTTTAGATGCTTCAAAGTCATAGCTTTCACTCGGCCAATGACCAACTACAATCGCGCCACGCTCAGTAACGATATCATTGATCATGCCCATAGCATCTAAAAAGTACTCAGCGTAATCTTCTTGGTCTCCACAACCAAAAATAGCGACAAGTTTACCTTCAAAGTCTACTTCTTCAAGCTCTGGAAAAAAATCATCCCAGTCACATTGTGCTTCGCCGTAGTACCAAGTAGGGATACCGAATAAGATCAAATCAAATTCAGCAATCTCTTCTTTAGAGCTTTTTGCAATATCATGAACAGCCACTAGCTTTTTACCCAATTCTTTTTGGATCATTTTTGCTACGTGTTCTGTGTTACCTGTGTCACTTCCGAAAAAAATGCCTACACTTGCCATGGATTTAAAACCTTTTATGTATCAATAGCCAATCTTTCTTGTAAAATTGTTTCAATCAGCGCACTGCGGCTAATATTTTGTGCATCTGCCATATCACTCAATGCTTGATATAACTGCGATGAAACTTTAAATTCAACACGCTTTAAACCACGTGCTTTATCTCTTTTTATTTGATTACGTTTATTTACCTTTAACTGCATATCCCGTGAAAGGGGATTGGTTTTAGGTCTGCCTGGGCGTTTTTCGTATTCAAATAAATCGAGTGTAGTTCTATCTGTTTCTGACTTCGCCATGCTTAACCTACACCTGCGCCTTGCCAAAATACTTGAATAAGCCCTTTAGCAATAAAGCCCGAACAACCTAAAAAGAGCACGCCCCAGACAATGTATTGTCCGAACTTAGGCACATTGCCACTTTTTAGTACGTCTTTAATTGCCATGCCGATGAATATGAAAATACCGGCTAAGCCAAAATACAACCCTAGGGTATCAAATTCGTTAATTAACTGACTGACCATCAACGTATAACCTTTAAATTAAACGGCGCGTACTATAGCATATAATTATTCATATATTTAGTGCGCAAAATCAAAAACACGCGATTAAAATTACTTTAAACCGCAGTTAAAAAGTCGTTTATCGCTTTATTTACAGCAAGTGGCTTTTGAGCATGAAGCCAATGGCCTGCGCCATGAATTATTTTAGCTTTAGTCTTTTTAAAGCGAGCTTTAATTGCAGTACGATGCTCGGGCAAAATATAGTCAGAATCATTACCTTTAATGAAAAGAGTATCGCACGAACAAGAATTATTTTCATTAACATTGGATGTGATTGTAGAATATTTTTCGTCAAGCACATTTAAGTTAAACCGCCATGCAAAATGACCTTCCTCATTTTTAGCGAGACTTTTAAGTAGAAACTGTCGCACTCCCAGTTCTTCTATATAAGGTTGCATAATTACATCAGCTTGCTTTCTATCGTCTATTGACTGCGCTGAAACCGCTTTTAATGCTTGTAATATTTTTGTGTGGCGAGCGGGGTAACTAACAGGTGCTATATCAAGTACAACAAGCTTATTTACAAGTTCAGGATGTGTAAGCGCTAATTCCATTGCCACTTTACCACCCATAGAATGCCCAACTAAATGTGCTTTATCTATGTTCAAATCTGCTAATAACTCAACAATATCTTGAGCCATTGCCGGGTAGTTCATTTCCTTGCTATGCGGTGAAAGTCCGTGGTTGCGTAAATCAACGTTAATAACATTAAAGTGTTCACTTAATGGTTTTGCGATTACATTTAGGTTTTCTAATGATCCAAAAAGCCCATGTATCAAAATAACATTAGGACCTTGCCCTTGTTGCCTGTAATTTAACTGCATACCCGCCTCCTGAAAATTTCGCCATAGTTTGCCGAGCATTGCTCTAAAAAGCAAAAAATACAGCGACTATTTATTAAATTGGGCTTTTGGGCGTTAAATCAACAACAATTAGGTAAATATTAATATGTTTACGGGAGTGCTTGTTGTAACTCGCATTTCTGATTGGTTTGGGTATAATCACACGGGAGAAAAAAATGTGACCCGTAATGACAGGAAGAACATGAAACAAATCGACATAGACGACGAGTTATATCAATATATTGCAAGCAATACGCAAAGTATTGGTGAAAGTGCATCCACTATTTTACGTCGTTTATTAAATCTGAGCGGCGAAAAAATTCAAACCGCAAACGTAGAACTAACTCAAAATAATCAAACTGCGACCACGTCTACCGCCACATTAAAAAGCTCAGAGCCATCTGCTGCTGAGACTGCAAAAAAACAAACGCCTTTAGCTCACGCACCAGTGAAGCAAAAAAGCGATAATGTTTTTAATGTATTAAATAAAGAAGAGCTGGCAATGCAAAAGGGCGTTGTTGGACGCTTTTTGTTTATTTTAAGTGCATTTTACCGCACACATAAAACTGATTTTTCTGCGGTATTAGACATAAAAGGGCGTGACCGTGTTTACTTTGCTACTAGTAAAGAAGCTTTAGTAAACAGCGGGAGTAGTATGAACCCTAAGAACATAACCGATAGTGAATATTGGGTTATGACTAATTCTAATACAACACGTAAAAAAATGATGCTTCATGAAGTTGCTCTTTGCCTTGGATATAGTGCAGAGCAAGCTGAAAAAATTCGCGATTACCTGTAAGGAAATATAATGGCTATTCACTCAGGCGCAGGCAAAACTGCTCCACAATCGGCATTGGTTAACGTACCTAAATTAGTATCTGCGTACTACTTAAACGAACCTGATCTTGAACAAAATCCAGATCATTGTGTTGCTTTTGGTACTTCAGGGCACCGTGGTTGTTCTTACGATGTTAAATTTAACGAGTCACACATTCTAGCGATTACTCAGGCTATTTGTGATTACAGAAAACAAAATGACATATTTGGTCCGTTATTTTTAGGCAAAGACACACACGCATTGAGTGAAGCGGCATTTAACTCGGCTATTGAAGTATTAGTTGCTAACGAAGTGCAAGTGATAACGCAAGAAAACGGTGATTTTACACCAACGCCAGTTATCAGCCACGCTATAGTGAGCCACAATAAACTACACCCAAATGAATTAGCAGACGGGATTGTTGTTACGCCTTCGCATAACCCTCCTGAAGATGGTGGCTTTAAATACAATCCACCTAATGGCGGACCAGCTGATACCGACGTAACTAAGTGGATTGAAGACAGAGCTAATCAACTTTTATTAGAAGATTTAGTTGAAGTTGAGTTATTCCCATTCGCTAAAGCATCGCGTTCGGGCTTTATCCGCTACGAAGATTTAATGAGTCCTTATATTGATGACTTAGCAAATATCGTTAATTTAAAAGCAATCAGCGATGCAGGTATTAAAATTGGTATCGATCCACTAGGTGGTTCAGGTATTAATTTTTGGCCAGTTATTGCAAAAAAATATAATTTAGATTTAACCGTAGTTAATGATGTTGTTGATCCTCGTTTTGCTTTTATGCCACTTGATAAAGACGGCAAAATTCGTATGGATTGTTCATCACCTTATTCAATGGCAAATCTTATTGCACTAAAAGATGATTTTGATGTGTCTATTGGTAATGACCCTGACTACGATCGTCACGGTATTGTAACGCCAGATGGCTTAATGAATCCAAACCACTTTTTAGCAGTGGCAATCGATTACTTACTTAAACACCGTGATTGGAATGAAACCGTAGAAATTGGCAAAACATTGGTTTCTAGCTCTATGATCGACAAAGTCGCTGCTCGTAACAACCATAAGGTTAAAGAAGTACCAGTAGGCTTTAAATGGTTTGTTGAAGGCTTAAGCAAAGGCAAGCTTGCCTTTGGTGGCGAAGAAAGCGCAGGTGCTGCATTCCTACGTTTTGATGGCTCTGTATGGTGTACAGATAAAGATGGCTTCATTATGGGTCTATTAGCCGCAGAGATTTTGGCTGTGACAGGTAAAACGCCATCAGTGCTTTATAAAGAATTAGAACAAGAGTTTGGTTCTCCAATTTATAAACGCCTAGATGCACCAGCCACAAGCGGTCAAAAAGCACGTTTAAAAGCATTGAGTGCTTCTGATGTTAAAGCAGATACACTTGCTGGCGAGCCTATTTTGCAAAAATTGACTCATGCACCAGGTAACGATGCCGCCATTGGTGGTTTAAAAGTGGTAACTGAGAACGGCTGGTTTGCAGCGCGTCCATCAGGTACCGAAGATATTTATAAAATATACCTTGAATCATTTAAAGGTGAAGAGCATTTAGCATTACTTGAAAAAGAAGCTAAAAAGCTTGTAGATTCAGTTATAAGCTAACTTAATCTAATAATTTTAAAACGGCTGATTTATTCAGCCGTTTTCGTTTCTATACCTTGTGTATATAAAAATATATTCATAAGAGTCTACTCTCACATTATTTTTTAAGGGCTTATTATATGTCTGCCAATCCATCTTACTTAAATGAATTAAAACACACTGGCGATTTTTTAACGCTTAGTTGCAATAACGAATGGCATCTAGATGCAGGTGAGTTTGTTTTAGATAATGGAACTCGTGTAAATATACACGATACCGGTGTAATCGAGTTTCAACCTGCTGTTACAACGTCAAAAGATGTAGTTTATTCAAGCGCCGTACACGGTAACGAAACTGCGCCAATTGAAATTTGTGATGCACTTATTAAACAAATTATAAAAGGCGAGCTGATACTTAAGCAGCGCGCTTTGTTTATTTATGGTAATCCACAATCAATTAATATTGGCCTGCGTTTTGTAGAAGAAAACTTAAATAGATTATTTAATGGTCACCATACAGTTGAAGGTGTACCAATGAATAATGAGCGTACCCGTGCTGCAAAGCTTGAGCAATACGTAAGCGATTTTTATACGCGTGGCGAGCAAGGCAGTAGCCGGTGTCACTACGACTTACACACTGCAATTAGAGGCTCTAAAAACGAAAAATTTGCTGTGTATCCATTTTTACATGGTAAGCCTTGGAAAAAGTCGCAGTTACAATTTTTATTGAGTTGTGGTGTAAATACCGTACTTATGATGAAATCTCCTGCAACAACATTTAGCTATTATTCGTCATTTATACATGGAGCTGATTCATTTACCGTAGAGCTAGGTCAAGTTAAACCATTTGGCCAAAACGACATGGCTCGCTTTGAAAAAACAAAGCAAACCTTAACTGCATTAATTAGTCAAAATGAAGTTGAATATCCTGAATTTAATGCAAACGATTTTGAGTTATTTGCTGTCCATCGCACAATTAATAAAACGCAGGACGATTTTAGTTTTCCTTTTTCTGATAATGCTGAGAACTTTACTGGCTTTGCGAAAGGTGAACTTCTTGCAACCGACGGTGATAAAGCGATTTACGCTGACGTTGAAGGAGAGGCTATTATTTTCCCAAATGCGAGCGTAGCATTAGGGCAAAGAGCACTCCTTACAGTTATTCCAATGGATATTGATAGCAATTTCGTCTAATTAAACTCATCAGACCACTGATGTCTTCAAGTTAACTATATGATTACTATTAATTAAAGTAACCGTATCGTTAACTTGCCACTTATTTAACCTGTATTTGCTTTTGTTTCGTCCCAGATCTGTTGAATAACACTTTACGTTAACGTAAAGTGTTGGCAGCTTTAATTAAAGATAGTGCAGATGTTGCAAAGTTTAACCAGCAGCAATCACCCATAATAATAATTTAAAGGGGCACTGTTTTACCGACAACAAAAGAAGGTAGGTTATGAGTAATCCAAATAACGTATCGCTGAATATTAACCACGAGCTTGAATTTATTGATGGTCAAGCGCTTAATATTCCAACCCTTAGTATTTTAACTGAGGACGGCGACATTCATCCTAGTGCAACCGCACCTGATATTTCAAAACATACGGCTATTAAGTTATATGAAACAATGCGTTTTATACGTTTGTTAGATGAACGTATGCAAGGCGCGCAGCGCCAAGGCCGTGTTAGCTTTTATATGCAATGCCTAGGCGAAGAAGCCGCAGTTACAGCCTCTGCTGCTGCACTTGATCAAGACGATATGATCATGGCTCAATATCGTGAACAGGCAGCACTGCATTATCGTGGCTTTACGCTTGATCAATTTATGAACCAAATGTTTTCAAATGAATTGGATTTAGGCAAAGGTCGTCAAATGCCAATTCACTATGGTTCTAAAGCGCTAAACTACATGACGATCTCATCGCCATTGGGTACGCAAATACCACAGGCAACAGGTTATGCATATGGCCAAAAAATAAAGCACATCGACGCTAAAACAGGCGAGCTTTCCAGCACAATTGATAATGTAACCATTTGTTATTTTGGTGAAGGTGCTGCATCTGAAGGTGACTTTCATGCTGGTTTAAATATGGCAGCGGTTCACAGAGCGCCGGTTATATTTTTTGCACGTAATAACGGTTATGCCATATCTACCCCTGCTGATGAGCAGTTTAAAGGCGATGGTATTGCCTCTCGTGGAGTGGGTTATGGTATTAAAACAATTCGTGTTGATGGCACCGATGCACTTGCTGTGTATGCGGCGACTGAAAAAGCACGCGAAATAGCTTCAACACAAGGTGAGCCTGTACTTATTGAATCGATTGCTTATCGTTTAGGAGCGCATTCTACGTCAGACGATCCAAGTGGTTATCGTTCTAAAGATGAAGAAGCGAATCATCAAACGTGTCCTATTGATAAATTTAGAAAATGGCTGGTCAAGCAAGACTGGTTAAACGAAGAAGACGATTTAAAAGCAAAAGAGTCGATTCGTGAAGAAATTTTAGCAGCGCTTAAACGTGCTGAAGTTGTTGCAAAGCCCGCTTTAGAAGAATTGATATCTGACGTTTACGATACACCAATTCCATTATTGCAACGCCAATACGAGCAACTAAAAGAACATATAAAACAGCATCCAGATGCTTACCCAGTAACTGCAGGGAGAATTAAGTAATGGCTAAAATGAACATGCTCCACGCAATTAACTCTGCTCTGGATATTACGATGAATGAGCATCCTCAAGCCTGTATTTTTGGTGAAGATGTTGGTTACTTCGGTGGTGTATTTAGAGCAACATCTGGCTTGCAAGAGAAGTACGGTAAACATCGTGTTTTTAATACGCCTTTAACCGAGCAAGGTATTTTAGGTTTTGCTAATGGTTTAGCGGCTTTTGGTGCGCCTGCATTAGCAGAAATTCAATTTGCTGATTATATTTTTCCAGCGTTTGATCAAATAGTAAATGAAGCCGCTAAGTTTCGTTATCGCAGTGGTAATGAATTTAATGTCGGTAACTTAACTATTCGTACGCCCTATGGCGGTGGCATTGCCGGTGGTTTGTACCATTCACAATCACCCGAAGCGTATTTTGCGCACACACCAGGTTTGAAAGTAGTTGTACCGCGTAACCCTTATCAAGCTAAAGGATTATTACGTGCATCAATTAAAGACGATAACCCGGTCATATTTTTTGAGCCTAAGCGTTTATATCGTGCATCAATTGGCGAAGTGCCAGAAGAAGATTATAGTATTGAATTAGGCACGGCTGAAGTAGTACAAGAGGGTAGTGATATTACGCTTTTAGCGTGGGGTGCTCAAATGGAGATTATTGAAGATGCAGCAAAGCAAGCAAGCGAGCAAGGTATAAGCTGTGAAGTTATTGACCTTCGTAGTATTTTACCATGGGATGTTGAAACGATTGCTAAATCGGTTACTAAAACCGGCCGTTTAATCGTGAGTCATGAAGCGCCTATAACCAGTGGCTTTGGTGCAGAGATAGCCGCGACAATACAACAAGAGTGTTTCTTGCATTTAGAGTCGCCAATTTTACGTGTATGTGGTCTAGATACCCCATACCCGCTGGCACTTGAAAAAGAATACGTACCGGATGCACTAAAAGTGTTGGCTGCAATTAAACAATCAATGGATTTTTAGGGGTTACCATGGCTAAAGATTTTATATTACCCGATATTGGTGAAGGCATTGTTGAGTGCGAAGTAGTTGAATGGCTAGTACAAGAAGGCGATACCGTATCTGAGGATCAACCAATCTGCGATGTTATGACAGACAAAGCATTAGTACAAATTCCGGCAGTGCATGATGGCGTAATTTCAAAGTTATATTATCTAAAAGGTGAGATTGCTAAGGTACACGCTCCTTTATTTGCTATGGATGTTGCAGGTGAAAGCATTAGCAATGAAGTAGTACAAGAGCCAGTACAAGCTGAAAATAAAACTAATAATACAACTGATGTGGTTGAGGACTTTATTTTACCAGATATTGGTGAAGGTATTGTTGAGTGTGAGATTGTTGATTGGTTAGTTGCAGAAGGCGACGAAATAGAAGAAGACCAAGCGGTTTGTGACGTAATGACCGACAAAGCATTAGTACAAATTCCGGCAAAATATACAGGCACTGTACAAAAGTTATATTATCAAAAAGGCGAAATAGCCAAAGTACATAGCCCGTTGTTTCAAATGACAATTGCAGGCAGTGCACCAAAACCAAATGTTGATATAAACCAAGCGGTCGTAAAGGCTCAAACTAATGCCGCCGCTGAAAAAGTTGCCTCTGTTAAAACGCAGCAAGCTGCAAAGGTTATCAATCAAAAAGCGGTGGCGTCGCCTGCAGTTCGTCGTAAAGCACGTGAGCTTGATGTTGATTTAACGTGCGTACCAGGTAGTGGAAAAAATGGACGTATTTACAAGCAAGATATTGAAGAGTTTGTAAAAGGCGAAGTGCCAAATACTATTGATACTTCACCGCTTGATAGCGATGCTTCTCAAAGTGCAGTACAAAACCAAACGCAGAATCAAAGCGGTGGCGTAAGAGTCGAGCAAATTAAAGGCATTAAAGCGGCCATGGCCAAGCAAATGGTAGCGTCGGTTTCAACTATTCCGCACTTTACGTTTAGCGATGAAATAGACTTAACACAGCTTATAGCTTTGCGTAGTTCTTTAAAAGAGCAGTACAAAGCACAAGGCGTAAAGCTCACTATGATGCCATTTTTTGTAAAAGCATTGTCGCTAGCAATGAAAGAGTACCCTGTACTTAATTCAAAAGTGAACGATGAATGCTCAGAGCTTACCTATTATAACGATCATAATATTGGTATAGCGGTTGATTCTAAAATCGGCTTGTTAGTGCCTAACATTAAATCGTGCCAGAGTAAGAGCATTGTTGATGTGGCAAATGATTTAACCCGCTTAACTCATTCAGCGCGAGAAGGGCGTGTTGCACCGGATGATTTAAAAGGTGGGACAATTAGCATCTCTAACATTGGTGCGATTGGCGGCACTATTGCGACCCCTATAATTAATAAACCAGAAGTGGCTATTGTTGCGCTTGGTAAACTACAGTATTTACCGCGTTTTGACGAAAGTGGGCAGGTTGTAAGTAAAGCTATTATGCAAGTGAGTTGGTCTGGGGATCATCGTGTTATTGATGGGGGCACTATTGCTCGTTTTAATAATTTATGGAAATCGTACTTAGAAAATCCATCAGCAATGATGATGGCTATGAGTTAATAGCTAAATTGTTAATATGTAATAAAAACCAGCTTTTAGCTGGTTTTTTGTTTTAATGTCAGCTGTTTTTAATTAAGATACAAATGTTACTAAAAAGTAATAAAGTTAACCCCGTTAGGGAATATAAAAGATAACACTAAGGAAATTTCATGGAACATTATATGAACGCGTTGCGTAGCTACGCAGATTTTTCAGGCCGTAATCGTCGTAAAGCATTTTGGATGTTTATGCTAATTAATATTATTTTTTCGCTTTTAACAAGTGTTATAGATGGTATTACAAACACAATGTTCGTAAGCTCAATATATAGCTTAGCTTTATTGATCCCTCAATTGAGTGCGGGTGCACGTCGTTTACACGACACAGGCCGTTCAGGATGGTGGCAGCTACTTTGGTTAGTGCCAGTAATTGGTTGGATTGTTTTAATTGTTTTTCTTGCACAAAACTCACATGAAGGTGAGAACGATTATGGCCCAAATCCAAAAGAACTAGCTGCAGAACCAGCAGCCGTATAAATAAAATAAGTTAACATCCTAAAAGCTCAGCAATAGCTGAGCTTTTTTGTTTATGGCAATTTTAACTTAAAAAGTAAAGGCCATAGCCAACGGCCAAAGCAGGAATAGATGTATACACAGTCGCAATTACAGCCGCTTTAGGTGCCATTGCAATTGCAGGAAATAACGCATCACCATCGTTAGATATTGCATTAGCAGTTAATGCGCTAAATGGAATGATCCCCTGAATATATAACGTAGTAACAATTATTTGCGGACCACAACCGGGTAAAAAACCAATCACCACAGCAATAAGTGGCGCTAAATAAGCATAATGTGCAAACCAGTTTTTTAAATCAAGCCCTGCAATATTTACTAAAATCTCAAACAACATAAACGATGCCACTACCCATGCGGTCACAAAGTGTGTGTCTTGAAGTACTTTAATAATTTTAGAAGGTGGATTACATTCATCGTCTTCTGAGGTTACTTCTTTATAGCTTTCACCTTTAGAAGAATACGCCCATATAGTTACAGTAAATAACGCCATTGCAGCACCAAAAATACTAATACTTGTGCCTGTGTATTTTCCAAATTGATCAAAGTCGACATTAAATGCAATTAAAAAAGCAATAATGAGGCTTGGAATAATAGCGAACATCCAAACGGGTTTGCTTATTTTAATTATACGAGTTGGCAATACTTTAACTTGGTGTTTTTGTTCTTGCTTTGTTGGGCGTAAAAAGTCTTTTGCATGAAGGGCGTTTACTATAACACCACAAAGCGTGCCTACTACTAAGCCAATGGCCATTATGGTTAAACCTTCAGTAGGGCGAGTGGCAAGGAGTAAAAATGCGGCATCTCCCATTGTAGCTGTTAAAACAGCAACAATAGCCCCAAAACTTGCTTGGCCTTTTGTAAACTGGGTAACCACTATTATTGCACCACCACATCCAGGAAGGGCACCTAAAACGGCAGCAAAAAATATTTCTAATACCGGCGATTTAGCACTTAAATAACTAAGCTCTAATTGAGGTAAATGCTCTATGGCGTAGTAATAAATTAATAATGTAGCAGCAACAAATACGCTAACTTGAAAAAAAGCATCGCTTAGTGCTGTTATTGTAATCTCACGAAGTGATGGCACAGCTAAGCATACCAGCAAAAAAAGCGGTAATAATAAACGTTTATTTTGGCTAACAAAGCGTTTAGAAGCGGGCGTAATAAATCCTATTTGAGAGAGTAAAATCATACAGTGTTACCAATTAAATAAATTTAGTAACACTGTATATTTTAATTAAATGATAATCAATATCATTTGCATCTATTTAAATCGATTACTCTCTTTGAGTTTTTCGATGTTAAACCAATGCTACTTACGTTGAAATTCTGAGTTTGCATTCCACGTTGGCCATTGCTCTTGCTCCGAAATATCAAAACCTACTTTATAAAACAATTGTAAGTCTTGAACAGCACCCGATAAATCCCATTCGTCACGGTAACGATCACATGGTTGATGATAACAACCGCGAAGTACTAAACTCATGCGTTTACGGTAATTAGCTGTCTCTTCGTCAGCTGCGACTGTGCCGCCACCTGCGTACATGGCTGGAATCCCCATATTAGCAAATGCAAAGTGATCAGAGCGGTAATAGCCACCAGATGATGGTTTAGGATCGCCTGATATTGTTCTGCCTTGCTCTTTAGCTGCAGTTGCTAAAAACTCATCCATTTGTGACTTACCAATACCGACCACATTCATGTCTTTTACTTTGCCTAATAAATTTAAGCTATCCATGTTTATGTTAGCGACTGTTTTATTCGCTGCAATCACTGGATTTGCTGCATAGTACTTAGACCCTAATAAGCCTTGCTCTTCAGCAGTTACCGCTAAAAATGTCATTGAACGGCTAGGGTGCTTAGGTAATTTTGTAAAGGCTTCGGCTACTTCAATTAGCCCAGCGGTACCCGTTGCATTGTCGTGAGCACCGTTATAAATTTGATCGCCTTTACGTGTTTTATCTGTACCTAAGTGATCCCAATGAGCTGAGTAAATAACATGCTCATCTGGTTGCTCGCTTCCTGGTAACGTAGCGATAAAGTTATACGATACTGATTTTTTAATCGTGTTTTTAACATTAACAGAAGCAGTTAAATCGCCCATATCAACATGGTAAGCACCTTTAGCTGCGTTTTCTTTCGCAGTATCGAAATCTAATCCTGCTTTAGTAAAAAGCTCTTTTGCTACGTCAGTTGTAACCCAGCCTTCAACGGCTACGCGGTCCATGTTGTTGTTTTCTTTTTGAAAACCAAACTGCTCGCCGCTCCAAGAATTTTCAACAACCGACCATGGGTATGACGCAGGTGCTGTTTCATGAATAATAATTGCGCCAGCTGCACCTTGTCGACTTGCTTCTTCATATTTGTATGTCCAACGACCGTAATAGGTCATCGCGTCGCCAGTAAATAAAGCAGGGTCTTTTGTTGCAAAGCCCGGATCGTTAACCAGCATTACAACTGTTTTGCCCTTAACGTCTAAGCCTTCGTAATCATTCCAATTGTATTCAGGTGCATTAACGCCGTAGCCCACAAATACAAGTTCAGAATTTTCTATGCCTTCTTGTGCGCTAATGCGGCTGCTACCCATAACCATGTCTTTTTTATATTGATAGTCTTTACCACCAATACTAAGCACCATGTTTGAATCAGCTTCTAAAGAAACCAATGGCACTTCTTGTAAGTAACTGTCGCCATTACCTGGTTTTAAACCTAAAGCTTTAAACTGCGCAGTTAAATAATCAAGCGTTAGCTTTTCGCCAGGTGATGAAGGAGCACGGCCACCAAATTCATCCGATGCGAGCACTTTTACATGTTTAGCCAGTTCATCAGCTTGAATACTGTTATAACCATTTGTTACATCAGTAGGGGTAATCCTTGTTGTTGCGCAACCTGCTAAAACAGCAGTAGCGAGGAGTGTGAGAGAGAAATAATGTTTCATGTCAGCTCTTTTTTTGTTTTAAGTTGTGATTAGTATATTAACTTCTATTAAGCAGAACCAGTTTTTGCGGTAAACTTCTCGTAAATTATAGGCATAAATTGTTAAAGGTTTAAATGAAGCGTTTTACTCCCCCCGAGCAGTGGCAAATCAGTAGTTTAGAAACAGGTGCATTTGCGCATTTACGTGAGCTATTTAAAGTTAACGAACTAACAGATTGGCCGGCGCCGCAGTGGTTTTCTCCATTTTTAACTGCTATTAATGAGAATAATATTCCTATTACTTTTGAAGATGATGCAAAGTTAGACTTTGGCGAGCGGTATTACGAGCAAGTAATTTTTGAAACGGGTGTTGTACCTACACGAAGTAAAAATTGGCATGACTTATTTGGTGGGTTTATATGGTGTTTATTTCCAAAAACCAAAGCGTTAATAAACCATAGACATGTGCAAGATATAGCTGAGCATGGACTGCAACAGCGTACTAAGCATCGTAATGCATTAACGCTTTTTGATGAATGTGGCGTTGTATTAGCTATAAGTGAGAGTAAATGGCAGCAGTGGCTTTGCGATCACCAATGGAAAACTGCATTCGTTGAACACAAACATGAGTGGGGTAAAACAATAAAACCTTTTATGTTTGGTCATGCTAATTATGAAATGCTAACAAAGCCTTATATAGGTTTAACGGGTAAAGCGTTATTTGTTTGTGTACCTAATGAAATATTTTGTAAAGATTTAGTAACTCAATATCAGTACCTTGACCAAGCCCTTTATGAGATGATTAATACAGATAACTGCTTAGCCGATAACAAAAAGCTTTCACCACTGCCTTTATTAGGTGTGCCAGGCTGGCATGATGAAAACAAAGACGACTCTTTTTATAACAATACAGATTATTTTAGGGCGAAACGAAGGATGCGAACATGATAGAAGTTGCTGGGCTTAAAAAGAAATTTAAGCTAACTAAAGATCACAAAAAAAATAAAATAGACGACATCGATCCTCGTGAAGATAAAGACTATTTTCATTCAGTACGAGACGTAAGCTTTAGCTGCGCGAAGGGTGAGGTACTTGGATTACTAGGACCCAATGGCGCAGGTAAAACAACAACACTTAGAATGATATCAACCGCATTAAAGCCCGATGAAGGTTCAATAACAATTGCTGGAAACGACATTGTAAAAAAACCGTTATTAGGGCGTAAGTCTATCGGTTTTTTATCAGGCTCTACCGGTTTGTATGGTCGCTTAACTGTAAAAGAAAACATAGAGTATTTTGCAAAGCTTCACGGTATGAGCAAAAGCGATATTGCATCGCGTTGTGATGAGCTATTTACATTGCTTGATATGCATAAATTTGTAGATAAACGCGCTGAAAATCTATCAACTGGTATGAAACAAAAAGCGAATATCGCTCGTGCTGTTGTACATCGCCCAGCAGTAGTGGTGCTCGATGAGCCAACAACGGGGCTCGATATAATGACCACGCAAACCGTTATTCAATTTATTAAGGGCTTAAAAGCGCAAGGTACTCCTGTTATTTTTTCTACCCATCATTTAGATGAAGTTGCACTTTTATGTGACCGAGTCGCTGTAATTAACGAAGGTATTAGCTGCTTTGACGGTACAGTAGATGAATTTAAACAAGCAGGTAATAGTGATGAGCTTAATCAAGCGTTTATGAACATATTAACGGAGAAACATGATGTTTGAGGTATTTAAAAAGGAATTAAGAGAGTTATTACGCGACAAAAAAACGCTATTATTTGTTGTTGCGCTCCCTGTCGCTATATTTCCGTTATTGTTTGCTGTAATGGCATTTATAAGCTCACAAGCAGCGATGGATGCAGAACAAAAAGTAAATACGTATGCCATTATTAATGGTGAATACGCACAAGAGTTTACTGATAAAGTGTTTTATCACAAAAGTTTTGAGCTTTATAAAGGCACTAAAACCTTTAATAACATTGAAGAGCTTAAAGCTGGCGTTATAGCTGGCGATATTGATATGGGTATTTATTTACCAAGCCATGCTGAGCAAACATTAGATGATGGAAAACAAAGCCAGTGGCAGGTTGTATTTAACGATTCAAAATCTATCAATTTTTTATTCGAACGCGTTAAAGAGCTCGCAAAAGAATACAGTGATGTGCTGCAAACTCAAAAGCTAATCAGTTTTGGTATTGAAGAGTCTGTTCAAAAATCTATTCTTAACCCAATTGAAGTAATTAAGGTGGATACAGCCGATAAACGTGAAAACCTTGGCGAAAAAATTGGCGGGTTTTTACCTTACTTACTTATACCATTAGTACTAATGGGGGCTACTTACCCAGCTATTGATTTAGGTGCTGGCGAAAAAGAGCGCGGCACGCTAGAAACACTCCTACTTACACCTATTACGCGCACAGAGCTAGTGCTTGGTAAATTTATAACTTTGTTAACTACATCCATTGCCTCCACAACCATAACTGTCTTAAGCATGGGCTGTTGGATAGCACTGGCGTTAGCATTTGCTGATCTTGATTTTATTAAAGCCGCGTTTAGTACGTTAGCAGTTACCGATTTACTGATGATATTTGTACTGCTACTACCTGTGGCTGCTATATTCTCAGCCTTAGCTTTAGCTATATCTATTTATGCGCGTACGTTTAAAGAAGCGCAAAACTACATGGCTCCGCTTAGCATGGGTGTATTTTTCCCTATTATTATTTCAATAATGCCAAATATGGAGCTTACTGCTAAAACTGCATTCATTCCTGTTACAAACGTGGCTTTAGCGATTAAAGAAATAGTAAAAGGGACTGTTGATTACACATTTGTGGGTTTAATATTTTTAGCTACTGCAATCATTGCGGCTGGGCTACTGGCATTTTGCGTTAAATGGTTTAACAGAGAAGATGTACTATTTAGATAATATAGATTTAGCACTCTAAAAATATATAAAAGGTAGCAATGGCTACCTTTTATATTTTAAAAAGATAATCGGTTGAAACAACTATTTTATAGTCTGTGTAAGTCGATATGAGTACTCTCATTCATTTATAATTCATATAGAGAGTGAGCTTTAAATAAAACTAATGATTTAGTCTTTTTATTATAAAAATTATAGCGATAACTGATTAGTTAGATGGTCCAATTCTTTCGTTAATGCTCTATACTAATAACAATAAAAATTTATGGTGAAGGTAAATGCTAAAAAGAAATATTTTGTTGAATGTAACAAAAAATAATAAATTAATGCTCGTTGCAACAATAATATTTGTTCTTATAGCTTTGCCTTCTCTATATATGTTCGATCAAAAAGTAAGAAGTGATGTTTACCATTCAGCTCAAATAGAATTAAAACGTGAGCTTGAAACAAAAAGCCTTTCACTAAAAAACCATCTCAAAGATAGTGTTACCGCTATTCGCTTTTTAGACGCTACCCCCCCGATTAAAGGCATTACTCGCGCCACTGAAAATAAGAAAATTGATCCCTTGTTAGGCACGCACATTGACGTTTGGGAAGAACGCTTAGCGAGCATTTTTAGTGGTTTTATGCGCACAGATGACAGCATACTTCAGGCTCGCTATATTATTCTCGCAGATGGTGGACAAGAAGTTGTCAGGGTTGATCGAAACCAGCGAGGGGAAATTAATCGACTGCAAGGCCTGCAATTACAAAAAAAAGGTCAACGCGATTACATGATAAAAGCGAGCATGCTCGATAATAAAAGTGTTTATATTTCTCCTATTAATTACAACCGTGAAAATGGGCAGATACAAGAACCCTATATAAGTACTTTTCGTGTAGCTAAGCCTGTTTTTGATGAAAAAAATAAGATATTTGCAATATTAGTCACTAACTACTTTGCTGATAAATTAATAAAAAGTTTAACGGTTGAATCGCCAGATGGAACACACATTTACCTCATGAATAATGAAGGTGAATTTCTATATCATCCAAACTCTCAACTGCGCTTCGGATTTGAATTTAATAAAGCGAAAACGTGGACTGAAGAATTTTCCGCTGCAACCACAATGCTAGAGCAAGGTACTTTACCGCTAAGTAATTACCCAATTGCTTATACATTAAAAAAACGTATTTCGCTTGAGGGTGATATTGCGATGTTACCTTTAGAGCTTGGTGTAAGTGTTAATACTAAAACGTTGTTAGCAAAGGTTAGTGAAAGGCGTCAAAACTTTATTGTTATGCTACTCATGTTTTTTGGTATATTTTTAATTATTGCCTTTTTATACCAACGTTTCATCAACCGTAAATTGTTAATTAATTCGTTAAAAGAGCAAAATAATAAAGTAATTGAAAACTCACTGGATGCTATTTTTACGATTGAGCAAACTGGCGAAATTGTTCACTTTAACAGCACGGCTAAAAAGGTTTTTGGTACTTCAATTACAGGTGTTAGTCCTGACTTTGTCTCTTTATTTAACTTAAATGAAGTCGATAACAACTGTATAGAAGAGACAATTTCAAACGGGTCAAAAATGCCGTTTGAAGCTATCTACACAGATGGTTATGGCAATAAACAATATTTTTCAATTACGCTCAGCAGTATTTTTGATGTATACAATAACCGTTATCAAGTAGCGGCTATTTTAAGAAATATTAGCTCCTTAAAAAACACTCAATCAGAGCTTGAAGGTTTGAACAGTACTTTGGAGCTAAAAGTATCACAAAGGACTGTTGAGCTAGAGCGCGCAATTGATCAAGCATTAGCAGCAAGCCAAGCAAAAAGTGATTTTGTAGCAAATATATCTCACGAAATCCGTACACCGATGAATGGCGTTTTGGGTATGCTTGAAATGCTCAAAGAAGATGGCTTAAGCGAACAACAATATCATTACCTAAAACTAGCCAACAGCAGTGCTAACTCACTGATGAACTTGATTAACGATATTCTCGATTTTTCGAAAATAGAAGCGGGTAAGCTTGATATTGATAATCATACATTTGATGTTGTTACAGTATGTAGCGATATGATTAGCTCTTTAGCGTTACAGGGCCAGCGCAAAGGTCTTGAAGTATTTTTAGATACTAAAGATGTAGTAGACAGAATGGTTATTGGCGACAGCCATCGCCTTAAACAAATTTTAATTAACTTAGTTAATAATGCTTTTAAATTCACTCACCGAGGTGAAGTAAGTTTAACAATTGGTTCTAAGTACATTACCGACTCAAAGTTATTAATGAGCTTTACAATAAAAGACACTGGTATTGGTATAGCACCAGAGAACATAGACAAACTATTTGAAGTGTTTACACAAGAAGACTCAAGCACAACCCGCCACTTTGGTGGTACAGGCTTAGGCTTATCTATATGTAAAAAGCTCGCTCAGTTAATGGGTGGTAATATCACTGTTATAAGTGAAAAGGGCGTTGGTAGTACATTTACAGCAACGGTTGAGCTACACGTCGCACAAGAGAAAAAACTAAATACAGGTATTGAACTTGCTACTAGCATTATCGTAGCTGCATTAATAGCGCGCGATAATGTCTATCAAAATGTGTGCGATTTGTTGCTATTAACTTGTAAAGTGAATGCAGAAAACATTATAAGACTCGACTACTTTAGTGAGCATAAAGAATTTGAGGCTGACTTATTATTGATTGATGATGAGCACCCTCAAATTGATGCCCTTATTAATTACTGTAAACAGTTTAATAAAAAGTATGTTTTAATTTTACGCGACATGGTGACCGATAAACCAACTAAAATGGTGTTACCTGAAGGTAGCCATATTTTAAATAAACCGCTTACCCAAGATCAATTCAGCTATAAGTTAGCCAGCTTATTTGGTGCTAGTAATGACTGTATTATAGCGCCACCCAAGGGCTTAACAGAAGAACAAGTAGAGCCTGACCTTTCTGCTTATCATATATTATTAGTAGACGATAATATGATAAACATTGAAGTAGCTAAGGCGATTTTAAAACGTACTAAAGTAAAAATTACCTGTGCATCAGATGGCGTAGAAGCATTAGAAGCATTGAGAGAAAACACAGAACAATCCTTTGATGTAATTTTAATGGACTGCCAAATGCCTAATCTAAATGGGTACGATACAACAAGTGAAATCAGAAATAGTAAAGCCGGAGTCGATTACACACACATTCCTATTATTGCGATGACAGCAAGCGCGATGGAAGGTGATAGAGAGCGTTGTTTAACTGCAGGCATGAACGACTATATTACTAAACCAATCAAGCCAAGAACGCTAAAAGATAAGTTAATCACCTGGCTAAGTTAATAGTTATTAATTGTGAATCAGCTGCTTATGCAGCTGATTTTTTTGGTTTAGCATCCGTCGATATATTTAACTTTGTTTTGTCGGCGCTATCGAGTACGGATTGTGTGTCTGACCAATGTAGTAATTCAATTTTTCCATCTTGCTGCTCTACCAGCGCTGTACAGCTCTCAATCCAATCTCCATCGTTACAATACATAATTCCGTCATCTACTTTTATTTTGGGATGATGAATGTGTCCACAAATAATACCGTCTACGTTTTGCTTTTTAGCTTCATGAATTGCGGCATCTTCGAAGGCTTTAATTGCTTCACGTGCTTTGTGTACGCGAGCTTTTATCCATGATGCAAGCGAGTAGTAATTACCACCAAATAGCTTTCGAATACGATTGGTCCAGCTAATAAAAAGTCGTATCCTGCATCGCCCGCGATACTAATAAGTTTGTTATAGCGTGTCGCTGAATCAAAATCATCACCGTGTACGAGTAAAAAACGTTTATTAGCTTTAGTGGTGTGAATAAACTGCTGGTGGATTTCAATACCAAATAACGTTTGATTTATATAGTTCCTAAACGTTTCGTCATGATTACCGGGTATATAAATGATGCGTGTACCATTAACTGCTTTTTGTTGTATACAGCTCAATACTTGATAATGCGAAGGGTGCCAATAAAACTGTCTTTTCATCGACCATAAATCAATAATATCACCCACTAAATAAAGTGTGTCGGATTCTACCGAGTTTAAAAAATCGAGCAAATAATCGGCTTTACAGTCTTTGTAACCTAAATGAACATCTGATATCCAAATAGTAGGGTAGTGTTGTTTCTTACGCTGTTGATTGTTTGTCATGCCCGTTATCCATAGTGTAATAGTTAACACTGTAGATAAACCCAATGACACTTATGAGACACTTTAGCGAAGCCTCTATGACAATTTATACAAAGTCATGCAATTAAAATACTTATATAGAGCTAAGGCGTGTTGACCTTTCGTGATTAATTTTACAGCAGTATGTTTGTTTTTTTGGGCAATAAAGAGCATATGTAGCGTGGTTATTCCCCATAAATAGGCGATAACGCAGTATAAATGCCAAACATGCGCTGCCCTTTGAGTTCTTAAGGGACTATTAGCTCTTTGTTGCCTACATAGATGTCGGTAAGGGGCGTAAGCAGGACGCGGAAGCTTTGCTCGGCTTTTTAATGGATGTAAGTCAGTAAAATAACGCAGGAGCAGTTATCGAGTCTACTAGGTTACAAACTTCGCGCTGCGATTAAATCGTCCCTAGATTGAGCGAATTTCGATCCCCGAGATCAATGCGCCTTAGGAAAGGTGAGTTGATGATCAGCTACCATTACGCATTGCTATTAATTGCGCATAAAAAAGGCCGCATTTTAAATGCGGCCTTATAGTCTGTTCTAAGCGTGGGTGTTATTAACCTTTAACGGCTGCTTTAATTGCATCAATTGCTGTATCGATATCAATCATTAGCTTTTCACCTGTACGGCGGTTTTTAAGTTCAACTTTACTCTCGTCAAGGTTACGCTCACCAATTACTAGCGTAAATGGCACACCAATTAGCTCCATGTCATTAAACATAACGCCAGGGCGCTCTTTACGATCATCAAATAATACATCAAGACCTGCATCTTTTAAACCTTGGTAAAGGTTATTTGCAATATCAGGAATACGATGCGATTTGTGCATGTTCATTGGAACAATTGCTAAATCGAATGGCGCGATTGATTTTGGCCAAATGATCCCGTATTGATCGTTGTTCTGCTCAATAGCAGCGGCAACAATACGTGAAACACCAATACCGTAACAACCCATAGTCATGGTTTGGTTTTTACCACCTTCGTTTAACACGCCGGCTTTCATGGCTTCTGAGTATTTAGTGCCAAGTTGGAAAATATGTCCAACTTCAATACCGCGTTTAATTTGCAAAGTACCTTCACCACATGGGCTCATATCGCCTTCAACAATATTACGAATATCAGCAACGTCGTAATCAGTTACGTCACGATCCCAGTTAATACCGCTGTAATGCTCGTCGTCTTTATTTGCACCGGCAACAAAATCAGCAAGTATGTTAGCTGTTCTATCAACAATAATAGGCATTGATAAGCCAACAGGGCCTAATGAGCCAGGCTTTGCGCCAATAGCAGCAACAATATCCGCCTCTGTTGCCATTTCAAGCGGAGAGTCTACTAATGGGTGTTTTTCAGCTTTTAGTTCATTTAATTCGTGATCGCCACGAAGTACTAAGGCAACTAAACCACGTACTTCATTTTCATCAGGCGTACCATAAACAATTAACGTTTTAACACCGCGATGTGGCTTAACACCGTAGTGTTTTTTAAGCTCGTTAATAGTTTTAGCGTCAGGTGTTGGAAACGCTTTAAGCTCTTTTGATGCTTCAGGGCGAGCTTCAATAGGTGCCAGTGCTTCTGCTTTTTCAATGTTAGCGGCGTAATCACTACCATCACTAAATGCAATTGCATCTTCGCCCGATTCAGCAAGTACATGAAACTCATGCGATACGCTACCACCAATAGAGCCTGTATCGGCTATAACAGGGCGGTAATCAAGGCCTAAACGCTCAAAAATGTTACAGTATGCTTTGTGCATTGCTTGATAAGTTGCATCTAAACACTCTTCACTTAAGTGAAAAGAGTAGGCATCTTTCATTGTAAATTCACGAGCACGCATTACCCCAAAGCGAGGACGACGTTCGTCGCGTACTTTAGTTTGTACTTGGTATAAAGTAACCGGTAGTTGTTTGTAGCTGCTTATTTCTTTACGAACAAAATCTGTAATAACTTCTTCGTGTGTTGGGCCAAGTGCAAACGTACGGTTATGACGGTCTGTAAAGCGCATAAGCTCAGGACCAAATTCATTCCAACGACCAGACTCTTCCCACAAATCAGCAGGTTGAATAACAGGCATTAGCATTTCAATGGCGCCAGCTTTGTCCATTTCTTCACGTACAATGTTTTCTACTTTACGTAGCACGCGTAAACCAGAGGGTAACCAAGTGTATAAACCCGAAGCGACGCGACGGATCATACCGGCTCTAAGCATTAACTGATGCGATACAATTTCAGCATCTGATGGCGTTTCTTTAAGTGTTGCGAGTATATATTGGCTTGTACGCATGTTTTTTCCGAAATAGAGTAATTATATTCTTTTAATAGAGCTTAAGTTTACCAGCGGATGCTTTTACACTAAAGCGCTAAGTGAGTTATTTAGTTTTTTTCTATGCTTGTTACTAAGTTATGTGCATCATTAACTTGCCAGCGAATATTAAAGTCATAGAGAGTCATCCCGTAGCTTTGCATTTCTTCTTTTTGTTTTTTATAAGCAGGGCGAGGATCTTGTTTTAAAACATTGGCTATAAAATCATGTAAGTCTGGGTATTGTGATTGGGCATTAACGAACTCAATTGCCTGAGGGCTAAATTCAACCGTCATTTGTGTTTCAGGGCGCGTGTCAGCAAAGCCAGCGCTTGCATCGGGCATTGAGTCTGAATAAGGCAAATACGGTTTTATATCAATGATTGGTGTGCCATCAAGTAAATCAATCCCAGCAAGTAATAAGCTAAGCTGTCCGTTTTTATATTCAATGCCTTCAAGTTTTACAGCGCTCATTCCAATCGCGTTGGGTCTAAATGTAGCGCGGGTAGCGAATACGCCTTTTCGCTCATTACCACCTAATCGTGGAGGGCGTACCATAGCAGAATAACCTTTATCAGCTGTTTCATGAAAACGAAATAGCAACCAAATATGAGTAAATTCATCGAGCCCGCGTACAAATTCTTCGCGATTAAAATCAGGTGCAAAAATAAGCTTTGCTTTAGCTTGGGGCACTAAACGCGGTTGCCTAGGTATAGCAAACTTTTGTTTATAAGGAGATTCAATGTGGCCAATAGCCGAAATGGTGTAATCGCTCATAGTACTCGGGTACAAATAAAATAGAGCGCTATTCTACCCGCATTTAGTCTTTATCGCATTAAGGTAAGAAAGTTTATTACTTATAAACCGCTCGGTTTAAATCTTTAATTAGACTGAATGGTTTATATGAGTGTATCAATTAAAAAGAGCCTGAAACAAAAAAGGTAAGCCCTTAGGCTTACCTTTTATACATGTTAAATATTAATTAAAACATGTACTGAACTGATACAGATGCTACATCCATATCTGGATCAATATCGTCATCAAGTTTGTAGCGTTCGTACTCTAAACGAAATTGTACATTTGTTGTAAGTGCGTATTCAATACCCGCACCATAAAACGCATCACCACCATCTGTAGAAGCTGTTACACCGCCTACTGGTAAATCTTGTGTGTAATCAGCATCCCATTCAAGCCAACCGCCTTTTGCATACACAGAAAAGCTCTCAGTGATAGGATAGCCCAAACGTGCGGCAAGCGATACGCCATCAATTTCAGCTTTGCTGTCGATATCACTCACTTCATCAAAGTTTTGATATGCAAGCTCTAAGCTTAAGTATTCATTAAATTGTGCACCAACGTAACCTTTAAGCATTTGTGCATCGTCGTCAAAATCAGTGTCGTTATCGCTATCTTCAAATTCAAAAGAATATTGACCGTAACCAATACCTGTGTAGATACGTGGAGAATCGAAATCAGAAATGTCAGCGTGTGCTGCAGAGTTAAAACCCATTGTTGCTAAAGCAAGTGCAGAAAGAGAAAGTGTTTTAATCATTGAATAGCTCCTTTAAAATAATTTAAATGTTTGATTAAACTTATCAAACGACAATTATCTAATTGCAGCGAACATGCCAATTTTAAAAATGATATTAAAACGCCATAATAGCTACTTTTGTATTAGTTATTATGGCGTTTAGATTGTTTTATAAACAAACTGAACTTTTTGATGATTTTGTTTTCAAATATAAGTTGTATGTTTTACAAAACATTATGAGTTTTTTACATGCCTATAGGTATAGGATACATTCTTAAATGATTATTTTGGTATCTAAACTGTATGAAGCAAGTTTTCTGTTTCTATCGCAATTTCTTTCATTTTTATAGCGTAGTTTTCTAATTTAATATCTTCTTCGGTTACGGCTTTAAACGAAGGGACTTCTATTGGGTAGCCAGTTTCGTCCATAGCAATAAAACTAATAACACAGTGGTTTGTTTCTACCATGTTCTGTGTTTTTGGGTCGCCACATCTAACTTGAATAAATATTTGCATGCTACTTCTACCCGTATGGGCAATTTTTGCTTCTACTTCTACAATTTGGCCTACTAGAATAGGGCGTCTAAATTTAACACCTGCAACCGAAACCGTTACACAGTAATGACCACTCCAACCAGCAGCACAGGCATAGCCTGCTTGGTCAATCCATTTCATGACGGCCCCACCATGAACTTTACCTCCGAAATTTACATCAGTAGGCTCTGCTAAAAAACGAAAAACAACTTTTGACGACGGCATAGATAATACTCATATTTATTAAAACTACTATTAGCATAACGTAAAAAAGGGGCCGAAGCCCCTGCAATTTAGGATATGTTTATAATTTATATGTAAAAATAGTACTTAAATACGTATCTAGCGCATAATTTAGTTACATATTCGGGTAGTTTGGCCCACCAGCGCCTTCAGGTGTTACCCATGTAATGTTTTGACTAGGGTCTTTAATATCACAGGTTTTACAATGCACACAGTTTTGAGCGTTTATAACAAACTCTTTACTGCCTTCTACTTCTTGCACTTCGTAAACGCCTGCTGGGCAATAACGCTGTGCAGGCTCATCAAATTTCACTAGATTTACGTTAATAGGGATTGACGCATCTTTGAGCTTTAAATGACAAGGCTGTGATTCTTCGTGATTCGTATTTGATAAAAACACACTTGAAAGTTTATCAAAGCTAAGTTGCCCATCTGGTTTTGGATACGCTATTTTGTCAGCGGCGTTAGCATCAACAAGGGTAGAGTGATCGGGCGTATTATCTTTAAACGTAAACGGTAAAGCGCCATTAAAGATATTTTGATCAAGCGTGTTGTATGCACCCCCTACAAACTTACCTAATTTGTGCATAGCAGGGCCAAAGTTACGAGATTGATATAGCTCTTTGTATGCCCACGTTTTTTCAAACGCAGTTTGATAATTGGTTAAATCGGTATTTGCTAACTCATTTTGCAGTGCTTCAAAAATAACCTCAGCGGCAATCATTCCCGATTTCATTGCAGTGTGATTACCTTTAATTTTTGCAAAATTAAGTGTGCCTGCATCGCATCCTACAAGTAATCCACCAGCAAAATGCATTTTTGGTAATGAATGTAAGCCGCCTTTGGCTATCGCACGTGCACCGTATGCAATACGTTCACCGCCTTCAAGTACCTTTTTAAATACAGGATGGTGCTTAATGCGTTGAAATTCATCAAATGGACTTAAATGCGGATTTGAGTAATTTAAATCAACAATTAAACCTACAACAACTTGATTGTTTTCGCTGTGATACATAAATGCACCACCATTAGTATCGCCGCTGAGTGGCCAGCCTGTACCATGAACTACTTTGCCTAGCTCATGTTTACTTTCATCTATTTGCCAAATTTCTTTAAAGCCTAAACCGTAATGTTGTGGCGATGAATCTGCATCAAGTGCAAATTCATTAATTAGCTGCTTACCTAAATGGCCTCGGCAACCCTCAGCAAAAATAGTGTATTTTGCTCTAAGTTCCATGCCTGGCATGTAACCGTCTTTTTCATTACCGTCTTTGTCGACTCCCATATCGCCAGTAATAATGCCTTTTACTGCTTTATCTTCAATTATTAAAGAGTGAGCACTAAATCCTGGGAATATCTCTACGCCTAAGTTTTCAGCTTGCTCTGCAAGCCATCGACATACATTACCCATAGACACAATGTAGTTACCATCATTATGGAATGTTTTAGGCGTAGCAAAGTCGGGGATAGATGTCGCTTTTTGCTTATTATTAAACCAATAAATTTCATCGTTAGTGACTTTGGTTGTAACAGGGGCGCCCAGCTCTTGCCAATTTGGTAGTAGCTCATCCAAAGCTTTGGTTTCAAATATAGCACCAGATAGTACATGTGCACCCACTTCAGAACCTTTTTCGACTACGCAGATCATGCACTCTTGTTGTTTTTCTTGTGCTAATTGCGCGAGTTTAATTGCACTTGAAAGCCCAGCAGGTCCTGCACCAACAATTACTACATCAAATTCCATGGTTTCACGTTCGACCATAATAACCTCTTTATCTATGACGGACTTATTCGAATGTTTACTACGCATTTAAATAAGGTGTACAGCCTATTTATAACCTTGCAAATTAAACGTTACAGACTGTGAATAGTTAAAGGTTATTTTAGGTTGACGTTTACGTCAACAGGAAGTAGTCTAATTTCATAAAATAAATAGGTTGACGTGCACGTCACCTTGTAGGTTTCAATAATTATGGAGTTCCTATGAAAGTTCTCGTACCAATAAAAAGAGTGATTGATTACAACGTAAAAGCACGCGTTAAAAGTGACAACAGCGACGTTGATTTAACCAACGTAAAAATGGCAATGAACCCGTTTTGTGAAATTGCTATAGAAGAAGCCATTCGCCTTAAAGAAGCCGGTACGGCCAGCGAAGTTGTTGCTGTTACTATTGGTCCTAAAGCATCGCAAGAGCAATTACGCACAGCACTAGCACTGGGTGCCGACAAAGCCATTCACATTGAAACCGATGAAAAGCTCGAGTCACTCCATATTGCAAAGCTACTCGCTAAAATTGTAGAGCAAGAATCTCCTGAGCTTGTAATTTTAGGTAAACAGTCAATCGACTCAGATAATAATCAAACAGGTCAAATGCTTGCTGCGCTTACTAATTGTGGGCAAGGTACATTTGCATCAAAAGTGGTTATTAACGATGGTAAAGTAAACGTAACCCGCGAAGTGGATGGTGGTTTGCAAACGGTGGCACTTAATCTACCTGCAGTTGTTACAACTGATTTGCGCTTAAACGAGCCTCGTTATGCATCACTACCAAATATTATGAAAGCTAAACGTAAGCCGCTTGAAGTAATAGCAGCTGATTCGCTTGGTGTTGATTTAACACCGCGAATTCAATTAATAAGCGTAGAAGAGCCAGCTAAACGCACCGCAGGAATTATTGTTGAAGACGTTGCACAGCTTGTAGAAAAATTAAAAACAGAGGCAAAGGTGATTTAAATGAAAACACTCGTAATTGCAGAGCACGATAACGGTGCCTTAAAACCAGAAACCTCAAAAACTATTAACGCTGCAGTAAAAATGGGTTTTCCTGTTGATGTACTTATTGCAGGTAACAGCCTAAGCGCAATGAGCTCACAAGTTGCCAGCATTGATGGCGTAGCTAATGTTTTAGTTGCCGATAATAGCGTTTATGAACATCAGTTAGCTGAGAGCATGACCGATTTAGTTTTATCACTTAGCGATACCTACAGTCACATTGTTGCAAGTGCGACGACAACAGGCAAAAACTTTATGCCACGTGTTGCTGCGTTATTAGATGTTGCGCAAATTTCTGAAATTATTGCAGTAGTGGACGCAGATACATTTAAACGTCCAATTTATGCAGGAAATGCAATCGCAACGGTTAAGTCACTCGATAGTAAAAAAGTAATTACCGTACGTGCAAGTAGCTTTGATTTACAAGGTGAGCAATCAGCAGCGGTTGTTACTAATATTGATACTGTGTCAGATTCACAATTAAGTAGCTTTGTAAGTGTTGAACAAACAGAGTCAGAACGTCCAGAGCTTACGGCTGCTACGGTGGTTATATCGGGTGGTCGTGGTATGCAAAACGGCGAAAACTTTGCATTACTTAATGGTATTGCCGATAAACTCGGTGCTGCGATTGGTGCGTCGCGCGCAGCGGTTGATGCAGGCTTTGTACCTAACGACATGCAAGTAGGGCAAACAGGTAAAATTGTAGCGCCTAACTTATATATTGCAGTAGGTATCAGCGGTGCTATTCAGCATTTAGCGGGCATGAAAGACTCAAAAGTAATCGTTGCGATTAATAAAGATCCTGATGCGCCAATATTTCAAGTAGCAGATTACGGCCTAGTCGCTGATTTATTTGAAGTGCTACCTCAGCTTGAAGGCGCTTTATAACGCTTAATTAAGCAAAATTTATTCTGGTTGAAAGCCGTGGTGCTCTTAGAGTGCTGCGGCTTTTTTATACGGTAAATTAAAAACACAAAAAAACCAGCCAATTGGCTGGTTTTTAGTATTTATAAACGGCTAACTTAGTATTAGTAAGTTGCGCTGCCTTTAGTACGAGGGAAGGCAATAACGTCACGTACGTTGCCCATACCTGTTACATAAGCAACTAAGCGTTCAAAGCCTAAACCAAAGCCTGAATGCGGCACGCTACCGTATTTACGTAAATCGCGGTACCAGCTGTAATCTTCTTTGTTTAAGCCCATTTCTTCTAGGCGTGCATCAAGTACATCAAGGCGTTCTTCACGTTGTGAACCACCAATGATCTCACCAATACCTGGTGCTACTACGTCCATTGCAGCAACGGTTTTTCCGTCTTCGTTTTGGCGCATGTAAAATGCTTTAATATCGCGCGGGTAGTTTTTAATAACTACCGGTGCTTTAAAGTGTTCTTCAGCTAAGTAACGTTCGTGCTCAGACTGTAAATCAACACCCCATTCAACAGCGTACTCAAACTTTTTACCACACGTTTTAAGGATTTCTACAGCGTCTGTGTAATCAACTTGTGCGAAGTCTTTATCTACAAATTCTTCTAAGCGAGTGATTGCAGTTTTTTCTACACGTTGTGCAAAAAATTCCATGTCGTCACGGCGCTCTTCAAGTACGGCTTTAAATACATACTTAAGCATGTTTTCAGCAAGTTTTGCGATGTCTTCTAAATCAGCAAACGCAACTTCAGGTTCTACCATCCAAAATTCTGCAAGGTGGCGAGAAGTATTTGAATTCTCAGCACGGAAAGTAGGGCCAAATGTATAAATTTTTGACATTGCAGACGCGTACGTTTCGCCGTTTAACTGGCCAGATACAGTAAGGAATGCTTCTTTACCGAAGAAATCTTCGCTGTAATCAACTTCGCCTTTATCTGTAAGCGGTAAGTTTTGCATATCAAGCGTAGACACACGGAACATTTCGCCAGCACCTTCACAGTCACTTGCCGTAATGATTGGCGTGCTGATCCAGTAAAAGCCTTGCTCGTGGTAAAAACGGTGAATAGCTTGTGCTAAACAGTTACGTACACGTGTTACTGCGCCAATCATGTTTGTACGAGGGCGAAGGTGAGCATGCTCACGTAAGTACTCAATGCTGTGGCGCTTTGCCGACATTGGGTATGAATCTGGATTCTCTACCCAACCTAATACAGTCACAGTGTTAGCTTGAATTTCGTAAGATTGACCTTGGCCAGCAGATTGTACTAAAACACCAGTAACCGACACAGAACAACCGGCTGTTAAGCTAGTAACTTCATCATAATTATTCAGTGAATTAGGAACTACCGCTTGAATAGGATCAAAACACGAACCGTCATGAACGGCTAAAAATGAAATTCCTGCTTTTGAATCGCGGCGAGTACGGATCCAGCCCTTAATTGTTACTTGGCTGTCTACCGCAACATTGCCTTTTAATAGCTCTGAAATCGCTAAATGGCTCATCTTCACTCCAATGATATAAGTTGCCTAACTATTTTATTTTAACTGTGCGCAACACTCGGGCATAAATTGCACATAAACGGCGCTGCACTTGAACCCTGTATCTTACCTAGTAAAGTTGAATAAAAAAACTATTGTGGGCAACTCTTTAAAAGTTTTTATGCATGCGGTTTATTTTTAAACAGTTTTTAGAGTTTAATTGCCACTATTATGATTTGTTGCTCTTAAATTTAATGATTTTGTGGCATTATTAACAAACAAATCAAATTAATATTTATTCACACTTAAAAAATCGATGCTATGAAACAAGTTTTTATTTTACGAGGACTACCAGGAAGCGGTAAGTCTTACTATGCGCAAAGCCTTGCTGACGAATTAGGTGGAGTTGACGAAAGCCAATACCTAATCTGCTCAACTGATGATTACTTTATTAATGAGCAGGGCGAATATCATTTCGATAAATTTAAATTGTCGCAATTTCATAATTTAAATTTAGCGCGCTTTATAAATGCACTTGCTCAAGGTATGCCATTGGTAATTGTAGATAACACCAATATTAAAAAGTGGGAATTTATAGCTTACTCTCAAGCTGCTGTTGCTCTAGGTTATCAAGTAAAAGAAGTAATAGTGGGTGAAGTGAAAGACAAGTCAATGCAGCACTTATATGCTAAGCGTAATTCTCATAATGTCCCGCTTAAAACAATAAGTAAAATGGCGTACATGTTTGAGTGGTAGTGCTAAATTTTAGACAGCACGTCTAAATCATTTTGAGTTATAGCATCTAAATGAGCAGTGATTTTTTCATTGCTCCAATCCCACCAAGCTATATCTAGCAGCGTATTTATTGTTTTATCGTCAAATCTGTTTTTTATCACTTTAGCGGGGTTTCCACCCACAACGCTATAAGCAGGTACATCGCAGGTAACAACTGATTTACTGGCAATAATAGCGCCGCTGCCAATTTTTACCCCGGGCATAATTGTAGCGTTATAACCAATCCAAACATCATGACCAATTTCTGTATTGCCTTTAAAGGGTAAATCATTTGATTTTGGTGCAGATTTTCCCCAGCCATTACCAAATATAAAAAAGGGATAGGTAGAAAAGCCAGAAGTTTGATGGTTAGCACCATTCATTATAAAAGTAACGTCTTTAGCGATGGCACAAAACTTACCGATTAGTAGCTTGTCTCCGATAAAATCAAAATGGTAAAGCACATTTTTTTCAAAGTTCTCAGGCCCATCAGGATCGTCATAATAAGTATAATCGCCTACTTCAATATTGGCGGAAGTAATAAAGTTTTTTAAAAAACCTACTTGAGGAAAACCTTCCATTGGTGAAGGATTATTTGGGTTTGGTCCGTTCATCGGGTTTCCTCTTAATTTTGAGTCAGATAAAAATATTAATCTATAGATTTATAAACCGCTAGTGGGTGCGATGTACTTAGTGATACATGTACTTCATCGCCAGGGTTTACCGCAACTTCATGGCTTACTCGACTAGTTACAACAGTAAAGCACGCAAGTTTTACAGCGCACAAGCGGCTGCCACCTTCAAAACGTACCCAAATAACTTCGCCGTTATTGCCAACACTGCTTTGAACGAGTAATACATCGTCTGGTCGAAGTAGTACATCAACGTCGCCACTTTCACAGTCAACGCCATGAGCAGGAGCATTACCAATTGAAGTAGTGGCTTGTCCTTGGCTAAATTGGCCGCTAATAAAGCTCGCCTCACCTAAAAAACGTGCCACAAAGCGATTGTTTGGGGTACTAAAGCAGCGCTCTGGCGTATCAATTTGTTGAATTTCACCGCCTTTTAAAACGCCAACACGATCGCCAACAGAAAGTGCCTCTTCTTGGTCATGTGTTACCCAAATAGCAGGTACGCCAGCGGCTTTAAGTGCGTTTCTAATATCCCAGCGAAGCATGTCTTTAAGGGCAGCATCTAAGTTAGAAAGCGGCTCATCAAGTAATACAAAGTCAGGCTGGTGGGCAAGGGTGCGTGCAAGTGCGACGCGCTGCTTTTGGCCGCCAGAAAGCGTTGCTGGTTTTTTATCTCTAAAATCGCTCAGTCCAAGTAGGTTTATCCAATACTCAGCAGGGGCTGTATCTTTTAATCTAAAGCAAATGTTTTGCTGTACGGTTAAGTGCGGAAATAATGCAAAATCTTGAAACACCATACCTACACTGCGTTTTTCAGGAGGTATTGTTAATTTAGGTGTAGCACGCCATTTACCCGTGTTTATTTCGCCTTCGCTAATAGGTATAAGGCCAGCAAGGGCTTGTAAAATTGTACTTTTACCACAACCTGTTGGCCCTACAAGCATAAGGATTTCGTTTTCACCTAGCGATAAGTTTAAATCGCTTACTACGCGGTTACTGCCATAATCTATAGACAACTGACTTACAGATAGCATTGTTTTTTAAATCCTTAATGTTCAAACTGGTTGCGTTTTTCGCCAGACATCATAATAGCTAACCCGCAGGCAGATATCACTACTAACAATAATCCAGGAATAGCGGCTCGACCAAAATAGCCCGCTTCGTATACACGCCATAAATAAGTAGAGAGTGTTTCAAACCCTGTTGGGCCAAGTAGTAGCGTGGCTTCTAGTTCGCGCATTGACTCTAAAAACACCAGTGCTGCACCGGCAATAATACCGCGCATAGTTAAAGGCAATGTTATGCGAGTAAATACTTCACGTGGGCTTGCCCCTAATACGCGCGCAGACTTTACTAAGCTTGGATCTAAGTGCTCAGTGCTTGTTCTAACAGAGCCCACAGCAAGTGGTAAAAATCGCAGCATATAAGCAATAATAAGCAATCCCAGTGTTTGATATAAAAACGGTAACTGCAAACCACCGTAAACAAGCGCTGTGCCCATTACTATGCCCGGAATACCAAAACCAAAGTAAGTAACACGCTCCATTATACGACCCGCTTTTCCACTCAGTGCGGCATGTGCAACGGGGATCGCAACGATAACAGCTACAATTGCCGCAATACCCGATGCATACGTAGAGTTCCACGCAATATTAAAATCAAATGAGCTAAAACCATCACGAGCTAACCAAAGCGAAAATATAGCCAAAGGTAAGCCAATAGCGAGTAGCAAAACAGGTGCAAATGTAACAAACATGGCACTTAACTGTAATTTGTTTGGAAATAAAATTAACGGGCGACCATTGCGCTCAGGCGCTGTTTTTATTTGTGATTCAACTAAAAGTAAAAAACCGACAATAACCATCAGTTGAAGTGAAAGCATTGCAGCGCGCCCTAACGCAAAGGCGTTGTATTCAACGTAAATTACGCGGGTAAAGGTATCTAAGCGCATCATTGCGGGCGTGCCAAAGTCTGATAACGTATAAAGCGCGACTAACAAAGAGCCTGCTGCAATACCGTTAACTACGCGCGGTAATATTACTTTAAATATACTTTGCGTCATCGACATTCCAAGCGTACGCGCTGCGTTAACCATGCTCGCGTCAAGGCTCAGTAAGGATGAGCGAGTTGTCATCATTACAAATGGGAAGGTATAAAGCGTCATTACAATGGCAGCGCCGGTTAGGCCATACATTGATGGTGTTTCTATTCCTGTTAAGGTGTTTATTTCGCCACCGGGGCCAAAAGCAGCATAGAGGGTAAAGGCGCCAATATAACTGGGAATTGCCAGCGGCGCTGCAAATACAACCAGCCAGAGTTTTTTAAATGGCAAATGCACATACGCGCTAATAAACGCCAGTGGCACACCAATTAAAATAGATCCGAGTACCGTTAAACCCATTAACGATAACGTGTTGCCTAAAATTTGAAGATTGTGGGTGTCAAATACTGAGCTTGCATCGCTTGCAAGCACTATTAATACATAAACAGGGGTAAGCGCAACAAGCGCTGCAAGCAGCGCCATTGGATAAGAGGCCGGTATTTTCATTACAATACGCCGCTGCTACGCATCAAATCTATAGTAGGGCGTAAATCAGCAAGCTGTGTTAAATCTACTTTAGGTGGAGAAATATTAGCAAGTGATGGTAGACCCTCAGGTTGGGTAATACCATTTACTAACGGAATTTCGTACGCTTCACTGGCTAAGTAACCTTGTACTTCTTTACTCAGTAAGTAACGCATAAAGTTAGTAGCAAGCGGATCGTCGTTAAGGGCTAATACACCCGATGCATTAACTAAACAGCCCGCATCATTTTGTGTAAATGCTAAATCAAGCTTGGCATCAGGCTTGCCTGATTTTAAACGCAATGTGTAATAATGATTAGCAAAACCAATATCAACTTCACCGCGTTCAACGCCCATAACAACACCTAATTCACCAGCGTATGTTTTAGCACGTTTTTTAATCTTTTTAAGCCACTTAGCAGTTTTGTCGTCGCCTTCTAAAATTCGCATTGCGGTTACAAACGATTGAAAAGAAGCGTAGGCGGGCGCCCAGCCAATACTTAAATCGCTGTCGGCAATTTCCATAATACTTGTTGGAATTTGATCTTTGGTCAAACGCGACGTGTTATATGGCAATGTACGAATACGGCCAGTTACAGGTGCCCACTCTTTATATCTAAACTGTGGTTGTAACTGAGCAGATAAATCACCTGGGATAGGTTGTGCAAGGCCTGCATCGGTTACTAAACCAATTGCGCCTGAATCAACCGCCCAAAATAAATCAGCGCGGCGAACGCCGGCTTTAGCTTCTGCAACAATCGTATTTGCTAAAGCAGCAGTAGGACCTCGGCGTATACCGAGTTTAAAGTCTGGATTTTTTTTCTGGATTGCTTGCAATACGTTTTCATACAAACCACCTTCGCCTCGGCCTAAATAAAGGGTTAACTCGCCTTTAAGCTTTGGTAAATCATCAACAGAAACTGGGTTTGCTATATCAGCGGCTAGCGCACGAGAAAGAGGCAGTGGCAATGAGCCAAACACCCCTAACGCAGCTAGGCCTTGAATAAAGGTCCTACGCTTCACTTAAAATACATCCTTACGGGCTTTTTCGGCTTTTTCTATTAAAACCTTAGCGCGGTCTAATTTTGTTTGCATATCACTGATCACATCGCGTACTTCATCTACGCTTTTGCTGTTTTTAATTGCTAGTGGCAGTGTTACGTTAAAGTCTTTTTCCAGCACTTCAACTAGGTTAGCGTCTTGCTCAATAAGTGTACCTTCAACGCCTTCAAACAGGTGTAGATAAGTATCGTGAACAATTTCAGTTGCTTCGTCTTGTAAACGCTCAGCAAATTTAGCTACTACACGGTCTAATTTGTGCTTAATTTCATCAATTGTGGCACTTTGTGTCATTTCTTTTGTAGCGGTTGCTTTTACAGTGTCTAACAAGCCTTTTTGCTGGAATTTTGCAGCAAGCTTAACAGCCCCAAGGCCTTGCCACAAGGCTATGTTCATCGCTTTTTGTTGTTTACGAACTTCCTCAGCAGGCTGCTTATTATCAATGGCCATTTTTACGCCATAAAGACCCTGCCAAATAGAAGCGTATACCGGTACAAAGTTAGTTTCTATTGCGCTGTGAAACTTAACTGATTCCCAATATTCAATTAAATCATCAGTTTTTACAGATTTTGCGCCTTTAGTATCGTAGTCGCTTACCATGGTATCAACTTTGCCTACCATCCATTCTACTTCTTCTGCGTAACTTTTAAGGTTAGCTTGAAGATGATTAACATGCTCGCCAATAGGGCCGTTAGCTAATACTGGTTGAGCCATAAACGCCGAGGCTAGTAAAAGGCTTGCACCTAAAGTTTTGGCTGGTTTAAATAGTAATTTCATAGCAAAGAAGTCCAAAAGGTAATTGTAAATGATAGCCATTATCATATCCATAATGATTGCCAAAATCAATATATCTATATTTACTCGTAAAATCCCATTTTTCTCTTTGATTTAAATAACTTAATGTCATGTAAGAAAGCTTACTTTGTAGCGATTATAAATGTTACTACTAAGCAGGTTTATTTTTTCGCAGGTTGGCGAGAATTTTAAGCTGCTTTTGTGAGCAACTTAAAACGCATGATTTTATTTAGTTAAGTTTACGTTTTTTACTAATCTTATTTTTTCACCATCTACATCTAAATATGCTGTAATATTTGCACGAGTGAGCTCACTGTTATTAGCTAATTCAAAGTGATAGGTTCTGCTCTCATAAGGTTCTATTTTCACCTTTTGTTTGAGTTCTTTTATTACTAAAGGTTTTAAATCAGAAATAGCAGAAACAGTGAGCGTACCATCAGTTTTACCTGAATATGGTCCTGTAAGCGTTACGCTGAAAACACCTATGTTTTTATTGTTTTTGGTGTACTTATATTTCATTCCAACACCATTAAAGGGCATTAGAGATTCACGAAAATGTGATTGATAGCTAAGTGACTGCCATTGTAGTTTTTGGTCAACCTTTAAACTTTTAGCGCCTTGGACTTTCGTTAAATCGAGATTATGAGTGCCGGGTTTTAGCGCATTACTTATTTTTTGTTTTGCAATAACATTCCCTTTAGTATCTAAAAATTGAATGTTAGCTGAAATCTTTAGTTCAAAATCTGTGGGGTTGTAAACTCTTAAAAAAGCATCACTTTTATTAAAGTATATACTTGAATCAATACCAGAAAGCGCTCTAAAACCAATATCACCTAATCGCTTCATGTAATCGTTAAGCTTTAAGTTTAACTCAGAGTTAATAGTTGTATGGTGTTTTTTATCTGTTAGCTTTGCCATTAACTTACTTAATTCAAGCTCACAATTTGTTAGTTTAAAGACATGAATTTGGCACGTTCTGAATAAGCGGCTTAGTAAATTATAATTTTTAAACACCCAGGGATTAGGTATTTGGGCAACAGATGGCTGTGTATTACTAAATGAGTTAGCAGGATATAAATAAGGGGTAAGTAAATGGTTGTTGTTTCTACTTAGTAAGCTGATTTTTTTGGTGTTTAATGTTGTTAGTATATCACGAGCGATAGGCAGAATAATTTGCTGCTCTATTAATTTATTATTTAGTGCAGTTAAGGTGATTTTTATATGTGCCTCCTCTAAAGAAAGCAGGATGGCAATAGATTTATTTTTAATTAAGGCCTCCCTAATTTCAGGTGTTAAGCCTAGCTGTAATGAACTAAATTTATTTATATTTTGCCCATTTATATGCAAGCGTTCACCATCAACGATTATAAATTCCAACAACTGATCATCATTTATTTGTTCTTTCCCAATAAAACGCTGCCTATATAGTTGATTATGTTTGCTACGTTTTGCTTGTAAAGCAACACCGACTTCGCTTCGGCGTATCTGTGATTGTTCAAAACCGATTAAAATAGCCACTTGGTTTTTGTTAGAAATATTTATAATCTGATTCGATAATGGCCCAGGAAAATCCATGACAGGGTGGGTCTGTTTTCTCGGTGGGTTAATATCTAAACGAGATAAATCAGTTGAGTCTGTATTTCGTAACCAATAAGAAGCCCCATCTTGCTCCCATGGTCCTGACACTATATGAAAACTTGGCTTAATATTTTGTACAAAATCAGCGAAGCCTTGTTCAATTGCTTGCCAATCTTTAAAAGTGTGTTTAAGTAATGAGTTAGCCGTTGAAAGGGTTGACTCACTATGGGGGTTAGCTAGCCTAAGCTGCTTTAAAAAGTAAGCAAAAAATTGTGCTCGCTCTGGTGAACTTAAAAGATAATGAATGATAAAAAAATTAAGACCGCGTTTAAGTGCAGGATCATCGTTAATTTGTTCAATAGTGGGTTTGTTCTCGCTGTAATACTGTTTTAAGCCCATCTCTATATAGTTCATTGGGGCACGATCAAATACCATTACTGTTAGTTGTTTCAGATTTGGATCATAAACATGATGAGCAACTGAATCAGCTAGACCTTCTGTTATCCAATTGGGTGCCCAAGTAGAATGGCCATTTAATGCCATATGAAATGCATGCATTGTTTCGTGGATCACGATGTAGCGCTGATGATGTTCTCTATGACTAGGGAAGTTGTAACCTGCGCGATTATAATACATGGTTTCACCACCAGCTGTTTTATGAACGCCACGTAAAAAACCATCATCAAGCATAGCTTCACGGACTCTTGAACGACTACTACCATAAACCACAGCAATCCGTTGGCGTTCAATATTAGGTGGCTCCATCCCAAACAACGCAACATAGTGTGGATAAGACATCTCTAATAACTCTAAATATAGCCTTACTTTTTCTTCAGGTAGGTCACTTTTAAGTGCAAAGTGCTTGCTTATCCACCAATTATAACCTCGGCTATTAGCAATTTTACTCTCACTATAAGTGTAGGGAACTTCTTTACCCAAAAACTTAATATCTATGTCCTTTAGTGTACTTGTGTAACCGTTCACTGCTATATCAGCTTTTAATAGTGCTGGTGTTATTGGTTTAATAGGATTTTTAATATAAGTCGCTGCTTGTGGTTGGCAAGCTACAGTTAAAAATACGAGTAGTAGAAGGATTATACTTTTTATCATTATCGTCACCTTGTATTTATGTATATTGTATACAATAAATGGTATGGTGTTTGGGTTTAAAAGTAAACTAATAATAACGTTTACATACTTAACTTACCCTTTAAAATATGAGTTAAAAACATGCAGAGTTTTAGGTTCATACAGCGATTATTTACTTGTAAAGCAGAGGGTGACGAGGGCTTAGTTGACACAAACCGCAGAGAGCTTTAACTTAATTAATACACGCATAAAGTGGCATAATAACAGCACAGTTTGAGCAACTGTGCTGTTTAATATTATATTATATAGCCGAATTTATTTTTTGTTTATCTGGCTTACTCAGCCAAGCCAAATGGATTATCAATACTGTGTGCGGGTTCTGTAAACCATTTAGGTCCTGATTCAGTCATATAAAAGTGATCTTCTAATCGCACGCCAAATTCATCAGGTACAACTAGCATTGGTTCGTTACTAAAACACATACCTTTAGTAAGAGGGGTTTTATCACCGCCTACTAAATATGGCCATTCATGAATGTCTAAGCCAATGCCGTGGCCAGTGCGATGCGGGCAGCCAGGAGTTTGGTATTCAGGACCCAACCCTTGTGCTGTTAAATAATTACGAGCTCCAGCATCTACGGCTTCACATGTTTGGCCTATTTTTGCTTCATTAAATGCAGCAATTTGTGCCGCTTTTTCATAGTTCCAAAATTGGCGCTGGCGATCGCTCGCTTCACCAAATACGTAGGTGCGGGTGATATCTGATAAGTAATCATGCACTTTACAACCAGTATCAATTAATACCATGTCACCTTTTTTTAATATTTGCGCGTCTTTTACACCATGGGGGAAAGAAGTTGCAACACCAAATAATACAATGCAAAAGTAATTGCCTGGTGCGCCTACTTTTTGGTGTGCTTGCTTTATAAACGCTTCTACTTCAGTGGTACTGATGCCTTCATGTAGCATACTGGCAGTTGCTTTATGTACCGCCAGCGTCATATCCATAGCACATTGTATTAATGCAAGTTCATTGGCTGATTTATGCATGCGACAATGTGCAGTAACAGGCTGTGCATTAACTAACTTTAAGCCATTTTGGGCTTTATTAATGCCATCAAAAATAAAGAACTGTGCGCTTTCGTCAATACCAACTGTGCCATTAGCAGCAATACCCATTTCAGATAATATATTGACAAATAATGCGTATGGACTTTCATGCTCTTGCCAACCGTGAATTGGACCATCAATCACTTTAAAGCCATTTAATGAACCAATTTCAAAATACGGAGCAATATATTGCACACTACCATTAGCAGGTAAAATTGCTCCCACCAGACGCTCACTTGCATACCAACGCATTCCCGTAAAGTAAGTAAGGTTTGTGCCTGCATTTAAATATATGGCATCAATACCATTGGCCTGCATGTATTGCTGAGCTTTTTTAATTCGTTCTAGGTGTTCTTGTGGTTGAATCGGGGTTAAATCTTCAGTCACATCATTCAAACTAGCAAGTGCTTGTTCTTTGGTTTGAATGCCAATACCTTTGGTTGTCATTATACTCTCCTAGTTAATGTGCTTATTGCGCAAATGGTATGTGTGAATTACTTGCCGCTTGGGTGTTAAATCGGCATATACTATAAGGTGTTAGATCAATCTCTGCGTCTTGTCTTAAACATAAACTAGTGATTAATTCTCCTGTGACGGCACCTTGTGTTAAACCGAGATGCTGGTGGCCAAAGGCAAAAAATAAATTAGGGTGGTAAGGTGCTTCACTTATTACGGGTAATGAGTCTGGCAAAGATGGTCTACAACCCATCCATATGCTACTCGGTTCTGATGGAATAGAAGAATTACTTAGCATTGCTTTTGCGTGCGGTACTAATGCAAAAGCACGTTTTTCGTTCATTTCTCGCTCAGTGCCAGCAAATTCAACAGTGCCTGCAATACGGAGTCCTTGGATCATAGGGGTCATAATAAAATTTCGTTCTGCAGACGCAACAGGCCTAGATAAGCCATAATTACTTGCTAGCATGCAGTGGTAACCACGTTCAGTATCTAATGGCACCTTATAACCTAAAGGCTCTATTAGCGATTTACTCCATGCTCCTGCTGCAACAACAACTTTATCAACGAAAAATGTTTGTTGATTATTACTGAGTATATACCCGCCGTCAGACTGCTTAATTTTAGATATTTTTTGTTGGCAAAACTTCCCCCCTAGTGCACTAAATTGTTCAGCTAAATTAATGCAAAAAAAATAAGGATCTACGCTGTGGGCTACATCTTTAAATAATAAAGCATGTGTTATTACTGCCGATAGGGTTGGCTCTAATAATTTAACCTCTTCAGCGCTGAGTAGTTCAACAGCAATACCTTGAGCTATAAAGCTATTATAAATTTTTTTTATATGTGTGAGCGATGTTGTTTCAAAAGTTAACAAACTTCCTTTTTTTGTGAGTAAGTGGGCTAAATTAAACTCATTGAGCAAGTGCTCGTATGCAGTAATAGCTCTGTTATTTAATGCTTTAAGCGCTTCTATATTTGCACTGTAGGTTTTACTTCTCATATTTTTTGTAAACAGCCAAAACCATGGCAGCGCTTTAAAAATATAGCGCCAATCTATGCGTAGTGGACCCAATGGGTTGAATAACATACCCGGTAACTTTTTCAATAATGATGGGTGTGCAAGTGGAAAGATTTGTTCGGTAGCAAAATGCCCCGCATTACCTTTTGAACAGCCTTGAGCCAATCCATTTTCGTCATACAAAGTGACGGAAAAGCCAGCTCGTTGTAGGTTAAGTGCACAACAAATGCCAATAATTCCAGCACCAACCACAGCTATTTGTTGTTTTTTTTGCTCTGCCAAAATGTGTTACTCCACTTAATACTATTTGCGTTGTTAGCCTGTAATAAACGGGCTGTGTTGTTTTGTGTACCATTAATAATCAACGCTGTAACAACTTTAATTATTTACTTACAGTGCCTTAGCATAACTTTCTTTTTTGGTTTAGAACCATGCACCTATAAATTTGTAAAATGCCACATTGGCATATTGATTATTGTATACAATATACCTATCATATCAAGTCTAAACATAAATTAGGTAATAAAAATGGCAGTAAATTGGCAAGGAGTCTATTCAGTAATAACGACTCAGTTCAATGCAAATAACGCCGTTAATTTTGCATCAACAGTAAATGATGAACTAAATAACGAAGGCGTTCACGGCATTATTGAACTGGTTACGGCAGACAACAAAGTAGCTGTCACCTCGCTTTACAATGAAGCGTCGGCAAGCCACTTTGATTTAACAAAATTTAATTTGGAATAAGTTATGCTCAAAGGGACCTTTTTTTGTATTGACGGCCATACCTGTGGTAACCCAGTAAGGCTAATAACCAGTGGTCACCCGCAATTAAGCGGGTTGAGCATGAGTGAGAAGCGCCAGGATTTTTTGCAAAATCACGATTGGATACGCCAAGCGCTCATGTTTGAGCCTAGGGGTCACGATATGATGTCGGGCGGGTTTTTATATCCACCCACCACGGAAGATGGTGATGCAGCTATATTATTCGTGGAAACATCAGGATGTTTACCTATGTGTGGTCACGGTACGATGGGTATTGTTACCTTCGCTTTGGAGCATGGCTTATTACATGCAAAAGTGCCAGGTACTTTGCTGTTAGACACACCAGCTGGGCGTATTCATATTAACTATGAAATGACTGATGGCAAAGTACAGTGGGTAAAAATTTATAATGTACCCGCATATTTAGCACACCGCTCGATAGTTATTGAGATACCTGAGCTAGGTGAGCTTAAAGTAGATATTGCCTATGGAGGTAATTTCTACATTATTGTTGAGCCGCAGACGAATTATAAAGGCATTGAACATTTAACTGCAGGGCAAATTTTAAAGTACAGCCCTAGAGTCCGAGAAGCAATAAACGCGAAAGTTCAATGTACGCACCCGCTAGATAAAACCGTTCAAGGTGCTAGCCATGTTTTATGGACAGGCACACCTAAAAATCCTAATTCGGATGCAGCAAATGCTGTTTTTTATGGCGACAAAGCTATTGACCGTTCGCCATGTGGAACAGGTACCAGCGCACGTATGGCACAGCTTTTTGCCAAAGGACAGTTGGCTCAAGGGCAGAATTTTATTCACGAAAGTTATATTGGGAGCCAGTTTATTGGTTGTATTGAGCAAGTAACAGAAATAGCAGGCATACCAGCCATATTACCAAGTATACAAGGCTGGTCTAGAGTGACGGGCACAAGCGCGATCACCGTGGATGACGATGACCCATATGCATTTGGGTTTCAAGTAATTTAATGAGGAGCAAAGCATGACATTAACAGGACAAAGTTTAGTAGCAGGGCAGTGGATCGGTGATTCAGCGAATGGTGAATTTCACGCATTTTCCCCTGCGCGCAATGAAGCATTACCAACGCGCTTTTTTAATCTTAGTACGGCTGAATTAAACGGTGCGATAGAGGCCGCACAATCGGCGTTTTATCAGTACCGTAAAACCAGTTTCGCGCAACGTGCAGATTTTTTAACGTGCATCGCAGAGCAAATTTTAGTACTTGGCGATGAGCTAATTGAACAAACACAGCAAGAAACTAACCTACCACTTGCGCGTTTACAGGGGGAGCGCATGCGCACCGTAAATCAACTTAAAGCATTTGCTAGTGCATTACGTGAAAACCCTGAGTCACCTCTGGGTTTGAAAGTAGTGGATGAAGCAGATGTCACAAGAGCACCTTTGCCAAAGCCACATACTGAACTTAACTATTTACCGTTAGGGCCCGTTGCTGTATTTGGAGCATCTAATTTTCCTTATGCCTTTTCAACACTGGGTGGAGATACTGCAGCAGCGCTTGCTGCAGGTTGCCCAGTGATTGTAAAAAATCACACAGCGCACCCTGGTACGGGTGAGTTAATGGCACGAGCGGCGCTTGCAGCCATTAAAGAAAGTGCGATGCCTTTAGGGGTGTTTGCTATGGTGCAAAGCAAGGCGTATGACATATCGCATCAATTAGTTGCTGCTCCGGGAATTAAAGCGGTTGGCTTTACCGGATCATTTAATGTGGCCAGTAAACTGCAAGAAACGATTGCCAAGCGTGAAGAACCCATCCCATTTTATGGCGAGCTGGGAAGTATTAATCCACAAGTTATTTTACCTAATAAAGCCATAGAACAGAGTAAAGAGATGGCACAGTCACTTTGCCAGTCAATGCTGATGGGCAACGGGCAATTTTGTACCAGTCCTGGGCTTTGGTTAGTGCCAACGGGGTGTGATGAACTTGAAGCACACATTACTGCGTGTATTAATTATGCGCCATCAGACACCTTGCTCACCCCTGGGATTGTTAAAACGTTTAAACAACAAGTCGAAGAGCGCAGCCAATTTGCTCAACTAAGCGTGTTGGGCAAAGGTAAGCTTGAGCAAGCGTTTCATGCTAATGCGCATGTCTTCGCGTGTAATGCCGATGATTATTTAACAACCCCAACTTTGCATGAAGAAGTGTTTGGCCCTGCGGCATTAGTTGTGCGCTACGACAGTGAGCAACAGCTCATGATATTGATAAATAAACTCCAAGGTCAGCTTACTGCCAGTGTTCATGGTACTGAGGCTGATTTAAATAAAGCTGATAGTGTTATTGAAGCACTGCAATATAAAGTAGGCCGTTTGATTAAAAATCAAATGCCAACAGGTGTAGAAGTGTGTGGTTCAATGAACCATGGTGGACCATTCCCAAGCTCAACGGATGTGCGCAGCACTTCTGTTGGTACAAATGCAATGTTGCGATTTATGCGACCAATTTGTTATCAAGCATAAGATTATTGGGCGGGATATACAAATTGTATATTCCCGATTTTCCTTATTCTTAAGGACGCTTAGGCAGATTATAACTTGGCATATAAGTGAACTTGGGTATAATGTATGCTAAATGCAATATAAAAGGATCACCATGGCTATCGAGCACAAAACCCGCACCCAACTAGTCGCAGAAGCAATTCGTGAAAAAATATTAACCGGTGAGATAAAAGCTGGTGATCCGCTGCGTCAAGCTGCACTTGCTGCTGAACTTAATGTGAGTCGAATACCTGTTCGTGAGGCACTACTTCAGCTTGAAGCTGAAGGGCTTGTTAATTTTGAAGCGCATAAAGGAGCCACGGCCACAGAGCTTTCAGCATCACAAATTGATGAAATTTTTGATTTGAGGGCATTACTTGAAGCTGAGCTGCTAAGTCACTCAATAGAGGGATTAACAGATCAAGATTTAACCGATGCCGAGCTTATCTTAACTGAGCTTGAAAGCGCCATGGAAGCAGGTGATACTCACTTGGCAACGGGCGATTTAAACAGCCGTTTTCATGGTAAGTTGTATTCACGCGCACAACGGCCACAAACTCGGGAGCTAGTTGATATGTATAGTAAAAATTCAGAGCGTTATGTACGGATGCATATTTTACTGGCAGGTGGCTTAACTACTGCGCCCGAAGAGCATCGCACTTTATTACAGTTTTGCCGCGTAAAAGATACCAAAAAAGCCTGTGTTTTTTTGAAAAAGCATATCTTGAGCGCAAAAAACGACATTAAAAAACTATTACTTAAAATAGAAGATGAAAAAAGGTAGTTTTTAATAAATCTTTGCTAGCACATTCTTATAATGTGCTCAGCTGGCTACCATTCAAGGTTCAACCAGCTTATCTGCATTTTTAAAGTGAATATTTAAAAAATAATTTAGGTAGGTAGAGCAAAAAGCTTAGAAGTGTAAAGCTTAACCTTAGCTAATATTCGCATAAACGATACACCTGAACTTTCTACCTTAAATTTCTATTTTTCTTTTATGCTCAATAAGTATGATTTAATAGGGTCAGTGCAATCACCGCAAAAACAACTTATGTATACCTACAAAAAGACTCCGTAAAAACGGAGCTTTTGCTTGTCAACTTTTGAAAAGTCAGTCTATTAAATCCAGGCTCTCAAGTCGTTCTTTTGCTAAAGCATACCGTGTGTGCACGTCATCAATTTGCTGTTGAGTTAACTTTCTACCAAAGGTACGAAGGCCTCCAGTTGTATCATTGTGATGAATACCAAAAGCATACTTCAAATACTCTAAAAGTAACGGCTGGGCATCAAGGTAAGATATAGAATTCATCGCTTGAGAAATTTTGTTTGCCTCGGCCCACTCACCGTTGTTCACGTATTCCTGCATAGTGACACTTGCTTTTGGAAATATACAACCAACGCCTGTAATGCCGCCGCATGCGCCAGCAAGCCCTGCATGTACAGTTACGGTATCTACACCAGCTAGTACTTTTAGGTCTTTATTTTCTAGCATCATGGTTTCGATAACTGATACATCAATAGTAGATATTTTAAGCGCTGTTACTTCAGGTAAAGCAGCAAGTCTGGTAAGAAGATCAGTTGATAGCGCATGGTAGCCGGCAGCGTCAGGGTTGTTATAAGGCATTATCGTTATGCCGGTCTCTTTTGCAGCTGTTGCAGAAAGGGCATAATATGCATACATTTCTTCATCAGAAGGTGTGTATGTGGTTTTTGGTGGCATTACCATCACGGTATCAACGCCAACAGTCGCAAGTTCTGCAACGATTTTGGCAAGCTGTTCTTTAGTTTCAGCAGCTGCTCCACTGATTAATGGTACATTATGTTGTTTAGCTACACTTGAGAGAGCCTTTAGTAAAGAAAGACGCTGCTCGTCACTTAAATAGGTATTCTCCCCCAGTGTGCCAGAGCCAACAAGCCCTCCCATTTTAGTTCCTCCTTTACCTTTAACGCTTAAAATATCAGCTGCATATTTTTGCGTTGCATCAAAATCAATTTCAAGGGTGCCGGACTGTGACTCTCTAAGCCAAGTAAATACAGCTGGCATAACAGTATATCGCCAGTCTTTGCTTTTTGTTTTCATTAAACTTCCTCTTATTTCTGCATATTGTATACAGTGTGCAATTTATTGTAGCAGCAAAATTTACTTCGGCAATACCTAGGTCAAAATTAATTAAGCATCTAGTTTAAAAATATATAGGAGTCTATTACACCAAATAACATAGATTACATAAGCGAGCCTCCAACAGTAACTCATCGTTATAAATATTTATTTTTAATATTTCAGTTTTATGTATTAAATCACAGAACTCCAAGTCTCTGTTTTTAGGTACAAATTAAAAAGGTTTTAGGTTCTGTATGATCTGCATTTTAAATTTAACTAAAAATAAACGTATATTACATATTGTATACAATATGTAATGAGTGTATATTTTTCATGTCGAGGCTAGTCTCACAATAAAAAATCAACAGGACCAAGGAACTCTTTCATGTTTACAAATAACAAAAAACAAACTCGGGGCGTGGGTGCTAAAACCCTGCTAGCAACTGCAGTAACAGCAGCATTATTAATCGCGCCAGCGGCATACGCTGTTGATGGTAGCAGTGTTGTTAAAGGAAACATTGTTACCCAATCGGGGAATGATTTAACCGGCGCAACTATTACACTTAAGCATAAAAGTAAGGGATTGGTTTACACCATTATCAGTAACGCCAAGGGTGATTACTTATTAAGAAACGTACCTGTAGGTACATACGATGTAACTATTGTAAAAGATGGTTATCAAACAATGACTGAAGAAAATGTTGCCGTAACGATTGGCCAATCAATAATACTTGACGTACAACTTTTTAAAGCTGGTACCGACATAGAGCGTATCGCAGTAACCGGTTCAGCAATTCGTCGTGTTGATATGGCCTCTTCAACCTCTGGCTTAACGTTCAGCAGTTCAGAGCTCAAAGCAATGCCGGTAAATACAGGTTTTGAAAGTATTGCTTTGTTGGCTCCGGGCACTGCTGCACCAGGTGGTTCTAATTTTAAAGGCGCATCAAGCTTTGGTGGATCGTCAGCAGCTGAAAACGGTTACTACTTTAATGGCTTGAATGTAACAAGTATTCGTACTGGGCTAGGTTCGATTCGATTACCATGGGAGGCTATTTCGCAAACTCAAGTTAAAACGGGTGGAGTAAGCCCTGAGTTTGGTGGGGCTCTAGGTGGTATTGTAAACGCTGTATCTAAATCAGGTGATAATGATTTTAAATTTGGTGCAGAGGTACGCTGGGATCCTGATAGTCTTCGTAGTCAGCATGATTCAATATTCCAAGATAGCGGCACCATCAGTACCAATACGCAACAGAGCAGTTACGATTTTAAAGAAGTACAGTTATGGGCGAGCGGTGCACTTATTGAAGATACGCTTTTCTTCTATGGTCTATTTGCTCCACGAAGAGAAGAGTCGAACAGCGCTGGGCAAAGCACATTTTCTGATTTTGAGCGTGATGAAGACCGCTGGTTTACAAAAGTTGATTGGTTTATTAATGAAAACCACTCAGTAGGTTTTTCAGCAATGAACAATAAACGTACTTGGACTGATAAAACGTTTGCTTACGCGTGGGAAGAAAACGTCGTTGGTGAGCAACAAGGTGTTGATGCACCGGGTGAAGATGGCGGTAATGTTTATAGCATTAACTACAATGGCTATCTGACTGATACTTTTTCAGTGTCAGCCGTTGTTGGTCGTGTTACTGAAAATGTTGAAAACGTGGTAGCGTCTCCAAACCCAGGTGTATGGGATGAAAGAAATGGCTTTGTTACGTTAAGTCAGCATACAAATTCCGGTGTAACAGAAGAAGAGTACATCCGAGACCAAGCTCGCATTGATTTTAACTGGGACTTAGATGAGCATTCAATCCAATTTGGTGTGGATTACACAAATGTGAAAGTTGATTTCTTTGAAGGCCAAAATGGCATTGGGGATGCTAAAGGCTGGTGGACAGTAAAAACTGCTGGCGAAAACGACGTTTCGAGCGCTGCACTAGGTAGTGACTTTATCGAAAGAAGGATACGTAGCCGTGAGGTCGATTCGGATACCACTTCATTAGCCTTTTATATAAATGATTCATGGCAAGCAACTGATAATTTAGTGCTTAACATGGGTTTACGCTATAGCCAGTTCGAAAACACTGTTTCAGATGGTCGCGCTTTTGTTGATATAGATAATCAAATCGCGCCACGTTTACAAGCAATTTATGATGTTAGTGGCGATGGTAGTGCAAAAGTATTTGCAACCTTTGGGCGTTATTTTCAACCTGTTTCTGCGAACATGAATATCACCCAGGGTTCTGCATCTATTGAATGGTTTGAGTATTTCGAATTAGATCAATTAGAAGGCAATGGATCACCTTCTTTATTGGCTGATGGCTCACCTAGCAGAGGTGACATGTTACGTGATAGACGCTGGCGCCAGCGTGGTATTACTGAACCAGGGTTAATTGCCTCAGCTTCTTTAAAACCAATGTACAGTGATGAATTTACAATTGGTTATCAGCAAGAAGTGTTTGACACTATGTCTGCGGGTGTACGTGCTATTTACCGTGATTTAGGTCGCAGTGTAGAAGATACCGATGTAGGTCCTGTGCTTGCTAAAAAGCTTGCTGAAATGGGTATCACCGATAACGTAGGGCAAGGTTCATATTATGTGCTTAATAACCCTGGTGAAGCAATTCAAATGTCGTATGACTTTGATGGAGATGGCCAAGTAGATAACGTTAATTTGAGCGCCGAAGAACTGGCACTACCAGAAGCTAAACGAAAATACCTCGCGCTTGAATTTACTCTAGATGGCAACTTAACTGATGATTTACGAATCAATACATCATATACGTGGTCACATAGTTATGGTAATACCGAAGGATTAGTTAAAACGGATAACAACCAAGCAGATCCAGGTTGGACAACATCTTATGACTACGGCGATTTAATGGATCATGGCTACGGTAATTTACCAAACGATCATCGCCATTCAATAAAGGTAAGTGGTGCTTATAATATTACCGATGCGTTAACCGTTGGCATTGTTGCAAGCGCTACGTCTGGCCGACCTAAGAGTTATTTCTCTGTTCACCCTGAAGGCGTTGATAGCTGTGAGCAAGGCAGCCCGTGGGATGCATGTATTAGTAAATACTACGATCAAGCATCTCACTACGATGAAAATGGCAACCCTGCGCCACGAGGCAGTAAGGGTAATCTGCCTTGGTCAACAAACGTAGACATGTCACTTACTTATTACACAGATTTTTTTGGTTCAGACATGACCTTAAAAGGTACTGTATATAATTTATTTAACAGCGATAGTGCGATAAATATTAACGAAGAGCGTGCTCAATATGGCGATAACGGCCTAGAGTTAAACCCTGACTATGGTTTAGTGACTAGCCGCCAAGGTGCTCGCTATATGTCGTTGGTTGCACGTATTGAATTTTAGTTTTCCCCTAGAAGGTTGTTACTTGATTTAATAACTTTGCTTAAGACTACATAAGGCAAAGAATCGCTATCAATGAAGCAATACAACCTTAATGCTGAACAGGAGACTGTTCGGCATTTTTTATGGGTAACCTATTTTTATTGAGTTAATTACTAATAATACTACAGGCCATAGTGCTGTGCTAATGAGCCATTAAATATAAAGCTCAGTTAACATAAGCACTATTAAGGTTGGAGTAAAAAATGAAAATAATAAATGCAGAAAAAATTGATTACGCTCTTAATTTTGAATCTTTAATAAAAGCACTCCAAAAGGGTTTTGCATCTGCTTTTTGTATGCCTAAACGTAATGTGTACGAACTTAATACAGACAAGTCAAATCATGATGCTTTTGCGATATTACCCGCATGGAATGAACATGTTATTGGCGTTAAGGCGTTTACTTACTTTCCTACAAACACAGAAACAGAATATCAATCGCTCTATTCTAAAATAATGCTATTTTCTCGCAATCATGGTGAACCATTAGCATTAGTCGATGGCACGCGTATTACGCTTTGGCGAACTGCAGCTGTGTCTGCATTAGCAAGCCAGTATTTATCCAGAAAAAACAGTAAACACTTAGTATTTTTTGGTAGCGGAAATTTAGCTTTATATATGATTAAAGCACATATATCGGTGCGTAATTTTGAGAAAGTAACACTTATTGCACGAAATGCTCAAAAAGTGGCGGCGTTAAAACATACCCTAGAGCAGGCATTTCCTAATATGGAGTTCGTCATTGGTAAAAGCACGAAGGAAGTTGTTTACAGTGCTGATGTGATTAGCTGTGCAACGGGATCGCCAACACCTTTATTTAAAGGGTCTTGGTTAAACCAAGGCACTCATATTGATTTAATTGGTAATCACCATAGTGAACAACGTGAATGTGACTCAACCACAATTATTCGCAGCAATGTATATGTTGATAGTAAAGTAAACGTACTTGCTGAGGCTGGCGAATTACTCTTGCCAATTAAAGAGGGTGTGTTTTGCGCACACGAAATTTGCGCAGAATTATCCGAATTGGCAATCCAGAACAAGAATGCCCGTTTAAATAATAAAGATATGACGCTATTTAAATCGGTCGGTACTGGACTTAGCGACTTAATTGCAGCGCATAGTGCTTATCAATTATTAGAAGGTTAATATGTAATGAGTAATATACTTGTAATCTTAGGGATGTGTTTTATAGCTGCCGGTTTATTACCATTTTTCAGATGGATGAAATGTAAGATAAACAAACATCATTGGCGAGTATGTGCAATTAGTAACATCACCTCCGTAATAAACACACGTGTATTACCATTAGAATGCGCGCAACAACAATCAATGTTGGTAAGCTTTAATTACAATGGCGATATTCACAGTGTTGTAGTTGACTTAGATGAATCGTTATTTAAATTATATAAACAAGGAGAGCCTTGTTCCTTATTAGTTGATAAAGACAACCCTCACAGAGTGTATAAAAACGCGCTAATATGGCAAAAATTTGGCCATATCTGGCTTTGCGCTGGCTTATCCTTACTTGTACTGAGTATTTTTACTAATTAGGCATATTATCTTTCGTGGTTGAATTTGCAGTAGTATGTTTGGTATTTAAAGCAGGGCCTATGGAATATGTTTATTCCGCATAAGTAGGCGATAACGTAGAATAAATGCGCAAAAATGCGCGCCCGTTGGGTATATTATAGTGACGATATGCTCTTTGTTACTCCACGGATGTTGGTAAGGGGCGTGAGCAGGGTGCGAAAGTTTTGCTCGGTTTTTACTTACTCTTATATGGACGTAAGCCATTAGAATAATGCAGGAGCAGTTTCCGAGCCCACTAGGTTAATACCCCGCGCCGCAATTCAATCGCCTCAGATTAGACAAATTTCAATCCATAAAGGTCTCCACACCCTAGCCTAAATCCTAATGAAGAATATGAGTAAGTAAATTAACAACAAGTATTAGTAATGCTTATTGTTAATTGCATTATAAATCGCATCACACAATGTTTTTATACTGGTGTCATCACTTATATACGGTGGCATAAGGTAAATTAGTTTACCGAATGGGCGTATCCATACACCTTGCTCTACAAAATAGGCCTGAATTTTTGCAACATCAACATTGCCCGCAGCCTCGTTTAGTTCAACAACACCTATTGCACCTAAGGTACGCACATTGGCAACTGCATTAAGTTCGCTGCATTTATGAAGTTGTTGTAGTTGGGTGTTAATTTGCTTTATTCGTTGTTGCCAGTTTTGCTTAAGTAATAAATCAATACTTGCGCAGGCCGCTGCACAGGCAAGTGGGTTACCCATAAACGTAGGGCCGTGCATTAAAACACCTGCTTCACCTTCGCTTATGCCAATCGCTATTTTATCGCTAGTGATAGTGGCCGATAGCGTCATTGAACCGCCAGTTAATGCTTTACCAATACACATTATATCGGGCTCTATATTGGCGTGCTCTACAGCAAATAATTTACCTGTACGGCCAAAGCCTGTGGCTATTTCGTCGCAAATTAGTAGTACATTATATTGGGTGCATAATTTACGGACGCAGGCTAAATAATCAGGGTGATAAAAGTTCATACCACCTGCGTTTTGTACAATAGGCTCAATGATAAAGGCGGCTACTTGGCTGTGGTTTGCTTTAAAGTACGCTTCAAGCTCTTGGGCTTCTGCCTGGTTAAATTCGCTGCCAAACTTACTCACCGGTGCAGGTACAAAAACATGCTCAGGTAAAAAGCCGCTATACAAACTATGCATTGAGTTAACGGGGTCACATACGCTCATGGCTGCAAACGTGTCGCCATGGTAGCCCTTGTAAGGCGTCATTAATTTTTGTTTTGTTGTAATGCCTTGGCTTAACCAATATTGCAGGGCCATTTTTATTGCCACTTCAACACTTACCGAGCCGCTGTCGGCTAAAAATACTTTAGTTAAACTAGGCGGCGTTATATTTACTATTTTTTTGCAAAGCTCTACCGCGCTGTTATGTGTAATACCGCCAAACATAATATGGCTCATATTATTAATTTGCTCAATCATGGCGTTATTTATAACAGGGTGGTTATAGCCATGTATTGCACTCCACCACGAGGCCATGCCATCGATTAATTGCTCGCCAGTTTCGAGGTGAATAATATTGTGATTTGCATGTGTAACGGGGTATACCGGAATTGGCTTTGTCATAGAGGTATATGGGTGCCAAATGTGCTCACGATCAAAATCAAGGTCAATCGTATTTTTTTTATTCATATGTAAACTTTAACTTGATGGACTTCGTTGACAATGGTACTTCAACTCGTAGACTAAGCCAATATCACCGCTGAGAAAAAATAAGAGAGTATTATGGAACTTGCACCTGTTCGTCACGATTGGACCCACGCTGAAGTTAAAGCATTATTTGAAATGCCATTTAACGATTTACTGTTTAAAGCCGCATCGGTTCACCGTGCTAACTTTAACCCAAATGAAGTGCAAATTTCTACGTTGTTATCAATTAAAACAGGCGCTTGCCCAGAAGATTGTAAGTATTGCCCGCAGTCGGGGCATTACCGAACTGATTTAGAACGCGAACGCTTAATAGAAGTAGAAAAAGTAGTAGAGCAAGCACGCCTTGCAAAACAAAAAGGCGCGACCCGTTTTTGTATGGGCGCTGCATGGTCAGATCCAAAAGATAGAGACATGCCATACATTTCGCAAATGGTTAAAGAAGTAAAAGAGCTAGGGTTAGAAACCTGTATGACGCTAGGTAAACTCACTAACGAAAAAGCCCATGAACTTAGAGACGCAGGGCTTGATTACTACAATCATAACCTCGACACGTCTCCGGAGTATTACGAGCAAATTATATCAACCCGTACTTTTCAAGACAGACTAAACACCATTGACCACGTACGCGATGCCGGTATGAAAGTATGCTCGGGCGGAATAGTCGGCATGGGCGAGCAAGCAAGCGACCGCTTTGGACTACTTATGCAACTAGCTAATTTGCCACAACAGCCAGAAAGCGTGCCTATTAATATGCTGGTTAAAGTTAAAGGCACACCGCTTGAAAACGTAGACGATTTAGATCACTTTGAATTTATACGTACCATAGCAACAGCGCGTATTATGATGCCACACAGTTATGTACGTTTATCGGCAGGGCGTAACGCCATGAACGAGCAAATGCAATCAATGTGCTTTTTTGCAGGTGCAAACTCAATATTTTATGGTGATAAACTACTTACCACCGAAAACCCAGACGCTGATGCTGATATGAACCTAATTAGAAAACTAGGCATGAACCCCGAAACGCGTCACGACTATTCAGACGAAGCAGTAGAAGCCTCGCTTTCATCGCAAGTAGCCGACAAAGCAACGTCTGAATTGTTTTACGAAGCGTAGGCTTTTATATCTATGCCTTTTGATTTTATAAATACGCATCTTGAGGCTCGCCAGCAAGATGCGCTGCTTCGTAAACGCAATGTAGTAGAGCACTCTACAGCGCGCACCATAACGGTTAATAATAAAACCTATCTTAATTTTGCGAGTAACGACTACTTAGGTTTTGGGGATGAGGCTGTAAACCTTAATGACCCCCAAGCATTAGGCAGCCACAGCTCAGCATTGGTTACAGGTTATCAGGCGCAGCAAAAAGCGCTTGAGCAATACTTATGTGAGCAATTTGGTTATGGCGCAGGAATGTTATTTAATTCAGGGTTTAGCGCTAATAGCAGCGTAATTAAAGCGTTGTTTCAAGATAAAGCCGCTGCACAAAACAGTGCTATTTTTCAAGATAAGTTAAATCATGCAAGCTTGATTGACGGTGCTTTGCACTCTAACGCGGCTTTAGTGCGTTTTAATCACAACGACATGAATCATTTACGCTCACGGCTCGAAAAATCAAAAGCGCAAAACAAGCTAATTATAAGCGAAGGCGTGTTTTCGATGGATGGCGATACCGCACCTCTTAAAGAATTACTCGCACTTGCAAAACAGCACAACGCATGGCTAATGATTGACGACGCACACGGCTTTGGTGCATTAGGTAAAACCGGTTTAGGCAGTTGCGAAGCATTGCTAGATGAGGGGATAGTACTACCCGAGATACTGGTTATTACCTTTGGCAAAGCCGTTGCCAGTAGTGGCGCGTGTGTATTAGGCAACCAGCAGTTTATTGATTACATGCTGCAGTTTAATCGCGATTACACATATTCAACTGCCATGTCGCCGCTAATGGCAAGCCACACACTTGCGCGTATTAAATGCATAAAAACAGCTGATGATAAACGCGATAAGCTTAATGCCAATATTGCATTGTTTAAGCAACTCGCTAAAAGCCATAATATTGCTGTGATGGAATCAAACACAGCCATACAGCCCATTGTATTAGGCTGCGCTGAGCAAACGTTGCAAGCGGCAGATAAACTTAAGCAAGAGGGTATTTGGCTCACTGCAATTAGACCGCCGACGGTTGCACATAACACCTCGCGTTTACGCATTACTTTAACCGCAGCACATACCGAGCAAGACATAACGCACTTAGTGAAGCATTTAGTAGGTGCAATAGCATGACTGCTCAGCCAGTATTAAAAACAGATTTAATGCAAACACGTAAAGTAAAACCGTGCCTGGTGAGTAGCGAGTTAAATAGAGAGTTAAATGAAGAGTTAACTAGCGAATTGGATAAAGAGCTAAACAAGGAGCTTAAAAAGTCCACCCAAAGTAAGTTTTCAAAAGCAGCTGAGAATTATAACGCCCATGCAAATGTACAAAAACATGCAGCGAGCGATCTATTTAAACTTATAAAACCAGGCTTTAATAAAAATAAGGTATGTGTTGATTTAGGCGCAGGTCCGCTTGTTAATACACATACATTACAAAGCATGTTTTCAAGCGTTGTGGCAATCGATTTGAGTTTAAACATGCTGCAAAGTAGTGATTTAACCACAACTAAAATATGTGCCGATATGGATAACTTACCGCTGCAAGCAAACAGTGTTGATGTTATTTACAGTAACTTTGCAGTGCAATGGTCTGCTAATTTTTCGACTTTAATGCAATCACTTTACAGCATATTAAAACCAGGCGGGCAGGCGTACATAAGCACTGTGGTAGAGGGCTCACTTAACGAAATAAAAACAGCGTTTGCAGCGCTTGATTCAAACAGCCACATAAATACTTTTAATAGTGAATTGCATATAAACCAATCAGTCCAAAATTCAGGGTTTATTATTAACAGTGCAAAAAAATGTATTTATACCGATGAATACACAACACCTTTAAAAGCGATTGCCTCAATTAAAGCTATAGGGGCAACTACGCAAAATCATACCAATACGCGCCAAGGGTTACTTACCAAATCTGCGCTTAAAAAAGTATGCAGTGCGTATCCGCTTATAAATAACAAAGCATGTGTGTCTTATCATGTGGTGCTGTTATCATTAGAAAAAGACTAGGGTCTGTTGATCTTTCAAGGTTAAATTTGCAGCAGTCTGTTTGGTATTTAGGCAAGGCAGAGCCTATACAGTGTGGTTATTCCCCATAAATAGGCGATAACGTAGCATTAATGCCAAACAGGCGCTGCCCAAAGGGTTCTGCCTAGGGGCTATTTACTCTTTGTTGCTCGGTTTTGACTTAGCCCACTAGGTTACAAATCTCGCGCCGCGATTAAATAGCCCCTAGTTTGAGCAAATTTTAATCCGCAAAGTTCAACAGACCCTAACTAAGCCCAAAGACATTAAAGGCAACGCATGAAAGAATTTTTTATAACAGGCACCGACACCGATGCCGGAAAAACCCACGTTACCAGTTTGCTATTAAAGTTACTTGCCCAACATAAAAAACAAGCCATTGGCTTTAAGCCTCTTGCTGCTGGCTGCGAAATGGCGTTTGATCAGCTAGTAAATGCTGATGCTCTCATACTAATGGAAAGCGCAACAGTAAGCGCTAAATACGACGTAGTTAATCCGTTTGCGTTTGCACCACCTATTGCACCACACATAGCAGCTGATCAAGTTGGGGTGAGTATTACTGTCGATAAACTAAGTGATGCTTATAAAAACGTAAAACAACAAGGTGCTGACATTATCCTTACTGAAGGTGCGGGTGGATGGGCACTACCAATTAATAATACCGACTATTTATACGATTGGGTAAAGGCTGAGCAGCTACCAGTCATACTCGTTGTAGGTATGAAGCTAGGTTGTTTAAATCATGCATTACTAACCGCTGCGCATATGCAAAGCATGGGTATAAACTGCGTTGGTTGGATTGCAAACCAAGTCGATAAAAATATGGACGAGTACCAAGCAAACCTAGATTCACTCAAAGCACGTTTACCGTTTCCAATACTTGCCATAAGCCCATACAGCGAGCAAACGCCTAAGTTACAAATATACAAAAGCTTGCTTAGTGCGTTATCTATAAACACTTAAGCGGTTTTAGAAAGATTTACTTTTTTAGGTAAATATTGAAATAGTCAGCCTTAGTACACATATAAACATTTATAAATACAAAGCTTGCTCAAAAACAATGTTACTAAGGACATAACGACTATATGACGCACCCATTTATTGAAAGCTACGCCCCAAATTCGCACGTAAGTGCAGAGCCAAAAGCACTAAACAATGGTTTACCTAAAAAAAGCGTAGGCATAATAGGTGGGGGCACAGCGGGTGCCACTATAGCCATCAGGCTTGCTGCGTTAGGGTTAGAAACTTACGTATTTGAAAAGAAAAAGTCGTTAATTGATGGTCCGCCAATGTGCCATTTGCACTCAGGTGGTAACTTATATCGCGAAATACCCGACGACGACTGCATAGATTTACTCAAGCAATGTATAGATATAGCGCGCCTTTATCCTCACACCATCGATGTTCGCCCTACAGTATTTGCAGTACCCAAGCGCGACGACGACTCACCGGAGGATTTATTTCCGCGTTTAGATAAATTAGTAAAAGCCTATAGCGAGCTTGTTGAGCAAGACAGCGCCAACAAAGTGTTAGGTGAGGCAGAGCATTATTATCAGTTATATAGCTGCGAGCAAATGCTAAAGCTTGCTAAGCAAAAACAAGTAGCCAAGCCTACGTCGTTAGATGAATGGATGATACCCGTGGCTAAGCATTTAGATTTAGATAAGCTAAAGTTTCCGCTAATTGTTGCACAAGAATATGGTTGGAATATATTTCGTTTATCGGCCAGTGCTCAACTCGCGCTTGCCGAGTATAAACATGCTCACGTTTTAACAAATACATGCGTTAAAAGTGTATCGCCTGTTACCAATAATAAGATTGATAAACAAATAACCAAGTGGAACATTGAATACCAAACACAAGCAAGTTTAGAAGCTAAAACCGTTGAAGTAGATTACCTAATTAATGCGTGTGGTTTTCAAACCGGTATTATTGACGACTTGGTTGGGGTAGATGTAAAACGCATGGTCGAATTTAAAGCCTCTTATATAACTCATTGGCAAGGTGCTGGTGGGCAAATACCCGAAATTATTATTTACGGTAACCGTGGCACACCAGAGGGCATGGCGCAGCTAACGCCTTACCCAAATGGATATTTTCAAATACACGGCATGACCAACGACATTACGCTATTTAATGATGGCTTAGCTGATGCAACACCAATGAGTGCTCAACCTAAACTCCCCGATAAATACCTGCACTATATTAAAGATGGGTGGGACAAAACAGCATTGCAAGCACGTAACCAAACAGCAATAGATTATGTAGCCGAGTTTGTACCCGCGTTTAAAAGTGCTAACACACAAAATAATGCCTTGTTTGGCGGGCAACAAATCCCAGGGGATGACGACACTTTGCGCGTAGCCGATGTAAGTTTATATTCTCATATTAGTTATGCGCGGGCCGAAAATGTTAAAGCATCGTCAACGTTAATCGCTGCCGATCAAATAGTGTCTGAGTTTATAAAATTAGGAATAATAAGCAGCGATCCTGCTGTAAACCATCACCGCAGTAGCCATCAATGGTCGTACCTTAAACACAATAGCTGCGAAAATATTGGTGAAGTTGCGCGCATATTGGCAGGTGAACGTGGTTTTCCAATTGATATGGCAGAGCTAAATAACAGCTTGTAATAAACTGATTTATAAAGAAACTTCAGTCTTAAATTTGCTATAAAACGCCTCTCAAAAAAATTATCAATAAACACATAAATAACACTTGTGTTATGACATAGTTTGTCACAGAATAGCGCTAACGCTATGACATAGTGTGTCATAGCGTAGTGATTGCTTTAACCTAATTTATTTTAAGCGTTCGGTGATCAATATTAATTTTGTGAGGACAATATGAAACGTGTATTTTTGTTTTTATTAACTAACCTAGCGGTTATGTTGGTATTAGGTGTAGTGCTTTCAATAATAATGAGTGCGCTGGGTTTAAGCCATCGTAGCCTTGGCGGAATTTTACTTATAGCCACGGTGTTTGGTTTTGGTGGATCGTTTATTTCGTTATTTATGTCGAAATGGATCGCTAAAAAATCAACCGGCGCGCATGTAATTACACAGCCCCGAAACGAAACCGAACGCTGGCTTGTACAAACGGTATCTGCGCAAGCAAAAAAAGCAGGTATTAAAATGCCAGAAGTGGCTATTTACGACAGCCCAGAAATGAACGCATTTGCAACCGGCCCAAGTAAAAACAACTCGTTAGTGGCAGTAAGCACAGGCTTAATGCACAACATGACCAAAGATCAAGCCGAAGCCGTACTTGCCCACGAAGTATCGCACGTGGCTAACGGCGACATGGTAACGCTTACCCTAATACAAGGCGTGGTAAACACCTTTGTAATATTTGCTGCAAAAGTACTTGCAGGCATAGTAGATAACTTTATTAATAGCGATGAAGAAGAGGGTGGCAGTAGCTGGACATACTTCTTATTCGATATGTTATTCCAAGTATTATTTGGTGTGCTTGCAAGCATAGTAGTGGCAAGTTACAGCCGTAAACGTGAATTTGCAGCTGACAGCGGCGCAGCAAAACTAGTTGGTGCCGATAAAATGCGATCAGCCCTTGAGCGTTTAAAGCAAAATCATCCGTCGCAATTAGAAGGTTCAATGATGGCCTTTGGTATTGCAAGTGGTAAAGGTGTTGCTGAGTTGTTTTCGTCGCACCCACCGCTTGATGCACGAATCGACGCACTTCGTAAGTAATTATGTAAAATAGTTAATATACTAAGCCAGCTTAATTGCTGGCTTTTTTATGTTTACGTTAAAATACCAAAACACGCATACACTGTATTTATATACAGTGCATTGTATTGCTTTATAAAATCGTTACTTTTTTAAGCTATATGTGTTTACGGAGTTATTATGTATAAGTAAACTAAAATAACTTAAAGTCAGCAATACTACTGGTTTTAATACTTAACATTTAATACTTAACAAGGATGCTTATTGTAGTGGAAAAGATGCAGCAAACTAAAGAATGCATTATGTGTTTTAGCGCTATAGATTCACGCGCTAAAAAATGCCCGCAATGCACCTCACTTCAAGCTAAATATTCTAACTTAGAAAACAATCCCATTATTATTGGTGCATTGGCCTTAATTATTGTTGGTATTTTTGGGTTTATTTTTTATCAAAATATATATGTAGCAGGGCTTGAAGAACAAGCACAAAAAAACCTAACTGCTAATGTAAACCAAATTAGCACTAAAAATGAAACCGATGGTCTGTATGTTTCCTGTATAGGGAAAATAAAAAATGAATCAGATTTTTCGTTTAAAAATATAAAGTTTAAGGTCGATTTTTTAACAGATCAAAACACTCTAGTCGATACGCTATCAATAACCGACGAAGACCTAATTCTACTGCCTAATGACTCAACAAACTTTAGAGTAAGAGGTATTGCGCAAAAACAAGCGGCTAGTTATAACAATTGCCAAGTAAGAATAACCGATGCTTGGGCCTATAAATAAAAATGAATTTTTACGATTAAAAAAACCAGCTAAAAAGCTGGTTTTTAATATAAATAAATCGTTATTACTGAGAAAGAATAATTTCAGTAATTCCCTCAGCAGAGAGTATTTCAATCCAGTAGCCGTCAGGGTCTTTAATAAAGGCTAAGCCTTTCATTGAGCCATCATCTGGTTTTTTTACAAACTCTACATCGTATTTTGCAAAGCGCTCACAGGCTGCGTAAACATCCGGCACGCTAATACCAATATGGCCAAAGCCTTTAGGTTCTTGATTACCGCTGTGGTAGCCCTCAAAACTGTCATCGTTTTCAGTGCCCCAATTATGGGTTAACTCAATTAACGCAGGGCGACGAAACACCCATTCAGCTTTTTCCTTATCATCGCCTTGTGGCAATTCTTGTTCGTAGCCTAAAAAGTAAAGCGTAAACTTCATACCAGGAAAGTCATACTTACCTAAAAGCTTCATACCCAATACATTTTCATAAAATTCTAAAGACGGCTTTGGATCTTTAATACGCAACATAGTTTGCTGCATCACATAGCCTTGCGTGGCTTGTTCAATTTGCTCTGGAGATTCGTTATAGCTAGACATGGTGATCCTTACTGAAAATAATAAAGCGAAAGCATAGATATAGTACTTAATTTATCATAATCAACCGTATGATAAATTTAAACCACTGCTTTACTTTTTAACCATTAATAGTGGAATTAACTGTCAAAACGGAGCTTTATAAATAGCACGTGTTATTTTCTAAGCCATTTTCCTAGGTTGATTAGGAATATGGATGATTTTTTACTTTCATAATTGCTAATAAACTATTGAAAACTGGGACGTTAAGATACAAATATGACTTTATTAGATGAAAGTACAAAAGAATTTGGCAGTATGAGCGTATTACTTCATAACACCAATACAGCAAGTTATTGTATTGAGTGGTTTAGTAAAATGACCGGAGCGTCGATTACCTTAGCAAGAGTGGAAGCTGGCAAGTATTTAGTTACCCGAAAGTGGGCAGCAGGGCGCGAACTAGATGATGTTACCAGTGACTTTAACCGCGCTAACCAAGCTATTATTCATTTTTTGAATAATGTTGATATAGCTAAAATGAACGAGCAAAGAGTCGCCGCAGCTAAACTTTACTGTATAAATTTATTTGTAAAAGCAGAAGGTTTGAGGCCTGTTACTAACCCTAATTTACCAAAACCAAGGCTGCAAGACGCTATAGGCAAAAAGGTGATAGTAAAGTCAACCTTAGGCAATTGCCAAATAGCTACCGGACTATTGCTACAGCTGGTGGGTAACCAAGTTGAAATTCAGGTAAACCCAGATAGCGCATTTGATGATCAACCAAGGCAAAAGTTTTACACTAAGCAAGTATCAATTTGTTAAAGTGTTTAACGGCCAATATTTATAGGCAGTTTTACCTTAATGGTAAAGCCGCCTTGATTAGTAACCTTAAAGCTACCACCCAGCGCAATAGCTCGCTCTTGTATAAAAGCTAAACCATAGTGACCTGAGTTTTCTGTTGGCTTTACTTCGCTTCCGTTATCACTAATTTCTAATTTTATAAACTGACTATCCGTTTTAATATTTATAATAAGTTTGGTCGCGTTACTATGCTTAATACAATTGGTAACAGCTTCTTGGCAAATCCTGTAAACGGCAATTTCATGCTCTTTAGTGAGCGTATCATCTACGTTAAAATTAACCTCATAGCTTATATTTGCTTTTGTAAGTAAACTTTTTAATCGCCCTTGAGTCATCGCATTTTGTAGCCCTAACTCGTCTAATTCACGAGGGCGAAGGTAGTGCATTAATTGGTAAACAGAATCGTACATAGAGTTTGCATTGCTTTTTAACGTAGTCACAAACGATTGTGTTTTTTCGTCACAAAGGTGCGATAAAATAGCCAAGTCGGTTTTTAAAGCTGTTAAGTTTTGCCCAAGTTCGTCGTGTAACTCTTGTGAAAGGTGCTTACGCTCGTTTTCTTGCACGCTCACCATTTTAGCACCAAGAAGGGTATTTTGATTAAGCTGCTTAGTCAGTGCACGGTTAATTTTTTTTAATTCAGTATTTTTACGTTTAAGCTCTGTAATTGCCGCGCCTAACACCATGCTGGTAATCGCATTAGCCAAAATAAACAACTGGCTAATATAGGTATTGCTAGGCTCATGGGTCATGCTTGCTTCAACTATTATGAGTGCATTTATAAGTGTCGCACTACTTACTGCGCCTAATACGCCAAAGCGATACGAAAACCAAATAATAGGTAATAACGATGCAAGGCGTAGTAATGGGTAAGTATCGGGCCGTATAAGATATACAAGCATCGCAACAAGTAAAACAGTAGCTAACGTAACCGTTAAATTAGTTACTTTAAGTAATGCCGGGCGCTTTAACGAAAGGTTTAAAGAGTGAAGTAGCATAATAAACGGCGCAACTAATAACGAGCCTGTTATATCGCCGAGGCACATATTTAACTGATACTGTAATAGCTCTTTAGCAACCAATATGTTTGTAAATTCAAACGCACTAGAAAACAAAAACCATTTTATTGAGGTGCTCGCAACACACAATAAAATCAACGAAAGTATACCTAAACTATTATTAATACTTGGTGGCCAGCGGCTATGTTTAAACACATACACAAGGGCAAAAAAGCAAAGCTCCTGCCAAAAACCATGCAGTAAATTAAACTCCCAAACCCCGGTCATTGTATAACCTAAGTGAGCAGCCAAAGCACGAGACGATATCCACAACGTAATCCAATACCGAGTTGGCGAAAGCAAATAAAAAGCAATTTTTATCCCTGCAGGAATAAATATAGCGCTACTTTCAGGGACAGTTTCTAAATTAGCCCCAACCCAAAAAGCAGCAATACAGGCAATAAAATAAATTACGCCAACTACAAACTGCTTTGTAATTTCTTTAGCGGTTGCTGCAATAGAAAAATTAAAAGCAGGTAATGTATTAGGTAAGTTCATCTAACTGAATTACTCCCGCATCAATTGCAATTTTTAGCAGTTCAAACGATGTTGTTACATTAAGCTTGCTGTAAATATTTGCCTTATGCACATGCGCTGTTTTAGGCATTATTTCTAATTTTTGTGCTATTTGCTTTGCATTAAAGCCCTTTGCTAACAGTGGTAAAGCTTCGAGCTCTCGGTTAGTTAAAATAGTTAACGCTGAGTTTGGCGTATTTAAAGCAAAATTCACATCTTCACTTATATAGCGTTTACCTAATGCAACCGTTTTAACTGCATCAATTAACTCCTCCGACGCAGAGCGTTTAGACACGTAACCAAGTGCGCCTAATCGTAGCGCATTACTTACATAAGGTTCGTAATCGTGCATGGAGGCAACAATGGTTTTAATTTCAGGGAAATTTTCGTTAAGGTAGGTTAAAAATGTAAGGCCGGTTTCTGATTCATTAAGTGATATATCAACAATAAATATATCGGGTTGTTCAAGCTCAACAGCCAGTTTTGCTTGGCTAACATTGCAGGCTTCTATTATTACTTCCCAGTCTGCTTGTAGCTCTAGTAGTTTTTTAAAACTGTCGCGTACTAATTGATGATCTTCAATTATTCCAATGTGCATGTATTTCTCCCTTTAAATTTATTATACATTGAAACAGATAACCATCAGCCAAAAAATTTATTAAATTTAATTACCTAGCAAAAAACGTACATTGTAAAAATTAAAGGAGCAATAACGCTCAGTATTTATATATTTAAACGGAGACACTATGAAAACACTAAATATTATTTTTGGACTCGCATTACTCTTTGCTATTACAAATGCTAACGCAGTAGAGGGACTAATTTCAGTAAAAAGCCCATTAAGCGCTACAGCCACTATGGATAAGTTTGAGAATTTGGCAAAACAAAAAGGGCTAAATATATTTGCACGAATAGATCACGCTGCTGGTGCTAAAAAAGTAGAACAGCAACTACGCCCAACAGAGGTTCTTATATTTGGTAACCCCAAAGGCGGCACACCTCTTATGCAGTGCGCACAAACAATAGGTATTGATTTACCGCTAAAAGCACTGGTATGGGAAGATGCACAATTGCAGGTATGGTTAAGCTATAACGATCCTGCTCATATAGCTGCGCGCCATAACGTACCAAACTGTTTAGTTGCTACAAAATTAAGTAAAGTATTAGCAGCACTGGCAGATAAAACCGTTGGGCCATAAAACTAATTTTAAACAATGCATTAGCTAAATTAAGGATGATTTTGAAACAATCTTCAATTGTATTTTTAGCCGTAGTAAGCCTGTTTTTACAGGCTTTTTTGCTAATCTCGCTAACTAGTTTTTTTACAGGTATTTACAATGCTTATGCAGCATTTGCTGGTGGCGACCCTAAATTAATAGCAGGGCATATTTCATCAGGTATTGTAATTTCGTTAATACAAATTGCACCAGCAATAGTAGGCTATTTTATAAATTACATGTTGCTTAAAAATAAACGCGTAAATGACTTTGCATTGCTTAAACCTGCTTTAAAGTTTTATGCGTATCTATGGCTTTTATTTATCCCCATTGGTACGATTTTAGGTGCAAAGCTATTAACTCAATTAAAGAAGGGTTAAATTTAATAGCGGCTTTAAAAATAAAGGAGTAAGCATGTTTTTTGATGATGTTCAGGGGTTAGTGCGCGTACTTATTATTGGTGTACTGGGTTATGTAGCGCTGGTGTTTTGGTTGCGTGTATCGGGCAAGCGAACACTATCTAAATGGAACGTGTTCGATTTTGTAGTCACCATTGCGCTGGGCTCTATTCTTGCCTCGGTAATTATTTCAAAAAGTGTCGCGCTGCTTGAAGGTATATTGGCATTTGTTGTTTTAATAGGGCTGCAATATTTAATTACCTGGCTCAGTGTTCGCTCATCTAAATTTGCAGCTTTAGTAAAAGCTGAGCCCACGTTGTTACTGAGTGATGGTGAATATTGCACGGCAGCCCTTAAATCACAGCGCGTAACTAAATCAGAAATTCGCGCAGCTATTCGTGGTGCGGGTATATTGGTCATAGAAGATGTAGCCGCCGTAGTGCTAGAAACCGATGGCAGTTTTAGTGTACTAAAGCAAAATAACAGTGGGTTAAAAACCGCGTTAAGTGATGTAAGCGAGCAATAAAGTAAGTCGCTACTACTTATATTATTTAAGGCAGGTTTAATACCTGCCTTAATTTGTATTAAAGCCTAATTTATTTAGCGTGCTGCTCTAATAGACTAAAGGTCGGTAAGCGCCATTTAAAGCGTATTGATGCAATACGTATTAAGTAACCTGCAACCAAGCTCACAATAATGCTTATGTTGTCGTCAATATTGTAATGGTGTAATGCTAGGTATAAGCACGCTACAATTAGCGATACGCTTGCATATAGCTCATTGTGTAATACTAACGGTGCTTGGCGACATATTAAATCGCGCAGTAACCCACCAAATACACCGGTTACAACCGCAGCCACTACACAAATACCATAGTGTAATCCCATATTTAGACCCACTTGGCAGCCAATAATACTAAAAGCAGCTAAACCAAGGGCGTCTAAGCGCATAAATATACCTTTAAATTTAACTACCCATTTAGCAAGCCACGTAGTCACAATGCCCGCAATACAGGTAATTAATAAATACTCAGGGTGTTGTACCCATGTAAGCGGGTAATTGCCTAGTAATATATCTCGTACGCTACCACCGCCGATTGCCGTGGCGCTGGCTACCAGCACTACGCCAAACCAATCCATTTTCATTCGCCCTGCGCTAAGTGCGCCGGTCATGGCTTCTGCGGTAATACCAATAACATAAACAACGGTTAGTAACATAAGATAATCACTTAAAATACGTGCGTAAAAATAAGGTGTGGATTGTATAGATAAATTAAGTAAATAACGAATGAAAAATCATGCTAAAAGAGCTTCATTCAGATAGAAATAACTAATAACAAAAACCAGTGTAAACAAGCTGTTAAGTTAAAGGGGAGGGTAAAGTTAGGAGTATTACAACAAAGGACAAATGGCCGCAATTTTAAATTACTATTCATAAGGTGGAAAGGCTTGTGTAAAAGTGGACGTTCTTAATAATTGTTACAGCTAAATAGATTATCGCTAAAGCATTTAGAAATATTTTGTTACAAGTTAATTGTTAATTATTTGTTTTTTTTGTTCCCATTACGTGTATTTTATAAGTCTCTTTGTATTAATTCTAAAAGGAACTACTTATGTTTAGTAAGAAAAAATTACTACCCTCTATACTTATTCTTTCATCATTATATAGCGTATCTTCTAATGCAGGGATCTTTGACTTACCTGACAATTGTACCTATGGTAGAGCTGAAAGCTTCGAATTAACATCAGATGATATTGGCAATGGCGTGGAAGCTGGTTATGATATTTATAATGATAACGATAGAAATTATGATCAAGCAGAATTAAATTCTTGGAAACAATTAGTTGAAAGCTTAAAAGAGATAATTGATTCTTACGATTATGTAAGAATTGAAAGCCCTAAGTTTGTACTTCAAAATCAAAGTTTCAGAGTTAAAGCTAATTTGTTTGATACATTCGCTAATATCAGGTTCAACAATTCAGAATTTGGATATGTAGGAACTGACAAATCTAGTATTGAAGCAAATGCATACAGAAATATGAGCTTTAGTAAAGCATATGGAGCTGGGTTAGTGTGGGTGAATAGAGCAAACGGGATGTGTTCAGCTGAAAGTGTATGGGTTCAAAAGCCCCCTCAAATAATTTCAGGAGATACATCATACAATGCTAGTACTGGCCAAATAGTCGTTAATACAAACTATAAAGTGGATAAATACTCAGAAGCAGCAAAAAATCAAAACAAATTGGTAAGAGTTCAAGTCAATATAACTAGCGATAACTTCAACACAACTACCAGCAAATCCATAAATGTAAGTGAATTGTCTTCAATAAAGCAGATATCTATTTTACCTCATGCAGGTGCTGGCCTCTACTCTGTTCAAGCTACAGTATACGATGGTAATTACGTAGCAAGTCTAAACCTAGGTAATACCTTTGTAAGAGACGGTACCGTTATTCCTCCTTGCCCAAGATGCAACAAAAATTAATCTATATCCAGTCTTAACCTAAAAGAAGCCGAAAGCTCTAGCTCTTGGCTTCTTTTTTAAACTCTAGTAATGCATAAAACTATATAATTTTTTCTATAGGAAAATAGTTAGACATTTAACATACGAGCTTAAGTATTAAGCAGCTTTTTTTTAAGAGCTCAAATTAATCTAACATGAATAATTGGTTGCATGGTTTTAATTTAGGAACATATAATAACAAGTGTTAACTAAATGGAATTTGCGTAAAACGCAGCTTAAGCAAAATAGGCGGATACATGCACAAAGGATTGTTAAAGACGTGGAAAACCGACAAAGGTTTTGGTTTTATTAAATCAGACACCCTAGAACACGACACGTTTATACACATATCAGCGCTCAAACACATGAGCCGTAAGCCTAAAGTTGGCGACACTATTTATTTTGAAGTTGCTACGCAGCCCGACGGTAAAACCAAAGCAATTAACTGCCGCATAGAATGCGTTGCAGAGCTTAAAGCACCTTACCAAAAACACAATCAACAGCCTTACCGAGTTGCCAAATCTAATTTTGCCAGTAGCTTTTTAGGTAAAGTTGCCTCAATTGCGCTTATTGCTGCACTTTACTTTTATGCGATTAATAAATACAACGCTCACTCAAGCAGCCAAACTCCTGTCATTACCAATGTTGATTTAGCCACTTTTGATGAACAACACCTAAAAGTCATTATTCCTAATAACACGCAAAATTTTACGTGTGATGGTAGGCAGTATTGTACTGAAATGCGCTCACGAGAAGAGGCAGTATTTTTTATTAATAACTGCCCAAATACGAAAATGGATGGCGATAGAGATGGTAACCCTTGTGAGAGAGATACAAGGTTTTAAAGGCTAGGGCACTTACAAAGCTTTTAGCTTAAGGTTAGGTTAGGTTAAATAAAAATAGAATTAATTAATAGCTGTGTACAAATACAGTTATTTGCAATTTGCCCCAGAATATTATTAAAAGTCGTTTTGGGGTTAAATAACAAAGGTCATTACATCACTCTTGTAGAGTTGTTTAGTGTAAATATCGAACAATGTAATAGATGCCGTTTTGGGGTGTTATAAACTCAAAGTACGGTTCAATAAGCTGTTAGTATTTTCAAAAAATTAGGAGTACAAATGTTAGATTTAAAGTCTTTTTTAATAGGTGCAGTTCTAACTACTGCAGTAGGCGGTGGGTTTTATGGCATATATGTCAAAAATGCAGTTAAAACGGTTGTTCCACAAGTTAATGCTTACGCTCTCTTAGGAGAATGTGTCTCGTTACAGAATGGTTTCGACATCAAGGGAATAGAATCATTTTTAGATAAAGCAGAAGGCGCTATGCCTAATATAAGGGATTCCGATACTATCGTAACAGGAGTTGGTGTTGCCCTTGGAGGGGATAGCAAGCGACCCTCAGGCATGGGGACTCCTTTGAGTATTTGTATTGAGAATATCAGCTCGAAGTTGGTAATGCTAAAAGAACAAGTAGAACAATAAAGTAATCAAAACTAACAAGTTACTTAAACGGGCACAAAAAAGTTAGCTGTGCTCGTTTCTCGCAAATTTTAGCCAACGTCCATTAGCCGCTTAGCAAAGCATTAAATTTTAGGGGAAATATGGGTTACAACATAAAGAAATGGAAAGAAAGACTAGCGGAGCGTTCGGATCTAAGCTCTCAGGTTATTCACCTTACTAAGGAATCTCACTTTGACAGTAAGAAATTATCGGCCATAACAAATCTAAAAAAAATAATTTCGGAACGAACAATTGAAGGAAGTGACAATAAAGGATTTGTAGTCGGTACTAAATCAGCTGTGTGTTTTCAAGATGCCCCGCTTTATGCCGCTTGTCAAAATACATATTTTGAGCAGAAATATCGTAGGATAAACCCAAAGGCTAAAATAAGATATTCACCTATTGGTATCATGTTCCCAAAAGAATATTTATATGAAAAGGGCGGGCGTCCGGTGCTATATGAGAAGACATCAGTGGCAAAGAAAATACTTCCTAAAGAGGAATGGTGGAGAATTGTAAATTTCGACATGTCAGACGAAGATAACGTAATTGATTGGACGCATGAGAGAGAATGGCGATGCCCAGGTGACTTCAAGTTTGATATTTCACAAGCAACTCTTTTGTTTGTTAAAACATCGAATTATAAGTCTTTCTTAACATGGGATGGTAAGCAAAAATCCCCAGTGTTAGATAAGGTCAAAAGTCTTGTTGTACTATCAGATATTCTTTATTAGTAATCCAGCTAAGGATTTAAAAATAATAAAGGCAAGTTAACAGTAGCACCCATCTTAAATTTTGCTCTTTCCAAAATTTAGGACTACGTTTTAGGTAGTGCAAAAAACGAGCAGGGTGTCTTATGGCAATTGCAATAAAGCGTCAAGTAAGTTTGGTTGATACAAAATACTACCATTGTATTTCACGTTGCGTGCGTCGTGCATTTTTATGTGGCGAAGACCGCTTTACAGGCAAATCTTACGAGCACCGCAGAGGCTGGGTTGAAGATAAACTGCTTGAATTAGCAAAGGTATTTTGTATTGATGTGTGTGCTTATGCTGTTATGAGTAATCACACTCACTTAGTCCTGTATGTAGATGATAATCGATGGTATATGGGCTCAAATCTTGACTTCATACATCAAAACATAAATCGGTTAAAAGGTTTTTGATATTAGCTATTCTTTCCTCTAAAAGCGCAGCGCCTCATAACCTCTTTGTGAATTAGCTATAAATAATTGAGGTGGCTGGCACTTTAAATATGAACACTTAAATATGAACACTTAAATGTAAAACATCGGCGAATTAGCACTCTAATACACGCCGATGTTTATAACTCATTTAAATAAGCACATTACTTGTAAGGTATTTGGCCTTAGTCTGCTTTACGGTAAAGGCTTATTAAGCATATCGCTAAAAGTAACGTTGCAATCATGCCTGATGCACCAGCAACAGCTGATGGAAGGAATCCATCACGGCCAAAGGTAATTAAAATACCATTGGCAAGCATTGCAACTCCGCCAGCTAAGGCTGTAAGTCCGCCAATTGCTTTGCCGCCTTTAGCTAGAAAAGACAGGCCAAAAACAAGAGCTGCTAATCCTAATAATAATTTAGCTGCGTAGTAAATCATGAATGACAAAGAAACCACGCCACCAATTAAAGGTTGTGCACCCTCTACTGTGCCTGCAACTTTTCCAAATGTTGAAAACAAAGTAAGGCCAATACTCACCTGTACTATGTTAAGTACTGCGCTAAACGCGATTGCCGACCAGCCTAGTTGAGCGTTTTTTGCTTGCACCATAGATGTGCCTGCAAAGGCAACAAGTAAAGTAAATACCAGCGCTTCTAGCCCCCAAGCCACCTGTCTTGAAAAACTAATTTCTGCACTGTAAAGAACAGAATAAATACCCTGTGATATCGCCAATACCAATAATAAAGATGCTGTAATTAGCATGGTGCGTTTATTCGTAAATTCCATTATTTACCTCTTATAATTTTATATTTAATGCTTTAAAAAGATTCTACAGGTTTGAATACATCAAACAGGGAGCTTTTTAGCTAATTAGCTTTTACACATAGCCTATAAGACAGGTAAAGCTATTTAATTATTTCACTTAAACCTATAAAAATAATAATTAATTACAAATAGGCTCAAATTTTGGTTTTATTCAAAACTTAAATTGGGAAATCGTTTAGGTTCAAGCCATTTATGCCCTCGCCTCATTCCCTCTTAGTAAATCAATGTTTAACTATCTTAATTATCAAGAGGGCACACATTTTGAGTATGTGGTTAAACGGCTTAATACTTACGGCGTTAAGATAAAAACGTAAAATGGGACCAGTCACTTAACGCTGTAATAGTTTGCTTTGTAGGGGGCGCAACATAGATTAAACCTGCAATGGCAATAACTGATGCTAGCGTAATTAGCTTATTATCGAAGTCGGCTATTTTTAAAGCTGTCCCGAAAGAGCGTTTAATGGTGACATTGCTTAAATCTACACTGTAAATTTCATCTAGCAATAAATGAGTTAACCCGCCTAATAAAATAAACCCACCCGTTAACCAGGCAAAAACGGCTGCTTGTGTGGTTGATTGGTCATTTAGTTTCCATACTACTTGAGTCGTTAATAGTGCGCATAACACTATAAATAGTAAAGAGTGGCAACTGCCTCTATGTACTGTGATCCACTCAAAAATGGGTCTAATAATATATTTTATAAATCCGTAAACCAATAACGGCACTACAATTAACTCAATAAAGCTAATTGTAATAATGAGCTCGGTGGTTATGTAATGCAGTACCAGTAATACAGCGCTGAGTGCAAATAAGTTAAAAATAGTATCGAGTGATGTGGAGTTATCTGAATCTATGTCGGGTAATAAGCCGCCGATTGAGCCTAAAAACCATAACCAGAGCGCGCCCTTTAATTCAATATGTCCTGCAGATAATAAGGTGGCGGAGGCTAAGCCTGTGATGATTACGGCAGTATTAAGATGAGTATTGAAGTTTGCCATTGTAACTCTTGATGGGAAAAAGTACGGCATTCTAACAATTGAAAAGTTTATTGTTCAATATTCTTTAAAGATTAAACTGTAAATAACCTGGGCTCTGGTTAATAAGTCACTCTTTGGCAGCTATTTTTGGTGCTAACTGTGTTTAAAGTGCTCAATTAACCCTCTTACTTTTTAAACTCGTCATAAAATGCAATTTGCCCTCGGCCAGTTTCTTTTACGTGGTAGAGCATTTTGTCACCGTTGATCATTAATTCGAGTAGCTCTTCACCATCATTAGGGCCTACTGCAATACCAATGCTTGCACCCACGGCGCATGTTTTATTTTGTGAAATATAAATGTCTTGTTGTAACTCGTTTAGCAAAGCGATGGATTGCTCACGCGTTGTTGCTTTGTTGTAGGTATTAACTTGCCTTGCAACAATAAATTCGTCACCGCCTAGGCGGATGCATATGTCGGTTTCTTGGTTAAAACGCTTTTTAAATCGGTGCGCTATTTCAATAAGTACTTTATCTCCGGCTTCGTGGCCGTAGGTGTCATTTATTGGTTTAAACTTATCTAAATCAATCATCATTAGTACAAGGTGCTGATTATGTTTAACACACTCACGAAGCGCTTTTTTAAGGCGTTTTTCACCGGCTCTGCGATTGAGTAGGTCGGTTAGTGGGTCGTGATCGGCTTCAAAACGGGTTTGAAATTCGCGTTCTGCGCGCTCAGTTACATCATGTAAAATGACTTCAACTAAGTGTTCTTGATGAGCGCTTCGCTTTGTTTCACGTTGCTCTGTTAATCTAACAAATAAGCAGTGCAACCAAATGGTTTTATGGCCCACTTTACACTCTATATCTAGGGTCGCTTGTGGCGGGTTTTTATCACAACGAATATCTGCAAGCAGGCTTTGTAACTCATCAACGTTATTTAATAGAGCAGGAAAGTGCAAGGTTGATAATTCTTCTTCGCCGGGTACGGTAAAGTAATGTTTAAACGCGGGGTTAAAGGTGGTGATAATATTATTGTCATCTAATAAACAAATACCGGCGCTGGCTTGTTCAAAAATAAGTCTAAATTTAGCTTCTAGTTCTTGAGTTTTTTTACGAAGGGATTGCTCATTACTTATGGTTAACTTTAACTCATGCATTAGAGCGTTTATACCATGCGTTAGCCTGCTTATTTCGTCTCGCTTACCTTGCTTAAATTCTAGCATTGTCATGGTTTCGGGATTAGTAGGGTCAATCGTCGCAAAGCTGTCTGTTAGGTTTTGAATAGGCTGAGTAAGCCATTTGCGTACAACTAACGACACAAAAAAAGCGATGACGATTGATTGAATCAGCATTAAAAGAAATTCTTTTATAAGTGATGACTGTGCTTGCTGTTCAATAAATTTATCGTCGGGGTATATGGCAAGTACACCTATAAAGGAGCCTTCTATAAAGGGGTGAATTAATTTAATTAAAACAGCTTCATTTTTTTTGTTAGTAGAACCACTTGCAATAAATAACTCCATTTCGCCTTTTGCATTTGCTTCTCCTTCTAGGCTTGCGCCTTGTACTAAATCGTTACTTAGTAAGCCATTAATAATTTCTTGGCTTAATTCACGATCGTTTAAGTAGGCAGCTATTGCGGCTGTTTTTCCCATTGTTTGTGCTAACTGCTGCACGAGTAGGTAATTGGTGTTTTTCTTTTCTTTAAAACCCGAGTAATAAGAAAGAGTTGACGATACTAACGTAACTACAATAGCGACAATGGCGATTGATAGAGCAACGCGTACGTAGAGTGCTTGGCTAATTTTAATCAAATGTGTATACCACTTTTACTGCGTCTGTAACCTGCGATTGGGGAATATAGCCAATTGCAAATTGTGATGCCGCTATTTTGTTTAACGCGTCTTCAACGGATGTTGAGGGTGTTGGGGGCTTTGCGCGCCCTGAAAACAATAACCTAGCCCAATAAGCATTAATTTTTTGCTCATCTTTGTTGACCAGTTGTAGGTAAAAGTCATTTTTTAATGTTGATTGCGCCGGCAAATCGAGTGGTTTAGAGGTTTCACCATCAGGGAACGTTAAATAACGGCCCATGTAAATATCAATAACTTCGCGCTTAGACAAGGCGTTAATTGTATTGCTTTTATTTACCACCACTACAAATTCTGTAGATTTTGCATTAACACTAACAAGGAGCAGGCATAGCGGCTGCAACAGATAAAGGAGTACGTTACGATAGCTCATCATTGTTAAAACACCATACTAGCGTTCAAACTTAGCATATGTACTTTGTGGCCTTCGTCTACATCAGCCGGATTACTAAGGCTCCATAACCCCGCGCCTACGGGCTTTATATCAAAGCGGTCTAGTTGGGCTTTTAGCACTAAGCGCTCCGATAGCTGCCATTTTACACCTATGTTAATTGAATGCTGATGAACATAAGGCACTTTAATAGCAGCTTGTGTTGCAAGTGCTAGCTGTTGTATTGGTTCTGAAATTTGCTCGGGTGTGCCTGGTGAAAAAACAGGATCGTTTACTTGTATAACATCATGACGATTTCTTGCTGCTGAAAAGCTCGTGTAAAATATTGCATTGTTTACCCTATACCCAGTGCTAATATAAGTGCTGAAAACTGATGGTGCAATTATCCAATCGGATTCTGAAATACCTACTTCAGATTGAATAAGCCAATTATCATGATCGTAGGTAAGTCCAAACGCGGCATATTCTATACTGTGGCCTTTGGTATTAAATTTGTTAGATATAGTCTCTGCTTGTGGCCATATACTTTGTGGGACAGCGTCTAGTAAAGCTAAAAACTCATCTAGTGAGTCTAGCTTATAGTCACCAAAATCAGACTTTGATAGTGAAAATCGCACTGTCCAAGAATCCAGTGAATAGGTAGCACTTAAGGTTGTTAAATTATCAAAATCTATAAAAAAGTCTTTGTTGTATGCTTGCAGCTTTGCAGTAGAGCTCCCATAGGCGAGCTTTAAGCGTAAAAATCCTTCATCAATGGCTTTACTGTATTCAATATCCACGCCGTCGTAATTTCCTGCAATGTTTGCAAAAGAGTAGTATTCGTGAGGAGGGCGTATCCATAAGTAGGCGTATCCTACATAAGGATATTCAGAGAGTAAGTAAAGATCGCTATTTAGCCGACCAGCACGGATAGCCCAATGGCGTGAGGGGCGGTAACGTACAAAGGCGAGCTCTAAAAAGTTATCAAGACTTTTAAAGGTATGATCTTGTAAAACGACTTGTACCACGGAGTCCCAGTTTTTTGAGAGTGAGATATTAGCTTGCCCACCTAAAATTGAATCACGCGTTGCTGAAAAGCCTGTATCGTTTTCGTTTAAGTAATTAGATGCAAAGGCGATATCTGAATCGTCAGTGTAACTGAGTGTTAAGGATGCAAAACCGCTAAATTGCACGTCTATTTCATTTGCATAGCTTTTATTAGCAGCAGAAATTACCAATATAGCTATGGCAATTGTACCTCGGAACAACATGTTAGCGCTTATTTTTATGATATAGATAATAAAAAGATAGCACATTTTTTTAAATTACCAACTTTACTAACATACGTTTTTACCATAGGCATTAGGATGGCATGGACAGGCAGCTTACATTCTTTAGTGTTGGTTTTTAATTTAACTTAAATTGTAAATTTAAAACATAACACTATTCTAAGTTTCACATAAAAGAGGCTATTTTAAGTTGGTTTAATTTTTACCTCTCAAAGTAATATTATATTAACTACGTAACGTTGTTTATCTTATTTATTGATTTACAATGTTATATTGTTGCAATACATATTTGATATAGTATAACATTCACTCCTATGTAATTTCCCTAAATAGAGTTTTAGTGTGACAACACCTACCGCGATTAATAAAACACCACCAATTGAACAAAAAACGTTTGATAAACACGTTAGCAACACAGGCGCCGCTTTAAACGATACGATGATTGAAGTGAGCTCTTTAAATTTTAGTATTAAAGATAACGCTATTTTAAAAAACTTAAGCTTTAGTGTGGCTGCAGGCGAGGTGTATGCGCTACTCGGTGGTAATGGTGCAGGTAAATCAACTACATTAAAAACGTTACTCGGATTTAATAAACCAACTCAAGGCTCTGTAAAAGTAGCCGGTAAAGAGGTTACTCAAGCGCTTGATTTTGTTCGTGGCAAAACCGCGTATCTGCCAGAGTCGGCAACACTTTACCCGCATTTAACTGCTCGCGAAAATGTTGAATATTTTTTATCACTTGCTGATATTAAAAAATCAGATGAACAAATTAACGCAGCTTTTAATCGTGTTGCATTACAGCGCGATGCGTGGGACCGCCACATGCAAACTTATTCAAAAGGCATGAGGCAAAAAACAGCAATTGCACTTGCGATACTGCGTGAAGCTCCGATATTTTTACTAGATGAGCCTACATCTGGTCTAGACCCTGTTGCCATTGATGAATTTAATCAACTTGTACGTGAGCTTGCATTAACTGGTGCGACTATTTTAATGGTTACCCACGATGTATATGGCGCGTGCCAAGTGGCAAATCGTATTGGTTTACTTAAAAACGGTGAGCTGGTGGGGGAGTTTGATGCGCCTCAAAGTGGGCGTATTGATACCGAGCAAGTACACGCTGCATTTGGGCATCACGCTAATAGAGGTGCTTAATGAGTATAAATAACTTTTCTAAGGTGGTGATTGTTGCCAAAGATGAGTGGCGTTATTGGCTTCGCTCAAAATTAGCAATGACCGTGCTTGCTATTGGTTTGGTGCTCACGGTTGCCTCGGTGATTGTAACGGCTATTACCATGATGGAGCTAAGCCACTCACGGCATGAATTACAGGCAACTAGCGATAAAAGCTTTGTTGATCAACCCGACCGTCATCCACACAGAATGGTGCATTATGGGCATTATGCATTCAGAACGCCTTCACCACTTAGTACGCTTGACCCGGGTATTGATGCCTACACAGGCAACTCTATATTTTTAGAAGGGCACAGACAAAATAGCGCAATGTTTGCAGATAGCCGCCAAGGAACTGCATTAACTAAATTAGGTAGTTTAACGCCTGCATTTATTGTACAAACACTCGCACCTTTATTACTGATATTAATTGGCTACAGCGGTATTAGCCGCGAGCGTGAGTCACAAACGCTCTCGTATTTGTTATCGCAAGGTACATCGGGCGCAACGCTTATTGCAGGTAAAGGATTGGCGCTACTTTCTGTTGTGGGTTTAATTTTAACTCCGCTGACGGTATCGGCTTTATTTACACTTGGCTCAGGCGAAGGCTTACTTGCGGTTGCAAGCTTTGTGCTTGGCTACGCTTTATATTTAATTGTGTGGGTGCTGCTTATTTTACTGGCATCGAGTGTGTTTAGTAAAAACAGCGGCAGCTTTACAGCACTTGCCTTTGTTTGGATTTTACTGTGTATTGTAATGCCACGTGTAGCAAGTACAACAGCCTCCACGGCAGTGCCATCAGCAGGCAAAATAGAAACCGACTTTGCTGTAAAAGCCGAACTTAGAAAACTAGGTGACGGCCACAACACAAACGACCCCGCATTTAAGCAATTTAAACAATCGCTCCTTAATAAATACAACGTTAGCAGTATTGATGAGTTACCCGTTAATTTTAGAGGGCTAGTGGCAAGCGAGTCTGAGGCTAAACTCACAAGCGTACTCAATAAGTTTGCTGAGCAGCGTATGCAAGCTGAACTTAAACAAACACAGGTATCGCGTTATTTTGGTTGGGTTTCACCTATGGTGGCTATTCGGTCGTTATCGATGATTGTGGTAGGTACGAGTATTGAAACTCATCATCGCTTTTTACGCGAAACCGAGCAGTTTCGCTTTGATTTTGTGCAAGGGCTTAACAAAGTTCATGTAGAAAAGCTTAGCTACCAAGACGACATGAACCGCAATGCTGATACTGCTGCAACCCAAAAGGCACGTGTAAGTGCTCAAAATTGGCAAATACTGCAAGACTTTACTTTTAATGTAGACAGCTCAAAAGCTAGAGCGCAGCGAAGCATACCTGCTTTTTTACAGCTACTACTTTGGATTGCGGTGCTGTTAGGCGGTATTAAATTTGTAGGGAGGCGTTTGATATGAGTTACCTATTAAAACAGCTTGCGCGTGAATGGCGTTTTTTACTTCGTCAAAAATACTTAGTGGTATTACTGGTGTGTACCTTTGTAATGTCGGGGTTTGCAGTTTTCAGCGGGCTTAGTGAAGTAACACATCAAAAGCAAACCATTGAGCGCTTAAAAGCCGCCGATTTAACAGACTTAACTAACGTTCAACATAAATACGAAGACCCAGGCTCGCTTGCCTATTACAGTTTTCACTTAACGTATTCATCGCCTTCAAATTTAGCGTTTGCTGCTTTAGGCGAGCGCGATATTTACCCGTGGAAACACCGCTTAAATTTACTTGCCCTAGAGGGACAAATATACGAAAGCGATGCGCAAAACGCAGAGCTAGCGCAGGCAGGTAAAATTGATTTTGTATTTGTAGTAAGTGCATTAGCACCGCTGATAGTTATTTTACTATTTCATGATTTATTTGCTAATGAGCGAACAAGCGGTAGGCATGATTTATTAGTAACTACTGCTAGGTCTTACTTTGCATTATGGGGGGCGCGAATAGCAGTGAGGTTGATTGCAGTAATAGTGTGTTTAATGCTGCCATTTTATATAGGTACATTGCTTAGTCATTCGGCCCTTGCTGATGTGGGGTTTGTTACTTTTATTTGTGTAATTTACATTGCGTTTTGGACTGCGCTCAGTGTGTGGTGGGGTAAAAACGCCAGCAGTGCGCCGCGTGTTGCTTCAACGTTAATTGGTTTTTGGGTGTTAGTTGCTTTTATTATTCCTATTTTAGGCGATTTAGTTATAAACAAAACGGTGCACTCACCAAAGGGCGGCGACATTGTGCTTACTCAAAGAGAGGCCGTTAACGATGCATGGGACTTACCAAAGAAGACCACAATGGATGCTTTTGTTGCTTCAAATCCACAGTGGAAAGATCACGTTGATATGCAAAGCGAGTTTGAGTGGAAATGGTATTACGCATTTCAGCAAGTTGGAGACGAAAAAGCAGGTGAACTTTCACATGCGTATCGTGATGCAGCGCATACAAAGTATCAATTAGCGGGAATTGTATCGTGGTTTTCACCGCCATTGCTGTTACAACGCAGTTTTACACGACTGGCGAGCACTGATGCTTTAGCTGCATTTAGATACGAATACCGTATGCGAGGATTTCATAAAAGTTTAAGGGAGTTTTACTACCCTTGGCTCTTTATAAAGGGTAACCCACCAAAAGCGGCGCTTAAGAATATGCCTAGCTTTAAAAAAACAATGCTTAATGAAATGGATGAGCCTGAAGTTACAGGCGTTAAGCTAAAAGAAAATTTATCAGTTAACTAATTAACAAGGTTTATAATGAATACCAATAATAAAGGGCTAAAGCTCACCTATTTAAGCGCATGCTTAGTCAGTTTATTTAGCAGCCATGCTATGGCAGTTGAGCAAAACCAAAAAGATGACAGCGTTAATAATAGCCCTATTGAAAGATTGGCTGTAATTGGTTCGCGTCAAGCGTATCAAGGTAAATTTAGTGCGTTAGAAACACCGCAATCAGAACTGAAAATAGATTTAGAAGCCCTTGAAAACGCAGGTGCGATAGATTTAAATCAAGCGCTTGATTTGTCGGCGTCGGTTGCTCGTCAAAATAACTTTGGTGGACTTTGGAATAGCTTTGCGCTGCGTGGTTTTGTAGGCGATGAAAACTTACCAAGTAATTACCTTGTAAATGGGTTTAATGCCGGGCGTGGTTTTGGTGGCTCACGTGATTTATCGGGTATTGAGTCGGTTGAGGTTTTAAAAGGCCCACGCGCGGCTTTATTTGGCCGTGGAGAGCCTGGTGGTACAGTAAATTTAGTTACTAAACGCCCAACGTTTGATACAAGTGGCGAGCTAAAACTAAGCGTAGGCAGCTTTGATACCTACCGCGCCGATGTAGATTACACAACACCTCTTAATGATGATGTGGCAATTAGACTGGTTGGTTTTTATGAAGACGCAAAAAGCTTTCGCGATACGATAGAAACAACTAAACAAGGCTTTAGCCCATCAATAACGTGGAATATTAATGATAATAGCCAACTAATATATGAGCTTGAATACAGCGACCAAGAAGTCCCTTTTGATAGAGGTGTATTAGCCATAGATGGTGAACTTGGTTTAATACCAGAAAGTCGCTTTTTAGGAGAACCAGGTGATGGCCCAATAGAGGCAGATGTACTTGGTCATCAATTAGAGTTTGTTCATGACTTTAATGATAACTGGAGCGTGTTGCTGGGCGCTAACTACCGAGATACATCGCTTGAAGGGTTTGCAACCGAAACCGGTTTTGCAGGTGTTGTTGATGGTGAGGTAAATCGTTTTAGGCGTTATCGTGATTACGATGCTAAATATCAGGTGTTTAGAGCTGAAGTAACCGGTAATTTAGAGGTTGCAGGGTTAGAGCATCGTTTAATAATTGGTGTGGACTCTGATAAATTCGAAAATGATCAATTTGTTCTTCGCGTGCGTGGCGATCAGTTTATTAATGTATTTAACCCCGTGTATGGTGCGTATGAGTTACCTACGCCAACGGCCAATACCGATAAGTTAGAAGTGCAAGAGTCGTTAGGTATATTTATACAAGACCAAATAAGCCTAACCGATAAGCTTGATATACGTATTGGTGCACGCTTTGATGACTACGAACAAACACTTAATAACCGCTTAGCGGATACTCAATCTAAGCAAAACGAATCGCGTGTTAGCCCGCAGTTTGGTGTTGTGTATGAGGCGAGTGAGTTTTTATCTGTTTATGCCGCTTATGGCGAAAACTTTAGGCCTTTATCAGGCACTGATACAAATGGCGATGGTTTTGAGCCAAATCAATCAACGTCGTCAGAGGTAGGCGTTAAATTTACTTTAAACGATGGCGCTCTGTTTGGCACCGTTGCTGTATTTAAAGTAGAACAAGACAATATGCTGGTAGTTGACGATCCGACTGCATTTACTTTTGCTGCAATTGGCGAAGCACAAAGCAAAGGCATAGAAATTGATATAAACGGTGATCTTACTGATGATGTAAGCCTTTGGTTATCTTATGCGTATGTTGATGCAACTATTGAAAACTCATTTTTTGATGCGAACTTTGGTTATACAGTAGAAGCGGGAAGCTCTTTATTAAATATTCCTGAGCATCAATTTAGTTTACAGCTAGTTAAATCGTCTGAGTTATATGGTAAAGCCGTTAAATTTGGTGGAGGCTTGGTTTATGTAGGCTCACGAAACGGCTTTTTTGGTACCGATTTTGAGCTGCCAAGTTATACAACAGCGCGTACATTTGTTGATGTTGACGTAACTAAAGCATTTGGTTTACGCGCAGAGGTAGATAACCTGTTTGATGAAACCTATTACACTAACTCATTTGCTGATGCGTGGGTTCAACCGGGGACACCGCGTAGCGTAAGGTTAAGTGCGAATTTTAAGTTTTAAACGTACACATTACAATGATACAAATGAAAAGGCTGCTTTATTTAAGCAGCCTTTTTACATTGGTCATACATCGTTAGGTTTTTAGGGTCTGTCTAGCGCTGTTTTGCATCAATAAGTAACACTTAACTTAATAACAAAGGCTTTATGAAATAGACGGTGGATAAGTAAACCATTATTATAAATTCCTTGTTTTGCCAATGTTATAGCTAGGATTTAATAGCAATATAAAATGGAGATTAATTGTGGAAGATAAATTAAAAGAAAAAAGTGTGACACAGAAATTTTTTGGTGAATATTCTTGGATGTATCAAGTTTCAGCGTTTCTTGCTTTTATTATGGTTATTTACATTAGCTTTAATGGAGAGGGAAGTGTTTGGACACAGCTTGTGAATGGTGATTTTAATTCTGCTTTGCTTGTTAGCATTGTTGGTTATTTATCTGAATTTAGATATCGATTTATTAAAGAATCTCGAAATAACTAATAAGATTAAAAAGCGACTAATTTAAGCGGCTTTTTAATCTTTTACAGTGAAATACCTAATTAGACGTAATTAATGAGTTGCTCTGTCGCCCCAAATATCTTCTAGGCGGCTATCTCGACCACAACGCCAGCGATAGGTATTGTATCGGATTGGGTTGTTTTTGTAGTAATCTTGATGAAAGCTTTCTTTTCCTTTAATAGGGTAAAAGGTACTTGCGTTTAGTATTGGTGTAACCACAGTTTGATTAGGGAACTCGGCAACTACTGCAGCTTTTGTTTTTTCAGCTAATTTACGTTGTTCGTCGTTTTCAACAAATATAGCACTTAAGTAACTAGGGCCTTTATCGCAAAATTGGCCTCTGGCATCAAAAGGATCAATATTAACCCAGTAATGATCAAGTATGCCTTTGTAGCTTACTATGGCTGGGTCGTAAGTAATTTCTACGGCCTCGTAATGGCCTTTATGATTACCATTGTACGTTGGGTTTTTAAGTTTACCGCCAGTAAAGCCCGATATTACATCGGTTACGCCTTCTAGTTTTTCAAAGTCGCTTTCCATACACCAAAAGCAACCTCCAGCTAAAACGGCTTTTTCGGTTTTAGCTGCATGAGTAAATGTGCTAAACAATATTGCGGCAGATGTTAATGCTAATGCGAGTGATTTTTTCATAAAATTATCCACCTGTGGAGTGAGTTTATAAATGCTTGTAAAGTTAGACCCGCTAAGTGCTAATACTATTTCATTGTAGAGGCATTGTATTAGCAGGCTAACACTTATCTATGGTGCAAAATAATGTGCTTAAGTAAGTTTTATAGTGATAGGGCTTGTCGTTAGATCACTTTATAAGTGAGCAGCATGGTTTAATTAGTTTAGCCATATAAGTGTTATTTATTGGGGTGTTGAATTATGCTGGCTTGTTCATTAAAGTGACAACATTCGAGATATAAATTAGCAGGTGATAAATGAACCAGTTAACTGAAAAATCAATAAGCTGCCCTTATTGCGGCGAAAGTATAGAAGTATTACTTGATGCAGCAGATATTGATGAGCAATACATAGAAGACTGCCAAGTATGCTGTAAGCCTATTTCGTTTGTAGTATTTGAAGATGAAGACGAGTTAAACGTTAATGTTTATAGCGAAGACGAAGCGTTTTAACTAGTTAATTAAATACTAGGGTCTGTTGATCTTTCAAGGTTAAATTTGCAGCAGTCTGTTTGGTATTTAGGCAAGGCAGAGCCTATACAGTGTGGTTATTCCCCATAAATAGGCGATAACGTAGCATTAATGCCAAACAGGCGCTGCCCAAAGGGTTCTTCCTAGGGGCTATTTACTCTTTGTTGCTCGGTTTTTACTTAGCCCACTAGGTTACAAACCTCGCGCCGCGATTAAATAGCCCCTAGTTTGAACAAATTTCAATCCGCAAAGATCAACAGACCCTAGGCTGCAATTTTGCAGCCTTTTTAATGCGTATGTGTTTGGTTAGCTATTTTGTTCTCGCGCTAGTTGGTTAGGGAGAAGTTCTTCTACTATTTCACGTGCTGGAAGTGTATAGCGTGTGCCGTCAAACATTACTGAGGTAAACTCGTTAATATTAGTAATGCCTGTTAAGGTCCAGCCTTCGCCGCGCTTTGGGCAATATACTGTGGTAGTGGGTTGTATTACTTTAAAATCGTCACTCATTACGTTATCTACTCTTTTTGCTTTAAAGATAATGCTTGTTAATGGGGTATGGTAAGTTAATAATGCTTGCCCATAAAGAGCTAATTTAACTAACCACTTAAATAAAATGTTTAATACCACAAAGCTTGAACGCGTTACGCTGCGCTTAATTACCCACAAACACGCTGCGTGTTTATTTAATATTTTAAATCATCCGCACGTGTCAGAATTTAACGACTACGATACACCCCTTACCAAAACACAAATTAAGCAACTAATACAAGATGATATTAGCGCCTATTACGAAGGCGAAGTGATTAGAGTTGCAATTGAACATAATATATCTGGAAAGTTAATGGGTACTTGTGGGCTTTATAATTTAACGCCCTGTAAAAGTAATGCATTTATAGGATTTGAGCTGCACCCCGACTTTTGGGATAAAGGTGTAATGTTTGAAGTAGTCACTGGTTTCACTAAAGAGTTACTTGAGCATATTCCGCTTAAACATTTATCGGCTGAGGTGAGTGCACACAATGCACGCTCTCATAATTTACTTATGAAGTTAGGCTTTAGTTTAAGAGAAAATTCTATTTGGCATAAATCGCTTTAACGTAAAACGACAAATTTTTAAATCTTTGCGAGTGTAAATAAAATACAAAAAATAACGGCTTTCTATTATAGTTAAGCGTAAGCAAATGAATTTGTTACCCGTGTTTTATTAAATATTTACGCTTAACAAGGATTTTATATGCTAGAAAAACTCTCTCAAGATGCACTTGTTATTTGGGCTACCATTGACCCAATAGGCACGATGGCGTTGTTTGCTGCGCTTACTTCTCACTTAACCGATAAACAACGTCGTAAAACAGCTTTTAAAACGGTGCTTTATGCAGGCTGTGTATTATTGGGTTCTATTTTAATAGGGCAGCTAATACTCAATGCGATGGGAATTAGATTGGTGTCGTTTCAATTAGGTGGCGGTATTATATTGTTTTTGTTTGGCCTGCAAATGATTTTTGGAAACGATTCTAACAAAGCTAAACAAGACCCTGAACACGATATTGCGGTGTTTCCGCTAGCTATACCAGCAACTGCGACCCCTGGTGCTATTTTGGCGGTGATACTACTTACCGATAACCACATACACCCAATTACCACTCAAATAGGCACAGCGCTTGTTACACTTGGTGTGCTTGGCATTACATTAATATTGTTGCTGCTTTCGGGTAAAATAATTAAGCTTATTGGTACTGGTGGCGCGTCTATTTTAACGCGTGTTATGGGGATGATTTTAGCCGCATTTTCGGTTGAGCTTATTATGACCGCGCTTGAAATAAAACAATGGGTTAAGCTCGATTAAATAACTCCTAAACATTTAAAGGAATGCCGCATGGCAATAAAAATAACAAAACACTATTTTATTAATTTAAGTTTAGCCGTAGTCATTTTTGCTATCGGTATTTTAGCTATACGTTATTACAACCATTATGTATCGGCCTATACCGATGTAACAATTAACTCAAGTGTGCTTAATGAGTCGCGCAAAGTATTTATAAGATTACCCGCTAATTACAATCCTAAAAAAGCGTATCCGTTAATTATTAAAACCGACGGTAACTTTAATTTAGATACATGGGATAAAGCACTTACAAAACAAGCTAAGAGCGAAAAAGGGGATAAGGCTATATTGGTGTCTATTCCTAATTTGTTTTTTACAGATACACGTAATCGCGATTTAGTTCCTCCTTATGCTCGCCAAGATGTAAATACACAAGCGCGACCAGAAGGTGAAACACTTATAGAGCCAAATGGTGAAGCCGACAAGTTTTTAGCGTTTATTGAAACTGAATTACTCCCTTATTTATCAGCAAAATATAAGCTTAGTAATAACCGCGTATTAAGTGGTTTTTCGGCAGGTGGTAGCTTTGTACTTTATACACTGCATACTAAGCCTGAGCTGTTTAATGGCTACTTTGCCTTTAGCCCAGCGGCTTGGTATGACGATATGACAGTGGTTAATAATGTAGAAGCATTTTTAACTACTCAAGCAAATAAAATTAAGTCGCCTACTTATTTATACCTTTCTGTGGGTGGAGCAGAGCATCCGTTAATGTTAAAAGCGTTTGATAATTTAGAGTCTGCCTTAACAGCAAACCCTAATAATAACCTTGTGTGGCAAAGCGCTATAAACAAAGGTGCTGAGCATTCAGATAATCCAACACTGAGTGTATCAAAGGCATTAGCTGGTTTTAGTGCGTTTATTAAAAAGTAGGTTAGATAGGCCTTAGAGGTAACTGTATGCATATACAGTTACCTGTGTTTTAACTATTTATGATAACGAATCAGCTTCATAGCACTTTACTTAGTTTAATGTTATTAACGACTTACAAAGGGAGATGTTTTAATTTATTTTTACACAGTAAATACGCACACTGTGTTTATATACAGCACGTAGGTGTTGAGTTAGAATACAGGCAGTACCTATGAGCATATGTGATCAGCAATAATCAGTGCAAGCACTTTGCAATTTCAATGTAGTTTCACCATCTTTATATACTCTGAATGCAATTAATATAATTAAGCTGGTGGCTTTACAGAAAGAACACATCATACTAAATGTTATTATAATGCTAAACTTAGCAATAGAGTCAAATTAAAAAAAAGTAATCAGGAAAGTAGTGCAAATAAAGCAGGAGGTTTAGATAAAAAAAGAGCATTTATAAAAATGCTCTTTTGTAAGTTACGACTACTTTGCTTTGGTCGGTTTAAAAAACAATACCAGTGCAATTATAAATGCTGAAACGCTACAAATTATAAATACGTTTTTCTCACCACCAGGTATATATTCCATAAATGAGGTAAAAAACTGACCCGAGAATACAGCCATCGTAAAGTACGATAAGTTACGGCCGCGTACTTTCACATCGCTGAGCTCTACCGTCATATGGTTTAAAAGCGGAATACTAAAACCAAATCCTATACCTATTAATATTGCGCCTACAATTAAAAGTAGGGTGCTTACTTGTGTAAAACAAATATACGATAAACTAAACGCTAAAAAGGCAAATGCCAAAACCTTGGGCTCACCAAGCTTCTTTGTTATTTTAGGCATAAAGCCTGCAGTAACTACAGCCACTAAAGATATAAATGCGAGTAGTTGGCCTATTTGTGACTCGTTAAAGTTTTGCTGGTTCATTGTAATGGGCAGTAAAACGGTTGATGTAAAAAATATGGTCATCGCAAGTGTTGAAATTACATAAACGCTTTTTAACGAGAGGCCATTGTTAGCTTTGTGGTGTAGATGTTCTGGCGCTTCATCGTTATTACTAACCAGTGAGTTTTTACTTGGCACAAACAATAAAAGCATAGCCAAAAATACCCACGCTATTAAATAAAGTGAAAATGGCAGCGCCCAAAATTGCGAGGCTAATAATCCACCTAAAAATAAAAATATAACACCGCCTAACTCTATCGCCATACCTTGTTTTGCAATCATGCCTAGGCGTGCTTCGCCTCTGTACCATACAGAAATTAAAACCGTACAACTTGCCATTACCACAGCAGTTATACCGCCAAGTAAAAATCTGTTTGCAAATACAAGTGTTGGACCATTTAAAAAATAAGCGCTTGCACCTGCCAGTCCATATAAAAATAAACCAATTATTAAAAGCTTATAAGCGCCGTACTTATCAATTAATTTTCCTGCTAAGGGCGCAAACACCACAGCCCCCAACGATGGCAACGTGATTAAAAGTACGGTGTTATCGGTTATACCTAATCCTTGTGAAATACTGACTAAACCTGGTGCAAGTAGGGTTCCCACCATAATAGTTAAGCTCGCAATACACAATAATGTAAAGCTACCCGCTGTTTTCAATGTATTCATTTTTACTCCTTAAGTTTTAAGCGATTATTTTTTTGCAAATGAATTGAAAACAGCACTTAGCAAAATAAATATAATGCTTACACCAACAACGCCAGGCCATTGATAAAGTGCAAATGCCTTAACACCAACCATTGAGCCTAAAGCGCCTCCAATGTAATAACCCAGCATGTAAATTCCATTTATGCGACTTTGCGCAGTGGGGTCAATACTAAAAACACGCACTTGGTTAGCCACTTGCGCACTAAATATAGCAAAGTCGATTAAAATAATGCCAATAACTAACGACGCTAAACTGCCATTAAACAAACCTGTAATAGCAAAGCCGATTGCCGCAAGTGTAAGTGCAATCATAATTAGAGCTTTAGATCCTAGTTTGCTGACCCATTTACCCGATGACTTAGCCCCAATTACACCAGCCAATGCTATTACACCAAATAAACCCGCTTGTTGAGCGTTGTAGTTAAATGGATCGTTACTTACATAAATTGCAAGTGTTGCCCAAAGCACGTTAAATGATGCAAACCAAAATGCGCCCGAAAGTGTAAAATGCTGTAGTGATTTATGTTTAATAAACAACGCCAACGTACTTTTAATGAGAGGCCAGTAACGCAAATTAGTGTGTGGCTTATTGCCAGGTAAAAACACGCGCAGTAATATACCAAATAATGCTGCGAGTACTGCTGACATTAAAAATACACTTCGCCAACCAAATTGCTCACCTACAAATCCACTTAACGTTCTTGAAAGTAAAATACCGATAGTTAAGCCCATCATTAATGTGCCTAACGTGGCACCTTTTTGCTCGCTCGATACAAGCGATGCTGCAAAGGGTATTAATTGCTGGGTTATATTGGCGCTTACACCAATTAAAAATACCGATATAAGTAATAAAGGTAAGTTAGGTGCAAGCATTGCTGCACTACAAGCCACTACTAATAAGCTCGACAAAATAGTAATTAAACGCCTGCGAGCAATCGAGTCACCCAAAGGAGAAATAAATAATAACGCAAACGCGTAACCAATTTGTGTAAGCGCGGGAATACTCCCAAGCTGTGAATCAGTTAAATTAAATTCGTTCGCTATAAGCGGTAAAATAGGCTGGTTGTAGTATAAGTTTGCTGCTGTTGCGGCAATTGCAGTGGTCATTAGTAATAAAATAAATCGACTTAATGACTGATTTTGTTTGGGTTTGGTCATAGCTGTCTAGTGTTGTTAACTCATGCCGCTATGGTATGAGTTCTTTACCTATAACAAAAATGATATTATTTTATAGAATCTATACAAAAAATGTATTTAAGGTGCGTAATGGATATTAAAATATTAAAAAGTTTTGTCAGCGTGGCTAAGCATCAGAGTTTTTCAGAAGCGGCCAAAGAGCTACATACCGTGCAACCTGCAATAAGTAGGCATATTGCACAGCTCGAAAGCGAGCTTGATGTTGTGCTGTTTATAAGAAACTCACGTGATGTTGCAATAACTCAAGCGGGTGAGCAGCTATTAAAAGATGCACGCGCTATTCTGGCTCTAGCTGACAAAGCTAAAACTCAGGTTAAACGTGCCCACAACGGGCAGATAGGTACACTTAATATTGCGCACTTAAGCTCGGCATGTTTAACCTTTATGGCAGCTCTGGTTCGTGAATATAAACAGCAATACCCACGCGTGCACGTTACATTGTTTGAAATGACTGCAACTGAGCAGATACATGCGTTTAAAAATGATTTAATTGATGTAGGTTTTTCACGGCCTTTACCTGATTCAATTAATGATGAATTTGTAAGTCATACTATTTATGTAGATTCTTTGGTGGCCATAGTTAACCAAGACCATACGCTGGCAAATTATAAAAATATTGATTTAGTTAAACTAAAAAATGAGCCATTTATTATTTTTAATAGAGAGGAAGCACTTGGTCTTTTTGATGAAACCATTTTGCAATGCAAACAAGCTCATTTTTCACCGAACATTATTAGCCAACCTCGGCATATGCAAACATTAGTTACCGAAGTGGCTGCAGGCCTTGGTGTGGCAATTGCGCCTTATTGCGTACGTAAATTATATAGTAAAGGGTGCCATTTTATAAAACTGAGCGATGTATTTACGCAGATTCCGGTGCTATTACAATTTAAAAAAGCAGATACCAATGCGGCTGTTAATGCATTTGTTGAAATAGCCTTAAATGCAAAACCAAGTATTCAACAAAGCATGGCGGAATAAAAAAAGCCCAGTTAAAAAAGTTAAAAGGGCTAAAAGGGTTGTGCTTAGGGAAGTTGTAGTCGTTTTTAAACTTATATTTAGAGCTTATATTTAGAGCTTATATTTAGAACTTATATCTAAAACCAAATGCTATACCGTCGTCTTCCGACTGTTCCATTTGTGCTTGTTGATCGTCGTTATCACTTTCGAAGTCACTAAAGTCCTTACGCGCTTCTATGTAGGCAATAGTGGCTTCGTCAATTAGGTAATGAAGGCCAATAACAGCAAACTGACGCTTAAATACATCGTTAGGATCGGCGTTAAAGTTTGGCTGAATTACGTAATCATCGCCGGCATCAAACACGTTGTAGGCAATAAAAGGGCGAAAGTCGTTATCAAAACGGTATGATGCGAATGTTTCTATACCAATTGCGTCTTTAATTAAGCGACCAATGTTATCTGTGTCGTGGTTTTTGTTTTTATTTACGTTGGCAGCAACGTAAAGGCCGCGCTTATCAATGCTGCCCCACATAATACCGGCACCATAAATTAAATCTTCAACATTACGAGTAGAGCCATCACCAAACGTTAAATCAAACTCACCTCGGTTAACACCTGCCGTAAGCGTTAGCATATCGGTAGGGGTATAAGTTACAGACGCACCAAATGTGTAGTTAAATTCAACTTCTTGAGCTGCACTATCGCCAGAGTTCCAAAGCGTTTCGCATTCTTCTTCTGAAATATCGCTTACGTCACAGGTATAAAACTCGCTGTTTTTAAGCTGCGCTTGTACTGCAAAGCTAAAATCGTTATAGCTATTGCGGTACTGGACTAACTTATCACCACGGCCAGTGCCATTTACAGCGCCATCGTCTTTGTTATAAGTGTAAACACCTGCTGCATTACCATCCCATACAAAGCTATTATTTGTGCCGTAAACTACGTCGTACCATGCACCCCATTGTTTACCAATGGTAAGTTGACCGTACTTTTCGTGTGAAAGGCCTGCGTAACCTAAGCGGTTATACAAAAATTCGTCCTGAATTGACTCAAAACGATTGTTATAAATAATATCGCTACTACCAACAGGGTTTACTCCCCATTCTACAAGAGCAAGGGCAGTCCAATCTTTCTTTAGCTCTCTAGTAAAACCAAAGTTAATGCGCGAAGTACCGTTAACAACTTCGGTTTCGTTTTGTGTGTTAATTACACGCACATCAAGATATCCACCTACTTCTAGAGTGTTTTTGTCATCTTTGTATAACTCTACCGCCGAGACAGCGGGTGCGAATACAATAATTGCGCTAATCAGTGTCGCTAATTTTTTGCTCATCTTGTGTGTTGCCCTGTGCAAATTTTTAGTGTTTTTACGTAGGTAAAAATTCAGATTTGAAGACTAACAAAGCAATAAAGAGCTCAAAAGTGAAAAATACTCAACAAAATTGACAGGCAAATTCTATTGATATTCACTAGAGGTTAATTTTATTTTTCAGGTGTTGCAGAAGTTTGTTTTTATATTGAATATATAGGTAAATAGGATGGTAAATTTGTGGTGTGTTAAAAATTTAATTTGAATTAATTTCATCTTGTTCAAAAAGTAGCAACTAGTGCAAAAGCTCTAAAAGTGCTTTATTTTCATAAATATAACTTTTTATTGTTACTGCATGTACAAAAATGAGTTAAGTAAACACACAAACACGTTAAAAGTGTTTTTACTCTAATTCAGTATACGTAATTCTAAACTCCCTGGACGTATTAAAGTGAATATATTGATGAATTTTTACTTGTGTAAGCTGAATAAAAATTTACAAAACCATTTAATTTAATCTGTTATTTGAGTTACCCACTATACAGTGCTAATAAATGGCTAAAACGCGTTAGTTTGCCTTTAAACTTTCATAGAAAAACAGGCCATTTTGGTTTAAACTGCGCGCAATTTAATTACATCCATACTCCCTTGGAGGGTAGCGCTATTATTAGTACAGCTAATGTCACCATGCAATTTGGTGCTAAACCATTATTTGAAAATATCTCAGCAAAATTTGGCGATGGAAACCGTTACGGTTTAATCGGTGCGAATGGTTGTGGTAAATCAACATTTATGAAAATTTTAAGTGGTGAGCTTGAAGCGTCTTCAGGTAATGTTAGTACTGATCCTAATGAACGCGTTGCTAAACTAAACCAAGACCAGTTTGCCTACGAAGAATATTCAGTAATTGATACTGTGATCATGGGTCACAAAGAGTTGTGGAAAATTAAACAAGAACGCGACCGTATTTACTCTTTACCAGAAATGAGTGAAGACGACGGTATGAAAGTAGCCGATCTTGAAACTGAGTTTGCCGAAATGGATGGTTACTCTGCTGAATCTAAAGCAGGCGAGCTTCTATTAGGCGTAGGTATTGGCACAGACCAACACTTTGGCCCAATGTCTGAAATAGCACCAGGTTTTAAACTGCGCGTGCTACTTGCACAGGTGTTGTTTTCAGACCCGGATATAATGCTACTTGATGAGCCTACCAATAACTTGGATATTTACACCATTAAGTGGTTAGAAGACGTGTTAAACCAACGCGACTGTACCATGATAATCATCTCGCATGACCGTCACTTTTTAAACTCTGTTTGTACACACATGGCCGACATTGACTACGGCGAGCTACGTATTTACTCAGGTAACTATGACGAATACATGTTTGCAGCAACGCAAGCACGTGAGCAACTACTTAGCGAAAACGCGAAGAAGAAAAACCAAATTGCTGAACTTCAACAGTTTGTATCACGTTTCTCTGCTAACGCATCTAAAGCTAAGCAAGCAACATCGCGCGCTAAACGTATCGACAAAATTCAGTTAGATGAAGTTAAAGCCTCTTCACGTCAAACGCCGTTTATTCGTTTCGACCAAGAAAAGCAGTTATTCAGAAACGCACTTGAAATGAATAGCCTAACGCAAGGCTTTGACGACAATACGTTGTTTTCTGGGCTTGAAGGTTTAGTCGAAGTTGGCGAGCGTATTGCTATTATTGGTGAAAATGGTGTTGGTAAAACAACATTACTTAATACATTAGCAGGGCGCTTAGCACCTAAAGCCGGTGAGTTTAAGTTTTCTGAAAACGCGAACATTGGTTACTACGCGCAAGATCACGCAGATGAGTTTGCAACCGACATGAACTTGTTTCAGTGGATGGAACAGTGGCAACAAGAAGGCGACGACGAACAAGTGGTTCGCAGCTTTTTAGGTCGTATGTTGTTCTCTCAAAACGATATTAAAAAGTCAGTTAAAGTAATTTCAGGTGGTGAGCAAGGTCGCATGCTGTTTGGTAAAATTATGATGCATAAACCAAACATATTGTTAATGGATGAGCCAACTAACCACATGGATATGGAATCTATTGAAGCGCTTAACTTAGCACTTGAAGCCTACGAAGGTACATTAATGTTTGTATCGCACGATCGTCAATTTGTATCATCGGTAGCTACCCGTATTTGGGAAGTTAAAGATGGTAAAATTATTGACTTTAGAGGCAACTACGCAGAATACCTAGCGAGTAAAGAAGCTTAATTAGCTATTTACCCGTTAACCCTAAAAAGCCATGTTTAAACATGGCTTTTTTTGTTTTTGTGGCTTTGTATTAGTCGCAATTAATATGGCTTTGGGTATAATACCCGGCTTAAACAGGACATAAGTCCGCTATTTTGAAAATACATTACTGAGGAGTATTTATGACTGTTGGCATTATTATGGGTTCTAAATCAGATTGGCCAACCATGGAACATGCAGCACTTATGCTAGAGCATTTTGGCATTAAGTACGAAACTAAAGTCGTGTCTGCACACCGCACTCCTCAATTACTTGCTGATTATGCAAGTTCAGCCGCAGAACGCGGGATTAAAGTTATTATTGCAGGCGCTGGCGGCGCTGCGCATTTACCGGGTATGGCTGCTGCTTTTACGTCGCTTCCTGTACTGGGCGTGCCTGTAAAATCAAAAGCATTAAATGGTGTTGATTCACTTTTATCTATTTGCCAAATGCCTAAAGGCGTTGCAGTAGGCACACTTGCAATTGGTGAGCCGGGCGCAGCAAACGCAGGTTTACTAGCCGCGCAAATTTTAGGGTGTCAAAATCCAGAAATTTTTGCAAAAATTGAAGCGTTTCGTAAAGCTCAAACCGACACTATATTAGCTAATCCAAACCCTGCAGAGTAATAATGAATATTTTAATATTAGGTGCAGGGCAACTTGCACGTATGATGAGCCTTGCAGGCGCGCCGCTTAATTTAAACGTAGTGGCGTATGATGTAGGCAGCAAGCAAATTATGCACCCGCTAACTGGTGAGGTTTATAGCACGTCACTTGAGCAAGCAATATCAAACGCTGATGCAATTACTGCAGAGTTTGAGCACATTCCTGATGACGTACTAACACTTTGTTGTAACAGCAATAAATTTTACCCAGGTAAGGCCGCGATTAAAACCGGTGGCGATCGCTCGCTTGAAAAAGCATTGCTTGATAAAACAAACGTAACTTGTGCGCCATATCAATTAATTACTGAAAAAGCGCACCTTGAACACGCTGTTAAAACCTTAGGTAAGCCACTTGTTATTAAAACATGCCAAGCGGGTTATGACGGGAAAGGCCAATGGCGTTTAAAATCAGATAGTCAAATAGACGAAATTTGGTCACAAATGGCTGATTTTATTGCATCGGGCACAGAGCTTTCGCCACATACAATTATTGCTGAAAGAATGATCCCGTTTGATCGTGAAGTATCTATTATTGGTGCGCGCGATAAACACGGTAATGTTGCTATTTATCCGCTAACAGAAAACGAGCACACTAATGGTGTATTAACGCTTTCTATTGCCGGTAAAAATAATCAAAGTGTTGAAGCGCAAGCAAACGATGCCTTTACAAAAATAGCAAACGAGCTTAACTACGTTGGCGTATTAGCTATTGAGTTTTTTGATGTACAAGGTACGTTACTCGTTAACGAAATTGCTCCGCGTGTACATAACTCAGGCCACTGGACGCAACAAGGCTGCCATTGCTCACAGTTTGAAAACCACATGCGTGCTGTTGCAGGTTTACCGCTTGGTAATACAGAGCTTAAACACATTACCGCGATGATAAACGTACTAGGGCAACCTAGTATTCCAGCTGACGTACTAAAATACGCAGATGTGACTAGCCATTGGTACGGTAAAACTGCAAAACCAGGTCGTAAAATGGGCCATATAAACGTATCGGCCACTAGCATGAACGACCTAGCAGATAAATTAGGTGAGCTTACTGAATATTTACCTGAGCAAGACTACCCAGGTATTTTAAAATCGGCAGCTAATTTAATCCTTCATTAAACGGCTAAATACTCGTTTTATTAAATGCCGAGCTTGCTCGGCTTTTTTATGTTTAAAAAAGGCGCGTGGATACCCAGTTTGTGAAATAATGATTGAGTCTAAAATTTTACAGTGAAATTATTTAATGAAACTTAAAGCAATTTATAGCGCACTCCTTGTTGCCGCTTCTTTTAGTACTTTTTTTAGTAACAGTGCATTTGCATCAGACTCTCTTCGTGTTGCTACTTTTAATGTAAGTATGGATGCAACTAATCACACGCCTAAAGGTGAGCAAATTAAAAGTGATGCTTTAGTTAATGCACTTAAAGCAAACCACCAGCAAATTAAAAACATAGCCGAAATTATTCAACGTGTTCGCCCTGATATTATTTTACTTAACGAATTTGATTACATCCCAAAAGAGCAGGGCATTGAATACTTTAATAAGCATTATTTAAATGTAGGTCAGCAAAAACAAGCGGCTATTAACTACCCTTACACTTATATAGCCCCGGTAAATACAGGCCTAGCCACCGAGTTTGATTTAGATAACGATGGCAAAAAAAATGGTGTTATGGGTGATGCACAAGGCTTTGGCTTTTTTGAAGGGCATTACGGTATGGCTATTTTGTCAAAATACCCAATCGATTTTGATAAAGTTAGAACCCTTCAAACCTTTAAATATAAAGACATGCCAAATTCACTAATGCCAATGATGCCTAAAACAGGTGAAAACTGGTATAACGCTCAAGAATGGGAAGCGCTTAGACTCAGCTCTAAATCGTTTTGGGATTTACCTATTAACGTAAACGATAAAACCATTCATGTTATTGCATCTCACCCAACACCGCCTGTATTTGACGGTAAAGAGGATAGAAACGGCAAGCGTAACCATGATGAAGTAAGGCTAATTGCCGATTACGTTTCAAACGCTAAGTATATTTACGATGATAAAGGCGAAAAAGGCGGTTTAAAAACTTACTCTCGCTTTGTTATTTTAGGGGATTTAAATGCCGCCCCTGAGGGTGATAAAGCCCGTACAAACACCACAGATCAACTACTTAAAAATCCACTTATTAACGCTCAATTTGTTCCAAAAAGTGAAGGCGCTAAAGAGCAGTATGACGTGCCTTATGCACAAAATTACAGTGCTAATTGGCAAGCGCGTGTTGATTACGTACTACCGTCAAACTATGGCTTAAAAATTAAGGACGGTGGTGTATTTTGGCCTACTAAAACTAGTAGTGAATATCGTTTAATTAAAGATAGAAACGCATCGAGCGATCACCGGATGGTGTGGCTTGATTTAATCGTTGAATAACGTCCACTAATAAAGGGGGCGTTAGTAAACTGAGCTTTACCCTGTTTAATGGCTATTTATCTTAAAAAATTGCAATAACTTGAGTGCTTCTGCTTAAATACGGCTTAATTATAATAACCGTATAGAAGCACTATGATTTTTAATCTTTCTTCATCTAAAACGTTAGTGGCCTTAGCTGTTGCCTCAAGTGTCATGCTTGCAGGTTGTAGCGCGACCGCTAATACCTCTTCAACACAGCAAAGTGCTTTACCAGCAACCAAGGTTGCTGCGGTTGAAAACACGCCAGCAGATATCGGCTCACAAAAAATAACGCTAGAACAAGCAATGGCCGATCCGGATTGGATGGGTAATCAGCCAGAGGGTGCTTACTGGGCGAGCGATTCGTCTACTATTATTTATGCTCAAAAAGAGCAGGGTAATACACTACGCGATTTATTTAGCCAATCGGTTACTAGCCAAACAGCAGAGCAAGTAGCTCTTAATAAACTTCATACTGTGGGTTCAAATAAAGCCGTTTATTCTAAAAATAAAACAATGGCGGCCTACACATTTAAAGGCAATGTATTTGTTAAAAACCTAAAAACCGGCGAACTTAAACAAATTACAGCTACATCAGCGGGCGAGTCAAAGCCACAATTTTTAAATAATGGCGATTTAGTTTACCGCCAAGGCAATGTATTTTTTAAAGTTGATTTAAAAACAGGCTCAACGAGCGAGCTTGCTAACTTAAAACTTGCTGATGAGCCAAAAGGTATTGAAGAGCCAAGCACGTATATTGCTAAAGAGCAGCATAAATTGATTAAATTTGTGGCGCTTCAACAAAAAAATAAAAAAGATAAGCAAGCTCGCAGTGAGCAAATTAATGAACAAAACGATTCAATTGCTAACACAGCTTATTACTTAGGCGAAGGAAATACCGTTGCAGAAGCGCAGCTTTCGCCAAATGGTGATGCGCTGTTAGTCGTTGTACAAAAGCAAACAGACTGGCGTAGTGATGGCGATATTATGCCTAACTACATTACAAATGACGCCACTATAGAACCTAAAAAAGCACGCCGCCGTGTAGCCGACGCTAAAGAAGAAACCTCAAAGCTTGTCTACATCAATTTAACTAACAAAGAGCAAACATCACTTAGCTTTAATACCTTACCGGGCTTTGACGAAGATGTTTTAGCCTCAGTTAAAAAAGAAAATTATGCACGTGATGGTAAAACATATAAGTCTAAAAAGGCACCTCGTGGTATTAACCTTATTATGGACTGGGGTTTTGAGCAAAGCCCAATAGTATGGAACGACGATGGCTCGCAAGTAGCTATAATGCTAGAAGCGTGGGACAACAAAGACCGCTGGCTTGCAACGGTAGATTTTAAAAACAACAAACTTGTGTCGCAACACCGCCTGCATGACGATGCATGGATTGCTTACGCATTTAACGACTTTGGGTGGTTACATAACTCAAACACGCTTTATTACCTATCGGAAGAGTCAGGTTACAGCCAGCTTTATAAAAAGCCTGTAAATGGTAGTGCAACCGCACTAACACAAGGCCAATTTGAGGTTTCTAACTTAACGCTTACCAGCGACGACAGCGCAATTTATTACAAAGCGAATGTTGAGCATCCAGGGCTTTACGAAATTTACCGCGTTAACCCGCAAACAGGTAATAGCGAGCAAATTACTGACTTAAACGGCATGACTGACTACACGTTAAGCCCAGATGAAAATAAGTTACTCCTTAAGCACTCTACAATTACCATGCCTAATGAGCTTTACGTAGCAGATGCTAAAGCCAATACAAAAGCAACGCGCTTAACGCATACTGTGTCGGATGAGTTTTTAGCTAAAAAGCTAACAGCCCCTAAAATTGTTGCCGTACCATCGAGCCATACTGATCAACCAATATATGCAAAAGTATATTATCCAGCAGATTACGTTGAAGGTGAAGTAGGTAAAAATCGTAAAGCGGTTATTTTTAACCACGGCGCGGGTTACTTACAAAATTCACACATGGGGTTTTCGGTTTATTTTCGTGAATTTATGTTTCATTCATTGCTCGCTGATGAAGGTTACATAGTAATGGATATGGATTACCGCGCATCTAAAGGTTACGGGCGTGATTGGCGTACCGCGATTTATCGTCAAATGGGCACGCCTGAAACACAAGATTTAGCCGATGGCGTTAAATGGATGGCGCAAAATGCCAACGTTGATACCAAAGCAGTCGGTACTTATGGTGGCTCTTACGGCGGTTTTATGACCTTTATGGCATTGTTTACCGCGCCTGAGTTATTTCAATCGGGTGCGGCACTTAGACCTGTTACCGATTGGGCGCATTACAACACAGGTTATACGGCTAATATATTAAACCACCCTGATGTTGACCCGATTGCGTATGAGCGCAGCTCGCCAATTTATTATGCTGAGGGTTTAAACAAGCGTTTATTAATTAACTCACCAATGGTTGACGATAACGTGTTTTTTCAAGATTCAGTGCGTTTAGTGCAGCGCTTAATAGAGCTTGAAAAACAAAACTTTGAAACAGCTATATTTCCTGTTGAACCACATGGTTTTGTACAGCCTTCAAGCTGGTTAGACGAATACCGCCGTATTCATAAGTTATTTAAAGAAACACTTTAATCTTTAACTCTTAAAGTATAAAAACAAAAACGCCGCATTAGTTTAGTTAACTAATGCGGCGTTTTTATTGGATTGAACACAATCTAACTTTATTTTTGCTTTTTAAAGTTCTTTTTAAAGAGCTCTATAGCCAATGGTATTGCAAGTAAAGTCCCGCCAATAACACCAATTAAATGTGCATCAATAGCTACAGTGGAGCTAATAAGCTTTCCTATATCAGCATTAGGGCCGCTAAATTGTTCAAACCCTATTTTAATCCATACGCCTATGAATAATAAATAACCCGATTTGAGTCCTACAGTTATATCTTTAACGGCACCCCAAATAATTACACCATGCAGTAGAGCACTTAATCCGGTATAAATATGTATGCTTGGGCAAAACCAATACACGCCGAGTCCACACCACAGTGCTAGCGCAGTTGTATTAAAAGCGTAGCGAGTAGGTGATGTGTACTCGCCATGTAAAAGCCATATTAATAAAACTCCACTGGCATTTAATCCCAAATGAGCCCAATTAGCATGAACAAATTGGCTTGAAAAGATTCGCCATAGTTCACCTTCATTAATTAGACTTCGGTTAAATTCAAGTAAACTATTTAAATCAAATGCAGCAAAAATGGTACTAAAAAGCAGCAGAATAATAGGCGGTAATATATAACGAGGTTGAATAGGTAAATTAAGCATTTTATTATATTTTTTTAGTCAAAATTTTTGCATATTGTGCCCGTTTAACTTTAAGATGCCAAATACAACTACGTAATTAAGTGTTTTTAGTATTTTTATGCATTTTAAACTTAACTCATTATTTGCCATTGGTCTGTGCGCAGTATCGCTGCCTTCATTTGCACAGCAAGCAACTCAAATTGAAACTCGCGAACCTGAAGCCGCTACCGGATTAATCCATAAAGAAGTAGTGCAGGGTAATAAATACATGGTTGCTGCGGCAAATCCATATGCCTCAAGAGCCGGTCAACAAATTTTAGCCCAAGGTGGCAGTGCCGTAGATGCTGCGATTGCTACTCAACTAGTGCTTACTTTAGTTGAACCGCAATCGTCAGGTATTGGCGGTGGTACATTTATGATGTATTACAACAAAGCTAACAATAAATTGACTAGTTTTGATGGCCGCGAAACAGCACCTGCAAATGCAGACGAAACGCTGTTTTTAGATAAGCACGGCAAAGCAGTTAAATGGATTGAAGCTGTAGTAGGCGGACGCTCTGTTGGTGTGCCTGGTATTTTACATGCCTTTGCAAGCGCGCATAAACAATACGGTACATTGCCGTGGGAAGCGCTTTTTAAACCGGCTATTGAACTTGCAGAGCAAGGCTTTGTAATTTCGCCGCGTTTACATGGCTTATTAGCACGCCAATTAAACCCTGGTGTATTGAGTATGCCGATTATTAACGAATACTTTTACCCAAATGGTAAGTTAATTGAAGTAGGTAGTGTTAAAAAGAATCAACCGCTTGCTGATTTATACAAAGACATTGCAAAGCAGGGCATTGATGCATTTTACAAAGGCGAAAACGCTAAACAAATGGTTAATGCTGTACAGCACTCTAAAATAGCCCCTGGTAAATTAAGTGTGCAAGATTTAGCAGATTACAAAAGTAAAGAACGCGATGCGGTATGTATACAATACCGTGCTTATAACGTGTGTTCTATGGCGCCACCAAGTAGTGGCGGTGTAGCTGTGCTACAAATGCTTGGCCTACTTGAGCATAAAGATATGAGCGCACTTAAACCAAATGGCGAAAAGGCGATTCATTACTTTAGCCAAGCTTCGCGTATTGCATTTGCCGATCGCGATATGTACATGGGCGATCCCGATTTCACGCAAGTACCTACAAAAGAGCTATTAAACAAAGATTACATTGCCTCACGCGCTAAATTAATTACCGAAACAGACCAAAAAGCCGTAGCCGGTAATCCAGTAGGGTACCTAAGTTATGCAATGGATGATTCATACGAGTTACCTTCTACTTCTCATGTCTCTATTGTAGATAGTAAAGGTAATGCCGTTTCGATGACTAGTTCAATTGAAATGGCGTTTGGCTCCACGGTTATGGTTAATGGCTTTATTTTAAATAACCAACTAACTGACTTTTCGTTATCGCCACGTAAAAACGGCAAGCTTGTAGCAAACCGTGTAGAGGCTGGTAAACGCCCGCGTAGCTCTATGTCACCGGTAATGGTATTTAATAAAGATGGCAGCTTACGTTTAATTGTAGGCTCACCTGGCGGTAGTCGTATCATAGATTACGTTGCACAAGTTGTTGTGGGTGTTATTGACTGGAATTTATCAGCGCAAGACGCTATTAACTTACCGCGTACAACAAATCGTAACGATTACACCAGCCTTGAAAAAGGCACAGCTATTGAAGCCATTGCGCCTGCGCTTACTAAACGCGGCCACAATGTACGTATTATTGACTTAAACTCGGGCTTACACGCAGTTGAAGTTAAAAATGACAAACTTTACGGCGGAGCTGATCCACGCCGTGAAGGTGTTGCGTTATCTGATTTAACTGATAATAACGCCACTATACAATTTTAAATTATGTATAATATACATGCGGGCAGTGAAGCCTGCATGTATTTTCTCTCAATGGTCTGACTAGCTTAATTGTCGTTGCAATTAAACCTTTAACACTGATAATGACAGATCATAACTTAAGACTCCGTTAAAGCCTGGAAATATGACAACTAATACTGATCCTAACTACTTATATATTCATCATTCTGGCCCTGGCCTAATTGAAACACCGCTATTAAATAAAGGCAGCGCCTTTAGTAAAAAAGAACGCGAAAATTTCAATCTTGCTGGTTTACTTCCTCCTCGCTTTGAAACAATTGAAGAGCAAGTTGAGCGTTGTTATCAGCAATATTCTAGCTTTACAGATAACCTTAATAAGCATATTTACTTACGTGCGATTCAAGATAACAACGAAACACTTTATTACCGTTTAGTGCGGGATCATCTTGAAGAAATGATGCCAATCATTTACACGCCTACAGTTGGGGATGCTTGTGAAAAATTCTCAGACATTTACCGCAGCGCGCGTGGCTTATTTATTTCGTATGAAGACAGATACCAAATTGACGACATTTTACGCAACGCTACCAAAGGTAAAGTAAAAGTTATTGTTGTAACCGATGGCGAGCGTATTTTAGGCCTTGGCGATCAAGGTATTGGCGGCATGGGTATCCCAATTGGTAAATTGTCACTTTACACTGCGTGTGGTGGTATAAGCCCAGCATACACATTACCTGTAATGCTTGATGTGGGTACTAATAACGAAAAGCTTTTAAACGATCCTATGTACATGGGTGCACGCCATAAGCGTATTGCCCAAGACGAATACGATGAGTTTTTAGATTTATTCATTAAAGCGGTTAAACGTCGCTGGCCAAATGTGTTACTTCAGTTTGAAGATTTTGCACAACCAAATGCAATGCCGTTACTTAAGCGCTACCGCAATGAAATTTGTAGCTTTAACGATGACATTCAAGGTACTGCGGCTGTAACGGTAGGTTCTTTACTTGCAGCGTGTCGCGTTAAAAATTCAACCCTTAGCCAACAAAAAGTAGTTTTTGTGGGTGCAGGCTCTGCTGGTTGTGGTATTGCTGAGCAAATTATTAGCCAAATGGTTTTTGAAGGTATTAGTGAAGCTCAAGCGCGTAGCCAAGTATTTATGGTTGACCGTTTTGGCCTACTTACAGAGGGTATGGAAGGCTTACGCGATTTCCAACAAGCACTTGCACAACCTCAAGGTTCAGTAAGTGATTGGACTTACAGCGGTGAATACGCATCACTTCTTGATGTTATGCACTGTGCACAACCAGACATTTTAATTGGTGTTTCAGGTCAACCTGGTTTGTTTACTGAACAAGCTATTCGAGCAATGCACGCCGGTTGTGAACAGCCAATTATTTTCCCATTAAGTAATCCATCTAAGCAGGTAGAAGCGCATCCTGCTGATGTAATTAAGTGGACTGACGGTAAAGCACTTGTTGCAACAGGTAGCCCATTTGATCCGGTAGAACACAACGGTGAAATTTTTCCAATCCCACAATGTAACAATAGCTATATTTTCCCGGGTATTGGTTTAGGTGTTATTGCCGCTAAAGCGACACGCATTACAGATGCAATGTTAAGTGTGTCTAGCGAAATGCTTGCAGAGTCGTCGCCACGTGCAAACACAGGTAAAGGTAGTTTATTACCAGCCCTTACGGAAATTGAAACGCTAAGTAAGCGTATTGCATTTGCCATTGCTAAAAAAGCAATCGAAGAGGGCGTTGCTCTTGAGATTACTGATGATGCGTTATGGGCAGCAATCGACAAAAATTACTGGTTACCAAAATACCGTAACTATAAACGTTGTAGTGTTTAATAACGGTACCCGTAATTTAAAGTAAATGAGGCTGTACGTTAAGTTACAGCCATTAACAAAAAACAGGCAATTGCCTGTTTTTTTGTGCTTGTTCATATTTAATTAACCACGTAAGGTCTTTAATAGCATTTACAAAATTAAAGGATCGACTTAATGAAAACACTGACTCTTGTTTTAGGTAGTGCACTGGCTTTTAACGTACTTAGTTTTGATGCACTTGCGGCAGCGACCCCCGATGCTCCTCATATTTATGTTAAAGGCGAAGCAACTCTTACCACAATGCCAGATTACGTACAGCTTAGTGTAGGTATTACCGAAGTTGATAAAGACTTAATTGCTGCTAAAAATAAAACCGACCTAACCATCGCTAAAGCAATTAAGCTCGTAAAAGAAATTGGTGTTAAAGAGGGAGATATAAACGCCGGACAAATTTCAATAAACCGTGATAGCCAATATAACCGCACTACCGGTAATCAAGAATTTAAAGGCTTTAAGGTTTCTCGTACATTAACTGTAAAACTTAGCGATATAAATAAATACCCTGAATTACTACAAAGCTTAGTTAACAACGGTATTAACGAAATTAATCAAACGCAATTTTTAGCAAGTAACTACAACGAGCTGCACAAAAAAGCGCAAAAGTTAGCAATTAAAGACGCACGGGATGCAGCAAAAGAGTTTAGTGAAGATTATGGCGTTGATTTAAAAGGATTGTACAGCGCATCACTGAGTCCACTCAATGTGCAGTCGCAGCCTTATATGCGCGCAGAAAAAGTAATGATGGCTGATAGCGCACCAAGTAACTATGTACCTGATGCCTACCATGCTGGAGAGATTAAAGTAACAGCTTCAAGCTATGCCGTGTACTACATAGATTAAATTTATTTTTGGTGGTGCTCAAAACGTGCCACCAACTTCTCACCTTGCTCTTGGCTAATGCGCGCTATTGAGTTGAGCATATTAGTCACTTCGCGTCTGTCGTATTCATTAGTTACATGTTCATTTATGTCATCAACAATCGCATTTAAGTAATTAAATAAACTGTTTCGTGCATCGGTATCTTTATGGGCAATAAACAAAATATTTTTAAATGCCTCAAGCACATTTGTCATTACGTATGCATCGCCTTTGGCGTAATTACGCAGCGGTGTAAAATTGTCATGTAATAACTCATCAAAGCTTGTTTCATGAAGGTACAACAATGGGGTATTATCATTGTGCTTAAACGAGTAGTTAATATCGTTAATTGACAGCCGTTGAATAAGTAAAATACTCAGCATATCAATTGATTTAACCGCAGTACCTGGATCGTTTATGCCCGGGCTCATTGCCTTAACTGCAATTTCTGATATTTGCGTTAACCCATAACGGTAATGATCGCTAATGTACTCTTCTATATAAAAAATAAAGCAGTCGAGAATTTTATTTATCAGCTCTTCATCGTTTGATATGTCTTTATTACATTTTAAAAACGGATAGCCTTTAACTGTAAAATAGCCTTGGTTAACAGAGATATACACCTTTATATCTTGCTCTGCCAAAATGGCACAGAGCTTATCGGTTTGCACGCCTTTGTAATATCCCTCTGTTTTACTGCTAACCGAATGCCACTTACTAAAGTCTGGAAAGTCTTCAACTGGGTTTTCTTGTTGTCTTTGTATTATTGTTTTAATTTCGTTTTTAGTTTGGCTAAACAAGCCATTTAATACGTTATCAACCTGAATGGCACGAGAGATTGAATGTATAAAAAATACAAATAAACCTAATGAAATCAATCCAAAAACAAGTGCGAACAACACACCAATTGAAGGAATAGCCGTACTGCCACCTTCAAGTTTATTAATATTTATAAGCATAATAATTGAGTAAATTATGCTGCCTAAATAAAAGCCCAAAACCATTTGATGTGATTTACGCGTAATAAGCCCAGGTACTACGCGGGGCGATAAACTCGCACTGGCCGAATTTAAAACGACCATTACCATTGAAAAACTAAACACGGTAAGCGAAATAATACTCCCCGCTAAGGTGCTTAAAATAGTACGTGCGTTTTCAGCGCTATCAACAAGTACAACCGATATAAACGATTTTAGCTGCTCAATAGGCGCTAAATATTCAACCGACATAGTAATAATGGCAAATGCTAAAAAGCCCACTGAAAGCATCGAAGGGTAAAAGCCAATACTGTTGATCATTTCACGGTAACTGTCGGCTACTTTGCGAGGTACAAACATAAAATCCTTATGTAATTTCTACTTACTTAATACCCTAGCTTAGCATAGGCATTTATTAAACTTCTGATAATGCTGCTCAAATTTATATGTTATTATCACGCCCACAATAATAAAGCGCATGCTTATGCGATAAAAATAACAGGAAAACGCCGTGATCATTTCAACTTATGCTGCATTACTTGCATTCTTTTACATTTATTTGAGCTTTAACGTAATAAAAGTGCGCCGCGCTGAGCAGATATCACTTGGTGATAACGGTAACGCAACGCTGCAACGTGCTGTACGTGCCCACGCTAACTTTATGGAATACGTGCCAATTGCTTTAATTTTACTCTTTTTGGCAGAGTACCAAGGACTTGCTAGCCATTACTGCCATATATTAGGTGGTGCGTTATTAATAGGGCGTGTATTTCAAAATTTAGGCATAGTAGAAAAAAGTCTGAAATATCGCCAAATTGGTACTATTGCTACATTTTTGGTGATTATTGTTAGCGCCTTTTTATTGCTAGTAACACGTGGCTAATTAAAGAAAAGCTAATGAGCAAAATATTTATAATAGGTTTACCGCGTACCGGCACAACGAGTGTGTGCCATGCATTTTTAGAGCTCGGCATTACAACGGCGCATACCGCGTATACTAATGCTTGTTTTGAAAATGCTAACGCGATTGCCGACACTCCCATATTTAATGACTTTAAAGCACTTGATATTCATTATCCAGACTCTAAGTTTATTTATTTAGAACGCGAACTGAGTGCATGGCTACCTTCAATAAAGCAGCTTTTAACACGTATGCACACTAATTTAACCCGTGCAGACGGGGGCTTTAATATTCATATAAAACGCTGTTATTTAAATGCGTTTAGTGAGCTTTCGCTTGATAATATTAGCGACGATAGTTACTTAGCAGACTGTTATGATACACATTTTAATGATGCTCAAACGTACTTTAATAACCGTGACGACGATTTTTTATCCATTGATATAGCAAAGCCTGATAGTTACAAAAAGTTGTGTAATTTTTTAGGGTTAGAAAGTGATAAAACTGATTTTGAAAAAATGAATATGGGCGGAAAAGTCACCGCATGGAACGATATTAAACACCCGTTAAAAGTTGAGTCTACGGCTAAAGGGCGCATAGATAAATTACTGCCTTACAAGATTTTTTAAATCAAATACGTTAAAATCCCCGCATTATTATTTAAGTTGTACAGAACATGTTTGAATTAAAATACCACACCCCATTTGAATGGACCGAAGTTGTCCTTGCTGACTTTAATACATTTTTACAAGATCATGCCGCTGCTGAAAAAAAAGCATCGGGTATGGCTATGTCTATGCTTTCGCATTATCCAGACAAACGTAAATTAGTAAAAGCCATGACCGATTTAGCACTAGAAGAATTAATACACTTTAAACAAGTGCTTAAGTTACTTTTAGAGCGCGATGTAAACTTAGGTGACGACAAAAAAGATCCGTACATAAAACAAATACGTGCACTATTTAGACACGGTCGTGATGGTTTTTTAATGGACCGATTACTAGTAGGTGGTGTAATTGAAGCACGTGGCCACGAGCGTTTTTCTTTAGTTGCACAAGCACTTCCTGAGGGTAAAGAAAAAGACTTTTATGTTGCTATTGCCAAATCAGAAGAAAAACATAAAAACCTATTTGTAGAACTCGCTTACGAATACTTTGAAAAAGAAGAAGTTGATGTTCGCCTAGAAGAGTTACTTATAGCTGAAGCAAAAATCTGTGAAAGCATCCCGTTTACAGCCGCTTTGCATTAATTAAAACTCGCGCAGAGCTTATTTTACTCGCTTTGCGCCATACCCCTATGCTCTTATTCCTTTGCTAATCTCTTCATGAATTGTTGATTTGCAATTTGCAAATCAAAATAATAAAAACCACATTTATAAACTTCAATCTACTGATAATAAAAATAAAAACCCTTGGTCTCATACTTGCTACCTATTCAATAAGCAAATTGAGGGAAAGGCTTATGTTAAAGTTTATTTTTATACTATTACTAATATCTTTTACCGCCATGGGCAGCGAAAGTCATTTAGATTATATAGAAAATGCAAATGGTGAGCGGGTACAAAAAGTATCGCACTTGGTTAAATGGACGCATACTCGCTTTGTGTTTACCCGTGATATTTCTCGCATTGCACTTGGCCACGAAACAACACTTGATGTGAACGTGGTTAATGGCCGTGAGCTACTAATTTTAGCTAAAAAGTTGGGCCGTACATCTATGATGGTGTGGTACGACGATAAAAGCTCTGAAACATTTTTACTTGGCGTAACCGAAGATTACAGCGTGCTTGAAAATGCCCTCAACGATATTCATCCTGACGTACAGCTAACCATAGCACCTGATCGCCATGCTGTTGTATTACGTGGTGAAGTACCGACTATAAATTATCGTCATGCCGCTTATGAAGCTGCAAAAAACTACCTTTATGCCAGTAGCTCACAAGCATCACAACCCGTTATTACCTCAAATCCTAACCAAGGTATGTTTAATTCACTTGCTCAACGCTTGCAAGGCTTAGGTAACGCAAACGGCGGCAGCTCTCAAAACTCGAGTAAAGTCGCTATTATTAATTTAATAAAAGTAACTCAAGCGCCCAAGCCAAAAGAAGAGCGTATTAACGAAGTAATTAAATCAATGGGTGCAGATAAAGTAACTATTAAGCGCATCTCGGTTGATGAGCTATCCAATGACGACAACGATGTATTTTTACTCTCGGGCTCTGTAAGAAATCAGATTGAGCTAGTGCGCTTATTAAATACAATTAATAAATTATTCGAACCAGAGCAAGCATTACAAACTCAGGGTTCTCCTCTTGATCCTAATAATTTAATGGGCGGCGCAACGCAGGATAAAAGCTCTGGTATTGAAGTACTTGCCAACGAGTCGGGCGGGTTAATAAACGATGCTACATCAGGATTAAACTTAAGTAATGTGAGTTCTAATATTGCAAGAGCAACGCTTCTTTCAGTGGCTGGCGGTAAGGTATTATCGAGCATTGAAGTTGAAGATTTACCGCAAGTGCGTGTATCGGTACAGTTATACGAAGTAAATCAACGTAGGTTAAAGCAATGGCGCCCAGATATCAGTGTGCTCTCAAATGGATACGAAAAAGAAGCAGGCTTGTTTGGCCGTGACGGTATGACTAATCGCGAATCTGGCTCTGCAACAATAGAAAATGCGCTGCAATTAATTGGTGGTCAATTAACTAATAACTTACAGCTTTCTACCTCACAGTTTGCCATTGATATGTTGTTTTCATTACTTGAACAAGAAGGTATATCGCGAACGCTTTCTCGCCCTACAATTACGGTTTTAGCCGGTGAAAGTGCCGTGTTTAAAGTCGGTGGTGAAGTACCTGTACCTACAAGTTATAGCCCATCTGGCATTACAAGCGGTCAGCAAGGTAGTAGTGGGTCGGTGTTTAGCGGTACGGAATTTAAATCATTCGGAGTTGAATTAAATGTACGCGCGATGGTTGACGACAAAGACAGAATAACACTTGATCTAAACCCAGTAATTTCACTACCCGATACCACGTTAACCGCCGAAATTGCACAAAGCACAGGCAGCAGTTTAAACAGTAGTGCATTTAATACACGCAGCATGCAAACATCAACGCGTTTAAAAGATGGGCAGCCTCTTATTATTGGTGGCTTAATTAGCACCGATAACAATGCAAGCCACGACTTTGTACCTGATGGCAACGGCAATAGCATGCTAGGCAAGTTAAGCGAAACAACCAGTAAAAGTGAAAACAACCGCGAGCTGATAATTGTTGTAACTCCAAACCTGGTGCGTGAACCAATTAACACATTACGTTCGTGGGAACAGGCAAATATAGACACCCAGGTACTTAGCTATATACAGGAGCAAGGGCTATGAAAATATTTTATATTATTTTACTGCTTACTTTATCGGGTTGCGCTCATATTGATTACAAGCCAACAGTAAATCCTTACAGTGCGTTGGGTGACATAGTAAAAAAATACCAATTAAATGCCCAACCATTAAAGTGCGAAGGTATTAATGCAAGTAACTGTTTGAACTTAGTCCATGAGGTGAATCAGCTCATGCTTGAACACCCTGATAACACAGCAATACTGTCGATATCGGCCTATGTACTTTATAAAAGTGGCCGTGCTAATCAGTCTCAACAAGTTATAAATACTCTGCTTAATAAAGCTAACCCGCCGTTAAACGCAATAACTTTAGGGGTTACGTTAGCAATAGAGCAAGGTAATTTAGCTAAAGCAAAAAGCATTGCTCAATACGGCGTTGATGTTTTTGGTACACATGCTTCACCATACCTACAAATGGCTTCTTTACATTATGCGCAGGGCAGTTACGTTATAGCTTCAAATTACTTAGAGCTTTCGGTTAAGTTTGGTTTAAATAGCACCGCCTATTTTTACCATAAAGGGTTAATTGAAGAAGCGAATGCTAATAATTTATTGGCCTGTGGCTACTATGAGCAAGTTTTACGTGCAGAACCCACACATCAAAAAGCACTGGCTAGGCGCGGAAAACTCTCCGTTTTAGGTAATTGCTACTCTTAAGGCCTCCGGGCCTTTTTTTATGTCTACAATTTTGCATTATTTAGGAGCCAAAACCACTTTATTATTTATTAAAAATAGGAGTAAACCTTTCGCTGATCCTAAGTTTTATACGTAACCCCACAAGACCGTTTTTAATATTTAACCCTTTTTGAGCACCTATTAGTTTTAATAATTTAACAGAGCATCTTTAGCATTAAGTATCTAAAAATTATTTTTTAATATTGATTTGCATTTTGCAAATCAAAAGTAAGAACAGCTCAAGAGCACACCACTAAAATAGATTAACCATCTGTATTAAAAGGGCTTTGTTAGTTGGCATGGTCCTCGCAATATATAAAGTGAGCATAAGCTCTTCTAATTTAAAGGCTACGATTATGAAAACTATTAAACATAACTTAAATAGCAAAAAGCAAAAAGGTTTTGTACTAACGTCAGAGCTAATCATTCTTTCTACTTCAATGGTAGCAGCACTTGTAATTGGTTTATCTACATTACGTGACTCGGTAACTAGCGAACTTGAAGATGTAGCTGAAGCAATTGGCTCACTTGACCAAAGCTATGTATTTGACGGAATGATTAACGCCGAAGGCACAGCTGAAGTGTCTGGTTCTGGGTTTGTAGATTCAGTTGACGTGTACGCAGGCGATGGTAGTTCATTCACGTTTGTTGCATCAGACTTTAGTGAAAGTGCCGCACTTGTTAATGCAACACCAAGCGGAGATGCTGCAACACGTACAGCAGCAGGCGGTTCACAAGGTAACTAACGCAACAAGGTAATCAATATAAGACAACCAGGTTTGAATACCAAGCTTAAGGCTCACTGCCACAAAAGTGTGGCAGTGAAAGTTACTCCGGAGGAATATTATGAAAAGTAAAAGTAACAAAGGCGCAACCACTGCGGCTCTCACATTACTCATCACCTCTGGCATGTTAGCTTCGGCTTTGGGAATTAGACAGGTAAACGATGAAAATAACGTAACAGCCTGGGTAGTAAACAAAAATATGTCGGCTGGTCAAACAGTAACCGTTCACGATGTAGAGCAAAAGAGTATAGATCCAAGTAACTATTCAAATATTGCACTGAGCGTTCAAAACCCACGTGCATTAATTGGTCAAAAATTAGCAACGAATAAAATGGTTGAACAACCATTATTTAACACCGATTTTATACGTGCTAAAAGCCAGAATCTATCGGAAGCAATACCAGCAGGTCGCGTTTTATACACTTTAAAGTTAAACAGTTTAGATATTCCGCTATCTCGTGTTCACAAAGGGGACCGTTTAGACATAGTCGCTAAAACTAATCGTCTAGTAAGAACCGTTGCCCGTGATGTACAGCTTATTGGTGTTTCAAAAGGTCCTAAATCGCAAGCCGCTAAAAGTGGCGTAATGGATAACTTAGCTAAAGAGTCTAATTCTGCTGCGGGCGGTGTTTCATTAGTACTCGCGGTACTTCCAAAAGATGTTTATTCGTTGGCAGGTATAGATAACGCCGACAAAGTTTCAATTATTGTGCATAGCGCTTATGACATTGAACAAGGTCGTTTGCAAAACTTTTCACGCTTACAAACCAGTCGCACAATCGAAGTGGTTAAAGGCGTTAAAAATGAAGCTGTATATGTAGCTAAGTGAGTTTTTATGTTTAATTTATCAAGCAAACATGAAGAAGTTCAAACCAATTTAAGTACCTTTGAAGAGCTTAAAAAGCTATTGCATGATGCCGTTATCGAAGAGTACGAACAAGAACCGACCGCGCTTTTATCAAATAATGTTCTCGAAAAAATCTCTGCACTGTGCAGTGAAATTCAGCAATTCAATCAATCTTCATTTAATCAGCATCAAAAAGAGCAGGTTGTTCAGGCTGTATTTGATGAAATTCAGGGTCTGGGTCCTATTGCACAGTTTATGCTGGACGATCAGGTAAGTGATATTTTAATAAACGACACGCAAGATATTTGGATTGATAAGCAAGGCAAACTACTTTGCACAGCCAGTAAGTTTGATAACGAACGCCATTTACGCCGATTTGTTGATCGCTTACTTGATGGCTGTGGTCGCCAGGTAAATGCGCTTATGCCAATTGTTGATGGCAAACTAAAAGACGGTAGCCGAGTTCATATTATTGTACCGCCTGCGTGTACCAACGCCGCGATTGTATCGATTCGTAAGTTTAATCATAAAAAAATAAACGATGACTTTTTAGTTAATAACCATTTTTTAGATAAAAACATCTTATCATTTTTAAAAAGCGCAGTTAAAACAGGCGTTAATATTTTAGTGTGTGGCAATGCAGGTGCAGGTAAAACATCATTATTAAACGTACTTGCTAACTCAATTAATCCAAACGAACGTGTTGTAACCATTGAAGAAAGCGCTGAGCTTAATTTGCATCACAACCATGTTGTGCAATTGGAAGCCCATGACACAAACAGTGATGGTAAAGGTGCAGTAAGCTTAAGAGATTTAGTAAAAGCAGCCCTTAGAATGCGCGCAGATAGAATACTTGTAGGTGAGGTACGCTCTGGCGAAGTAATTGATATGCTCCAAGCAATGAACTGTGGCCACCAAGGTTCGATGACTACCATACATGCTAACAGTGCAAATGATGCCGTTATTCGTTTATCTACCTTGGTGCAGTTACACAATGCACAACTGAGCGATACCCATACAAGTTCGCTAATCGCGTCGAGTATTCAGCTCATAGTTCATGTTTCTCGCTCAACTAATGGCATCCGCACTCTAAAAAGTATTGGTGAAATTAAGCGTGTTAATGGCGGGGCACAATTTAGTCCGCTTTATAGTATTAACGAAGCAGAACCAGTACAAAGTGATTTAATAGATAACTCAAGTGTTATTGAGTTTATGAAAGGCCAAGGCGCAAATGCAAAAGAATTAAAAGCATTACTGCACAATAACCCGGAGGCTAACAATGACCAAACTTGATTATTTATTAGCTATTGCGACGGTTATAACTTTTGTACTTGCTGCGAGTGTATTGGCTTCTTTGTATGTGAATAATAAAAGCACCCAAAGCACTAAAAAAGCAGATATTTTAGAAGAAAAAGATGTCCTTACTCTGTCACTAAGAGTGCTTGGTTTAAATATTAGTAACGCCTGGTTTATAAGTATGGCGTGCTCGCTCTCTAGTAGTTCATGGTTTTTAGCTAAATTATATTACCCAGAGGCATCAACCAGCGCGTTTATTATTTCAATCGTGGTTTTTGTAACCTGTTTTATAACTGTGATTGACTTGGCTCATTATAAATTAGCAAAATTTGAGCATCATTTTTTAGAATTTATTGAAACCGTACAATCGTGTTTAAGTACGGGGCTGTCGCTACAACAATCAATGCAGTTTGCTGATGAACATGTAGACCCATATATAAAAAAACAAAGCTCTTTGCTATTACAACGCATGAGCATGGGTAGTGATGCAGAAACATCGTTTGCTCCATTAATTGAAAGATACAACTGCGAGACCGTAAGGTTATTTGCTCATAGCATCATCACACATACACAAAGCCAGTGCGATTTAACTGACATGCTAAAAAGCGTATGTAACATGATGTCGCTAAGAACTCTCGACCGCCAACAGTTAAAAGCTAAGCTTTCGGGTACTAAATACGCTGCTGTATTTAGTGGTTTTTTACCTTACGCACTAATTCCTTTATTTAGCTATACCGATCCAACCTGGTTTGAACCATTATTAAACGATCCTAATGGGATTGCATTTATAACGGTTGCGCTTCTTTGTCAGCTATTTGGCTTTTTATGGCTACGCCTTAGCTTAAGGGTAACATTATGATTGATATACTTTTACTTATCGGGCTTTTAGTAAGTATGGGCTCATTTATCCATATTCATAGGCAATCGCTTAAAGTCGAATTAGATAAACCCGATACTAAAAACATTAACTGGTATCCGCTAATTATCATCTCTAAACGTCAACTAAGACAAGCAGGGATTCAAATTAATAAAATATTAATAAGCCTGTACTGCTTTAAAGTGGCTGCTACTTTTAGTGCATTTACGGTTATAGAGTTATCAGGCTATGACGTAAGCCGAACATTAACATTATTACTTTGTTTTATTAGTTTTTTCGCACCTGAGCTTTGGTTTTTTGTACGCAAAAATCAACGCAAAACCATTATAAATAATAGCTTAGAGTTTTTTTTACGCGTGTTACTGGTTTATATGCGTGCTGGGTTTTCGTTAGAACGTTCATTTGCACTGGCGGTTGATCATGGGCTAAGTCAAAAACACCCATTATATAAAGAGCTAAAGTTATTTTTATTCGAACTAAGTGCAGGTAAAGACCGAGAGTTTGCATTTACTTCTCTTTATGAAAGAACGGGTGTAATTGGTATAAAAAAACTAGCTAACTTAATGTTAATTGGATCTAAGTTAGGCACCCCTCTAATTCAAGCTGTAGAAGCTCAGTTAGAAAGTTTAGCGTTAAAAAAGAATATTTTATTAGCTAAAAAAGTAAATAAAAAAGCCATGCACACAACCTTTCCAATCATATTAATTTGTTTTCCGATGTTTTTGGTTTTAGTGTTTTTTCCCGCAGCATTGCAAGTGATGAATGTACTTAAAATGCTTGTAGAAGTTTTATAGGAGCGTGTAATGAAAAAATATTATCAACAAGGTTTCATTCTCACAATTGAGCTTATTCTAATAATTACAATATTAATCATCGGCTCTATCGGCGGTGTTATTTTAGTTAGAGATGCACTTATTAAACGCCACCAAGTTAAAGTAGATAATCAGATTACCGTAGTCGATGCAAACAATAAAAGGTTAGGTATTGCTATCGGTTTTGATGAACACCAAGCGCCACTCGTTTTTTACACTGACCGTGAAGCAAATAGTACATACCGCGCATTAATTGGAATACGGGATGACCGTTTTACCTCACGTGAAGCCGTATATTACGATGCCCCAAATTGCCAAGGTAATCCATGTTTAAAAGGATTAAGTGACGAAGCAACAGACAGTCAAGGTGTTAGTAAGCTAAATAATACCGGTAATGTAAGTTATATAAATGCTCTACAACAGGGACCTAACTATGCAATAGGGCAGTTGGGTAATTCAGTAATAGGACAGCTATTAAAAAGCACAGCCCAAGCATGCCCAGCAAGTGGAGATGAAATTGTATCTCGCTATATGTCGCAAAAAGTAGTTACCGGCTCACCATGTGAAAGCTTTGCTATAGACAAACAGCTTGCAGACAGTAGTTGTTTTGTTGGCGCTACCGCATTAGGGAATCCATTATTGGGCACAAGTGATGAGCCACTTTCGCAATCATGTGATAGTTGCCAGACAGGGTATGAACCACAAGGCGACATACTTGATTTATATATACCAAGTGTAGAGCCATTATTAAATACAGCGCTTAATGCATTATCACTTGTAGGAATTGGTACTAATGTTGATATAGAACTTGGCACTATTTGTTGCCCCGAAGGTACAAACCTAGAAGAGGATGAAAATATAGTAGAAACACTGGTCTTTACTATTTTAAAAACCACATTTGAATTAGCAGGAATTGACTTAGCAAATAATATAGTTATTACAGAAACACTAAGTTTGATAGGTATAGAACCAGGTGTTACATATTGTACAACAACACTAAATTTAGTTTCTGCACAGCAAGTAATTAATATAGCCACTAACGAACCGGCATTGAATAACTTAACAGCTCCATTTAGCGTTTTATTGCCAACTCATCGCGGTCAAAACAGCACTACTTGGATACATACCCCACCTACTGGGGAAGGAGCACGTCAATGAACGCCTCAAATATAGTTGAAAACCAAGCTTACTTTCCTAATGAACAAGCTAAAGAAACCGCTAAAGATATAAAAGAAACACTCACATTACTAAAGCAATTTTACGACGTGCCTATTGTTAAGTTTACTGATTTTAGTAACCAGTTATCTAAAAAAATTATTACTTGTGACGACTCAACTATTATTGAGAACGAACTAACTCATTATCAACAACGTTGTACTGAAGAAAAACTTTATTTATACGAAGATACATTTTTTGATGGTGTATTTAATAATGACAATAATAGAATCCGTTTTTATGCTCAGTTCCCAATATATAGCAATAATAATACTTTAATGGGTTTATTAATAATCGCCAGTTTAGCGCCAAAAAGCTTAGCTGGTTCTCAAAAAGACCAATTTATTTCCTTTGCTCAGTTACTGCAAACACAGATTAATAAAAGTACCAAGCCAAGCCAAGAGACTCAATCGTCAAAGCAAAGCAGTAGCAAACGTAAAAACTATATTCATATTTTTAGTTTGGCACCTGTGTCGTTTTTAATTGCATTAGTTTTATGTGCGTTTACAGCTGTACTGCTTTATAGCCTTGAGAAAAAAGAATTACAAAATGAATATAATCAACAAACCCAGCAATTACGAGAAACCTTATTTAATGCGTTAGAGCGCTTTGATAATCAAGGGTTATACATATCTCAAAAAGATTTAATAGTTGCTGGTTTTTTACAAAGTCAGAGCAGCTACACAAAAGAGCAACTTAATAACTTAGTGCAATCACAAGCAGTTGGGAATCTAACATATAAAGGGTACGTTGTTTTTGACTCTGAGTATAACCAACTTGCCTTTTGGTCAAAAAACAACTTCAATCTAGCTGCTTATGGATTTAAAAATTGGTTAAGTAAATTCAATAATAGATCAAATAAAAACACAGTTGAAGTTTTTACAGTTGCAGATACAGCGTTTTTAGTGTCAGAAATAAAAATAAATGATAGATCAATTTATACTATAACTGCATTTGATTTAGGTAAGTTTTTAAAATCTATAATCGGTAAATTAAACACACAAAATTATGATATTTATATTTCTACACCACAGTTTACTTTAGGTAAACAAGGTGAGGTTAGCCCTCGTGTTATTACCCATAGTATAAGCGCATTGAGTAATCGCTTCCCACCAAAATGGCGATTACATGTTCAACCAATTAAAAAAATAACACCCCCAATTACTACAAAATATAGTTTATTTAGACTTGGATTTATTACATTTTTAGTATTTATGTCAGTATATTATTTTTTACGATTACCAAGGCGTTTACATGATGAGCTTAAACAAAAGAACCAATTAATACTTAATCGAGAAAAGTTGTTTTCAAGTTCTATTAATGCATTACCTCATGGTTTTGCCATTTTTAATAGTAATGAACAACCTGTTATTACAAATGATGCATTTAGCCAATTGTTTTCAAAAATACACAAGCAGAACAATCAATTATCTTATACAAAGTTAATAAGTATTGCTCAACAACATAATATTATTAACCATTATCATGAGCATAATAAATTAGATAATGAACATAACCAACTAATAGACATTGGATTTACTGATGGAAAATGGATTACTGTACTTCAAAGACATACTAATTTTGGGGGCTTCGTATGCTATTTTCGTGATGATACAGAAGCACATCAAAAAGAGACTTTACTTGCTGATGTACTTAAAAAGTCGAAAGAATCTAATCAGTTAAAAGAAAAATTTGTAACTAGATTAAGCCAGCAATTAAAGGCTCCAGTTACAACTCTGAAATCAATAATAGAGGTTTCAAAAAAGCCTATGAGTTCAGCTGACTTATCTATGTATATAAGTAATATATCAATAGTAAGTGAGCAATTAGAGTGTGTTATACAACAAATTATTAATATTAATAAATCAAAAAAAGGAAAATTAAAACTAAAAGTAAAACCGATTAATTTAAATAAAATACTAAACAATATATCTACAATTTTAAATAAAGACGTAACAAATAAAAATGTATTAGTTAATAACAATATTAATGATGATATATCTATAATTAGTGATGAAAAATTAATATCACAATTGATTCTTCAGCTTTCATCAGAGTTTATAGGAAGCTCTTATAAATCAAAACTTACTATAAATACGGAAGTTACCAAGCAAGATAAAAAAGACTTTTTAAATATACATTTTTCAATAGATAACTTAGCAAACAGTAATGATTTTTACGAACAGTTAAGAGAAGTTGTGACTAACGACACATTAAATAGTAATGATGACATTGATAGCTCATTAGAGATTAAATTTTTTATATCAGTATTTAAAATATTGGGTGGGCAAAAGTTAGATATTAATGAACGCAATAAAACGACAACAATATCACTTTGTTTATTGATTAGTGTAACTAAACAGCCATTATTAGAAGCACTTAGTCCTATTGTTAGTGATGAAATGCCTATAAAGCAAAAGGTTGAAACAGCAAAAACGTTACTGTTAGTTGATGACGAACCGTTAGTTGAAATTGTTATTAAAGCCATGCTTAAAAATGAAAATATAATTATAGATTACGCATGTAACGCAATTGAGGCGATGTTGTTAGTCTCTCAGAATAACTACGACATAATTTTAATGGATATTGTTATGCCAGAGTTATCCGGAACAGATGCCATGTTAAAAATAAAAAAACATGTAGATTCAGGAACAAAAATAATAGCGCATACATCAAATTTAGATACAGATTCTAAATATGTAAAACTTGGGTTCGACGATACACTATTAAAACCAGTTAAACAGGCTGTGTTAATAGAGAAAATAGTGCGCTTTTTACAATAAAAATGTGACTAAAAATAGTGAACAATTTAATACTATTCTTAAAGTGATTAGCTTTTTGCTTTGCATTTTGCGAATTTAATAAATGAAAACAGGATGAAATTAATATCGTATTGATATTTAATGATAAATAATTGGTCTTATAATTGCTTTTGTATTATAAGAAGTAAATAACTAATACTTTAGTTAGGTAGCTTTTATTAAATGAAATGGTATTAATTTTTTATATAATAAAACACCTCAACTAATTTTATCTAAACATCTGGAGTAATTACTATCTCAGCTATCAAGCAATCAAAAAGTATAATTAAAAATTCGCCTGTGCTAGTTAATCCTGTATGCATGTCATCAGAAAAAAACGTTATAGACATAGCAAAATCAAAATCGATTGAAATCAGCTCTTTAAACGTAGTACCAATAAAGTTGAAACAAAAAAAATCTAACCACATACTTTTAGTTGATGACGATCCACTTGTTGAAGTTGTAATAAAGGCGATGCTAGAAGAAGAAAAATTCACAATAGACTATGCGTGCAGTGGCATCGAAGCGCTGCTTATGGTATCTCAAAATGACTACAACATTATTTTAATGGATATAGTTATGCCAGAGCTTTGTGGAATTGAAGCAATGAAAAAAATAAAAAACCATACAGAAAATGCATCAATAAAAATTGTTGCACATACATTAAATGAAAGCGCGAAAAATGATCCTGAATATAAACAACTGGGGTTTGATGGATTGATTTTGAAACCTGCAAATAAAAACATCTTAATTGAAAATATAAAATCTTTATTAGAGTGATCAGCACCGTAAAGTAGGGTGGTTGTAACCCTTAAATATAATATATTAAAACTATAAAACACTAAGCTAGAGCTTAGTGTTTTATTTTTAACTTATAGTTATTTCTAAATATGTTAAATAACCGTACCAACCTATAAATCCTGCTTACTCGTTATTATTAAAAAATAACTAATATAATATCCTCCCCATATTTAAATTATTCCATAAACTTTTAAAGCGAAAAATTGAAATGATAATTAGCTGTTATTTTGTAATTATTTCAAATATAAAAAGCTTTGTTACACACTTTGTTATAGCCAGTTGATGGGGCTGGCTATTTTTTCAAACTAAAACGACTTACTTATATTTTATTTTTTCCTTAGAACCCTTATATAGCAAGGCTTAAAAGGTTTAAGTATTCTGATAACTAGAAAACATACTTTGTATTAGTGTTGGGATGATTTTTGCTTTACTAAGTAACATTCCGTTTTAATATCATTAATTCTATTTGAAATTAACGAGGCATTAGTATGAACAAAACACAGTACGTAACAGTTGAAGATCATCAGATTGCTTACCAAGATTCGGGTGAAGGCACGCCTTTATTATTGATACATGGTATACCTACAAACAAATTATTGTGGCGAAATATAATACCAAAGCTTTCATCAAAACATCGAGTAATTGCTCCTGATTTACTAAATTTTGGCGAGTCAGATATGCCGGACAATACCGATGTATCTATAAATGCTCAATGTAGAATAATGTGTAAGTTTTTGGATGCACTTGGTATTTCAAAAGCTAACATTGCAGCACACGATATTGGTGGTGGTGTTGCCCAATTAATGGCTGTAAATTATCCTGAAAAAGTAAACGGACTAATTCTAATTGACAGTGTATGTTTTGATTCATGGCCTATACCAGAATTTGAACCTTTACTAGAACCTGGTGTAGAAGAAAAAACGAGCTTAAAAGAGTTTGTTGATACGTTAAGAGATTTCATGCCTAAAGGCGTATATGACTCAAACGTAATGACAGAAGAATTAATGAAAATGTATTTAACACCCTGGAGTAACGAGAAAGGAAAAGCTGCATTATTTAATAATATGCGCAGACTTAATAAGGAATATACCGAAGCGATTACCGGCGACCTTAAAAGCTTACCTCATGAAACACTCATAATATGGGGTAAAGAAGATCAGTTTCAAAAGCCAAAGTATGCACCAATGTTAGAAGAAGCGATTCCAAATTCATCACTGATTTGGTTAGATAAAGCCGCTCACTGGGTTGTTGATGAGCAACCTGAAAAAGTTGCTGAGCTGATTAGTGATTTCATGAATGATAAAACATTCTAGTGAATTAGCAGGAAGGCTAAAAAGCTTTTTATTTCAATGCGTTAAGTTTTACAAGGTAAAGTAGCGACTAGGTAATCATTGTAATACCGCTTAATTATATTAATAACTAAGCGGTATTTTTATATGCTTCTCTACGTTAATTAATGAAGGTGAGTAACTTAGTTATGTATTTATTTATGCTATTTAACATAATATAAATTATAGGTAGTAAATGTATATATAACAAGAGCGCTTAAATGCGCTCTTGTTATGTCCAATACTAGACGGTATCGGACATTAAGTGCTTTTATTACAATAACTGGTATTACTAATACGGATACTTTATTTATCAAATTGTTTAATCAATACTTAGTAAACGCTCAGCTGTATATTCGTTAGTAATTAATCCACTGATCATGTTTGACCTTACTGCGCCCAAAATGGCTAACACTTTTTCTTCACCAGCAGCTATCGCATAAATCTGTTTGTTAGCATTTGTTTTTAATGGCGTACTTGCTACGCGCTGATTAACTGTGCAATCTAAAAGCTTACCGTTTTTATCAAACACCCAACTAATCATTTCACCAACGGCACCAAGATCTTGCAACTCTTTAAGTTCTTGCGCATCAATAAAACCATCTATATGTAATGGCGACTTTTCACCTAAGCTACCAATACCCACAAATGTTACATCGGCATCTTTAGCGAGTTTTAAATTACCGGTAATATTTTGTTGTGCATGTAACTGTTCTTTTTCTTCAATACTTCTTGGTAAAACTGGCAATGGCATTGGGTAATGTTTTGCATTGGTGTGTTCGGCCATTCTTACTACAACATCATAAGGTGAAGCCGATCCATCTAAAGCCATATTACCTAACATTGCGACAATTTTATGTTGCGGACAATCAACGGTTCTAAGCTCATCGACACATGCACGTAAAACCCGACCGGTTCCCATAGCAAGTACTCTGGGTTGTTCTGATTTTAAATGGCGTTCTATTTCTGCCGCGCCAGCTTGAGCCAATCCTAATGTAGATGATGGCTCAGACGGATCGCTCGGTACAACTTCACACGAATCTAACCCAAAACGGCTTTTTAATTTTTCGGCCAAATCCATACATTTAGCAATCGGGTGGTCAAGTCTAACTTTAATTAATCCTTGGCTAACAGATAATGCGACCATTCTTTGTGCAGATTGACGCGATATATTTAGCTTTTTAGCAATTTCATCTTGTGTGTTACCGCCAACATAATATAACCACCCTGCTCTGGCTGCATCATCTAGCTTTCTAATTTCTGTATTTGATAGCTTTACCACGTAAACCTCTTAAAATAGAAGGAAAACCAAGTCCTTATTTTCATTACTTAATTTTAATTATATGTGCTGCTATATAAATTATTTTATTAATTTTGGAGCATCTATTTATCAATAACGTTTTTGTTATTTATAATTGTAAATATACCATTCCTTAATAAAAAATACCTAGGTTTCATAGGATTATGTAATTAGAATTTAGTTAATAGCACCCTTATAAAGGTGCTATTTAAGGTAATTAAAAATAGGCTTTAGCGAATTGTTAAACCGTTATTATCAAACTTTAATACTTTATCAGCCGGTGCGCTTAGGTAAATACTGTCGCCATATTTTAATGGGCAATCACCGTCTGCTTTTACTGTTACGGTACCTTTGCCTTCAATATTTATATGTAAAAAGCTCTCCGAACCTAAATGCTCAATTACACCTACGGTTCCAGCCCAAGTACCTTGCTCAGTAGAGAGTGTTATATGCTCTGGTCGTATACCAATACAGCTAACATTCGCATCTTCATTTTGTGGAGCATCTATAAAATTCATTTTTGGCGAACCTATAAAACCAGCTACAAATTTGTTTACAGGGTTTTTATAAAGCTCTAAAGGTGTGCCTACTTGTTCAATAATACCGGCATTAAATACCGCGATTCTATCTGCCATTGTCATGGCTTCAACCTGATCGTGCGTAACATAAATCATTGTTGTAGCTAAACTTTTATGTAATTCAGATATTTCTAAACGCATATTTACACGTAATGATGCATCAAGATTCGAAAGCGGTTCATCAAATAAAAATGCCGAAGGCTGACGTACAATTGCGCGCCCTATTGCTACGCGCTGACGTTGACCGCCCGATAATTGCCCAGGCTTTCGATCTAAATAATCGGTTAAATTAAGAATTTTAGCAGCGTTAGCAATTTTACTCTCAATTTCTGCAGGGCTTACCTTGGCTCTTTTTAAAGGAAAAGCAATATTGTTACGCACGCTCATATGCGGGTATAACGCATAGGATTGAAACACCATAGCCAAGCCTCTTTTTGCAGGCGGTGTTTTTGTGGCATCAATGCCATCAATTTCTATATTGCCACTGGTGGTATCTTCAAGACCTGCGATCATACGAAGTAATGTAGATTTACCACAGCCCGATGGCCCAACAAAAACGATGAACTCACCGTCTTTAATTTCTAAGTCGAGCGGTTTAATTACGTTAACTTCATCAAAGTTTTTAGTGACTTGTTTTAGTGTGATGCTGCCCATGTGTATTCTCCTATTTTACTGCGCCGAAACTTAATCCACGCACTAATTGTTTTTGACTAAACCAACCAAGTATTAAAATTGGCACAATGGCCATGGCAGATGCTGCCGATAACTTAGCGTAAAATAACCCCTCAGGGCTTGAGTAACTGGCAATAAATGCCGTTAAAGGTGCAGCATTTGCAGCGGTTAAAATAAGTGTCCAAAACGCTTCGTTCCACGACAAAATAACATTGAGTAATAGCGTTGAGGCTATACCCGGTAAGGCTATTGGCAATAAAACATGGAATATTTCTTCACCAATTGTTGCGCCATCCATACGAGAAGCTTCAAGTATTTCGTTTGGTATTTCTCTAAAGTAGGTGTAAAGCATCCATACCATTATTGGTAAGTTAATGAGTGTCATTACAATAACCAAACCTAATTTTGTATCGAGTAATGCAAAGTCGCGAAACAATAAATAGATAGGAATAAGTACGCCTACTGGTGGTAACATTTTGGTTGAAAGCATCCACATTAATAAGTGCTTTGTTTTTTTAGTTTGCACAAACGCCATAGACCACGCAGCAGGTACCGCAATTAATAACCCCAGTAAACTTGAACCTAGTGATATAACTACAGAGTTCCAAAAATGGTTAAAGTATGGCGAGCGCGACAGTACATCGCGGTAATTTTCGAGCGTCCAATCAAACGCATATAAGCTTGGGCTTGCTGAAATTGCTTCGGCTTCCGTTTTAAAACTGGTGATTAACGTCCATAAAATTGGAAAGAAAATCATGCCGCTTATTGTCCATGCAGCAATGGTATAAATTAGTTTGGAACGACGGCTATCTTTTAAAGTCATAATTAACCCTCCAAGTTTTTGCCAATTAAGCGCATTAAAAATATAGCGACTATATTTGCAATAATAACTGCAACTATGCCCCCTGCCGAACCGCCGCCTACATCAAACTGAAGTAGCGATTGCGTATAAATTAAGTACGTTATATTGGTTGACGAATAACCAGGACCGCCACTGGTTGTAACTAATATTTCAGCAAAAATTGACAGTAAAAATATAGTTTCGATTAATATAACCGCAGTTACAGCGCGCGATAAGTGCGGTAAAACGATGTAAAAGAACTTACTAAATGGGCCAGCTCCGTCTAAATCAGCCGCTTCTAATTGTTCACGGTCGAGTGATTGTATTGCTGTTAGCAGTATTAAAGCTGCAAACGGTAACCACTGCCAAGACACAATTATGATGATTGAAAATAGCGGCATTTGAGCAAAAAAGTCGATAGGTTCAAAGCCAAGCCAAATAGCAAAGTGTGCAAATAAGCCATTAACTGGGTTCATTAGCATGTTTTTCCATACCAATGCCGACACAGTTGGCATTACAAAAAATGGGGCTAGTACCATAATGCGAACGTAGTTTCGCCCCCATATTGCTTGGTCTAGTAAAATAGCTAAGCCAATACCACCACAAATAGTGATAAGTAAAACCCCAGTTACTAGGTAGAGCGTGTTAAAAAATGATTCAAAAAAAGCCGGATCAGTTAGGAAAAATTCATAGTTTAAAAAGCCTACAAACTCTTTATCCCCTGGTACTAATAAATTGTAATCAATAAAAGAAAAATACAGTGTCATACACAGCGGAACTATCATCCAAGCAAGTAATAAAATTACACTTGGAAGAAGCATAAACCGAGCAAGCGTGCGCGAGTTAGTTGTTGCCATAAAGGTGACCTTAAAAAAGCCAATTCTATTTACTTGTTAACTATCAAGTGAAAATCAGAAACCCTTGATAGCGTTTATAACTAACAAGTAAATAGAATTGACATAAAATATTGGGTAAGTTTGAGTACTTACCCGCCCATTACATGCTATTTAGGATAGCGAGCTTTACGCATTGTTCGCTCAACGAGGTGCTGAGACGTACTAAGCGCTTGCTTAACGGTCATTTGGCCAGTTAAAGCTGCTGAGAATTGTTGCCCAACAGCTGTACCAATTCCTTGAAACTCAGGAATAGCAACAAACTGAATACCTACATAAGGCACCGGTTTAACGGTTGGATTTTTAGGATCTGCAGATTGGATAGAATCTAAGGTAATTTGCGCAAACGGTGCTGCGTCCATGTACTTTTGATTACTGTAAAGTGATTTACGTGTACCTGGCGGTACTTTTGCCCAACCTTTTTTGTCAGCTACAAGTTGAGTGTATTCTTTTGATGTCGCCCAGCTAATAAATTTCATTGCGGCATCTGGTTTTTTGCTGCTTGCCGGTACGGCTAAAGTCCAAGACCATAACCAGTTACCGCGTTTACCTAGACCATTATCTGGCGCAAGTGCAAACCCTACTTTATCGGCAACTTCTGAGTCTTTTTTATTAGTAACAAATGCGCCTGCAACGGTTGCATCAATCCAAATACCACATTTTCCGGTTTGGAATAGTGCAAGATTTTCGTTAAATCCGTTTGCAGATGAACCAGCAGGTCCCGACTCTTTCATTACATCGACATAATACTGAAGGGTATTTTCCCACTCTGGGGTATTAAACTGTGGCTTCCAATTTTCATCAAACCAACGAGCACCAAACGAATTAGCCATTGATGTAATAAGCGCAACGTTTTCGCCCCAACCTGCTTTACCACGTAAACAAAGGCCGTAAACACCTTCTTTTTTATCTGTCATCGCTTTAGCAGCTTTGCGTATAAAGTCCCATGTTGGGGCTTTAGGCATTTTCAGCCCCGCTTTATCCATTAAATCGGTGCGGTACATAACCATTGAGCTTTCGCCATAAAATGGGGCAGCATAAAGTTTGTCTTTAATCGTTAAACCGCTTCGGATTGCTGGGATTAAATCGTCTAAATCGTAATTTTCACCTAAATTATCTAACTCTTTCAACCAATTTTGTTTGCCCCAAATTGGTACTTCATAAGTACCGATGGTCATCACATCGTATTGGCCGCCTTTTGTTGCTACATCGGTAGTGACACGTTGGCGAAGAATGTTTTCTTCTAGAGTGACCCATTTTAGATCTATATCAGGGTTTTGGCTGGTAAAGTCACTGCTTAATTCTTTCATGGTGATCATGTCACCGTTGTTAACAGTCGCTATTGTAATTGTTTCTTTTGCCGCAGCGCCCATGCTTATGAAGCCACACGCGAGCATAATTAATTTATTTTTCATCGGGTATTCCCCATACACGTTATGTTTTAACAAGTGCTATTAAATTTTAATCTATTGCCAATTCTATTTATGGCAGTTTTAAAACATAAAACTGCCCGCAAAGTGCCTTTTTAGGTTCTTTGTACAAATAGTTAGACTAGTCGGTTAACGACTTAAAATTTAACAGAGATCTCAGAAGTGAAGCCGTCAAATCCTTTACCGATTTGGCCGCCCGAATTAACACCTTCTTCTTGGTTAACATACTCAACTTTTAAAAGCGTTTTATCGTTAAACCAGTAACCTGCAGCTACTTGAATACGCTCTACTGTGTTGTCTGTTTGTTCAATTAAGTCGGAAGTGTTTTCGGCTTCTGCATAACGAGCCGCTACATATAGTTTTTTAGGGATTAAATATTGTTGTGCTTCAAACACGAAGTACTCAACCGATGAGTCACCTTCTATTACACTGTTTGAATCAAAAGTAGTGCCGTTTTCATCAGCTATGCCATTAGTACCAAAGTAGGTAATACCGGCAACTGCATTACCAGCTGCATCTGCGAACGTATAATCATCAGATGATTTACCAATCATAAAAATTAAGCTAGTTTCGTCAGATGGTTGATAAGCTAAATTTAACTGGATAATTGATTGCTCAAGGCCAGGCATGGCGCCAACATGTGTGTCACGCTCGTTTGAAGGTGACGCTGAGAAATTGTAGTTTTCACCATCGCCGAAGCGATAGTTTGTTGTGGTTACACCATCAAGGCTGGCTACACCATTTTCAAAACGTAACTGGTCGCCTTGATTCGCTTTTAATAAATTTAAGCCTGCTTTAAAACCACCTTCAAATTCTAGAGTACCTTGAAGTCGGTAATTGTAACCTCTGTCTTCTTGAAACGCTTCACCGAAACTAGAAGTCGTAATGTGACCTGTAACATTATAAGCACGTACGACACCACTATCGAAAGTTTCGCTGTAACTTAACTGTGCGCCGTTTTCTGCGGTTGCGTAATCGGTAATACCATTACCAATAAGTGCATTACTTTGGTTATCTGCGCCGTCTTGAAAACCTTTAAATTGAAAAGGTGAGCCACCAATGTTACCTAAACGCAGTGTTAAATTAGCGTTTTCTTTTGGTGTGCCATAAAGACCTAGTAAATCAAACTCAACACCTGCGAAATCGTTGTGAAATGAAAAGTCACGATCTTCGCCACCAAAGTCATTAGGCTCTTCTGCAATATCTATATCGGCAGTGATGAACTCGTTAATATGAAATTTAAGCATTAGATTAGCTCTAATACGGCCAAAACCTGATTCTTGTTCTTCATCTTCTGGACGAAATGCGCCGCCTTTAGCTTGAATTGACTGAAAGTTTTGCATTAGTAAAAAGTCTACGTCAACGCGATCTAAATATTCAGAAATATCAGCCTGTGCTGGTGCTGATGTAGCCATAGCTGCCGCTATGAGAGAAATTGCAAATTTAGTCTTTTTATTATTCAACATAATAAGCTCTTTATTTAGTGTGGTGTGTGATGCCAACTTTATTAAATTACATATGCATTTAATGAAATTGGTATTAATTCAGTGTGTATAGATGAGGCTATCTGAGCAAAACATTAAATAGTTAATGAAGTTGCACTTGTGAGCATAAGCCCATCTGATGAGCATAATCACAGAATGAATTTGGAAGGTCAACGATTTTTTATTACAAAACGTTTACAAAAAATCGAATTTATATGTAAATATTTTTGAATCAATAAGTTAAGTAGCAAATTTGTTACATCAAACTTTGAGGAAATAAGGTGTTGGGTTAACGAATTTATTGTAGATGCGTCATTATTGTTCAATACAATTAATGTATATATAAGTTAGTAGAAGATATAAAAGCAGGTAATCCTTTAAAAATAGGCTGTTGGGCAAACCTATAAACAGTTTATTTATTAGTGTTTTTTAAGTAACGTTCTTGAGCTTATGATGGGGTTAGCTTAGTATTAAAGCACTTAGATGTATTCAAAATAGAAGTAACCTACATATGGAATTTGTTCGCCCGCTAGAGCCCATCCTCATTATTGATGACGTTAAGGAAATTCGTGATTATCTAAACCAAATTTTAACTGACTTAGGGTTTGAAGATATATTAGAAAGCGCTGATTTTAGCTCTGCTAAACCTATTATGGACAATAAACCGCCAGGCGTAATATTTGTAGATGTCGATTTACCTGACTCTAACGGTGAAGAGATATTGGAATACATTAATAGTGCTTACCCACACACTCATGTTGTTATGTGTTCGGGCCACAATAGTCTCGAAAACGTACAAAACACGTGGGAAATGGGTGCTAAAGGCTTTATTGCAAAACCCTTTAACACAAAAAAAGTCGACACTGTAATGAAGCGTCTTGAAATAATAGAATAATAATAAGGTTAGCATGCATAGTACTGTTACTGCGATTATAGAAGATCTTTCGACTGTTATATTTGGTAAACAACAGCAAATAAAACTGGCACTTACATGCTTATTTAGCGAAGGGCATTTACTCATTGAAGATTTGCCTGGTATGGGAAAAACCACTCTCTCTCATGCATTGTCAGCTGTATTAGGTTTATCGTATCAACGTATACAATTTACTAGTGATCTTCTTCCTGCTGATATTCTTGGGACTAATGTATTTAACTCTACCGAGCATAGCTTTACGTTTCATAAAGGCCCTATTTTTAGCCAAGTAGTTTTAGCAGATGAAATAAACCGCGCAGGCCCCAAAACACAAAGTGCGTTGCTTGAAGCAATGGAAGAGCAACAAGTAACAGTAGATGGAAAAAAATATACGCTGCCAAATCCATTTTTTGTTATCGCAACACAAAACCCGCTGTATCAATCGGGTACTTATCCGTTACCCGAGTCACAATTAGACCGTTTTTTAATGCGCATAAGCTTGGGGTTTCCTCCTAAAGATGCCGAAAAACGCTTAATTTTGAATATGCAAAAACGAGATTATAGCCAATTACCACAGCGTATTAACCAACAAGAGTTAGCGGCAATTCAAACCCAGATAAGCCAAATTACTTTAAGTAGTCCAGTAGTTGACTACGTTATTGAACTCGTTAATTACACACGCACAAGCAATGCGTTTGCAGCATCGTTATCACCTCGTGCCAGTATGGCTCTCGCTAAAGCGGCTAGGTCGTGGGCCTTTATTGATGGCCGTGACTTTGTAATGCCAGAGGATGTTCAAGCCGTATTTTCAAGTGTGTGTCAGCATCGATTAGGTTTACATAATGAGTCGGGTGAGGCGCAGGTAAATGATATTTTAAAAAACGTTTTAGTTCCGGTATAAGCTTTTATGCCAAAAAAAACAGCTAAGCGCCCTTCTTTATTTAAGTCATTTAAGCAAAGTGTATTTAATAAGTTATTAAAAAATAAGCATTTAAAAAACTCAATTACACTTGAACACAGAACAATTTATGTATTGCCATCATCCCTTGGTTGGTACTTTGTAATTGTGGCTATTTTAAACTTTGTAATGGGCATTAATTATCAAAATAATTTAATTTTAATAATGTCTTATCTTATGTTTGTGGTTATGATTATTGCTGTATTAATGGGCTACAGTAACGCTAAAGGCTTAACAGTTAAATTTAAAGATGCATTTAACAGCTACGCTCCTCAAAAACCGAGTATTGTATTTGAATTACAAAGTCCTACAGTTACCCAATCTATTAATTTAACATATCAAGGTAGTGAGCAAACTCACAAATATACCGACGAAGTTGATAATAAACCTCAGATACTCACTCTTTGCTTACCCTACAGCTCACGCGGTAAATACACAGTGCAACGTATTAAAATAGCGAGTAACTATCCATTTGGTTTAATAACTGTTTGGAGCTACATTCAATTACAGACAGGTGTATTTGTATACCTGTAGTGGTCAATAAAATTTGGCCACAGTTTTAGAATCCTTGTATCTAATCTCAGATTCATTTGGCGCTAAACCGGC
>NZ_JBBMQZ010000007.1:0-187885 GCF_038900275.1 Pseudoalteromonas sp. AS71 | reverse complement strand
ATTCGAACCCTCGATAGAGCTACAAACTCTATACTCCCTTAGCAGGGGAGCTCCTTCGGCCACTCGGACACCTCTCCGTCTTGTGGGGCGTATAATAAAGATTTCAGAAAATATGTCAAACACTTTTCTACCAAAAACGACTATATGGTTATAGATTGCACATATGCTTGGTTTAAAAGTGTAATTAGTTTGAAATTTAAGCGGGTTACGCGTTTTTATTTGAAGGATTAACACCTAGCACGGGAACTAAGTCATCAGTTAACTGAGCCAAATACTGTTCTTGGTAACCTAACTGTTGAAATTCAGCAATACAAGCACGGTAATAAGCATTTCGTTCTTGCTCTGATGTGCCCTCTTCTGAAAAATCATCTACTCGTTTGTCTTTCATACTATTATTCTAAGTCCTTTAAGAATCTATACTTAAACTGCTAAATACCAAGCAGTGTAAATTTCGTGCGTATTCTAGCTAAAACCTTTACATAAATACAACATATGTTTAAAAAACAATCATACTAAAAAGTTATAGCACTGTTAGTTTTAATATTAAAAACTGCCAATAACAATAAATTAGTGAAGCTGAATTGCACATTAACCAGCACTAATAACTACATTTAATTTTTAGTGTAGTACTTATTAATTAAAATACTAATACAAAATAAAAAAACGCCGCTATTAAGCGGCGTTTATTAACTTACTTTGTTCTACCCAAAGCTTAGTCAGCTTGCGGGCGCATATGCGGGAACAAAATAACGTCTTTGATTGTAGATGAGTCAGTAAACAACATTACTAAACGGTCAATACCAATACCTTCACCTGCAGTTGGCGGTAAGCCGTACTCAAGTGCGCGTATGTAGTCTTCATCGTAATGCATTGCTTCATCATCGCCTGCGTCTTTCTCTTCAACTTGGCGTGTAAAGCGCTCTGCTTGGTCTTGTGCATCGTTAAGCTCAGAGAAACCATTTGCAAGTTCACGACCGCCAACAAAAAATTCAAAACGGTCGGTAACAAATGCATTTTCGTCGTTACGGCGTGCAAGTGGAGAAACTTCCCACGGGTAGCCAGTAATAAACGTAGGTTGAATAAGCATGTGCTCTGCTGTTTCTTCAAATATTTCACACAAGAACTTACCTGGGCCCCAAACACAGTTTTCAGGAATTTTAACGTGCACTTGTTTAGCGTACGCTTTTAATTCGTCAAAGTGGTTTTCTGGGTCGTTAAATACCGCAGCATCAAACTCAGGGTTATATTTTAATATTGCGTCCGCCATGCTTAAACGTGTAAACGGTTGGCCAAAGTCGTATTCAACTGAGTCAATTACTTCGCCGTTTTCGTCTTTAGTTGTATTAACTACAACTGCACTACCTAGTACGTTTTCTGCAACCGTACGAAGCATGTCTTCGGTGATGTTCATCAAATCGATGTAATCAGCGTATGCTTGGTAAAATTCAATCATTGTGAATTCTGGATTGTGACGCGTAGATAACCCTTCGTTACGGAAGTTACGGTTAATTTCGAATACACGGTCAAAACCACCTACCACTAAGCGCTTTAAGTAAAGCTCAGGCGCTATACGTAAGTACATGTCGATATCAAGCGCGTTATGGTGAGTTACAAACGGACGCGCAGATGCACCGCCAGGTATAACCTGTAGCATTGGTGTTTCTACTTCCATAAAGTCACGGTCTGCTAAAAAGCGACGAATGCCTTCAACTACTTGTGAACGGATGCGGAATGTTTCGCGCGTTGCTTCGTTAGTAATTAAATCAACGTAACGTTGGCGGTACTTTGTTTCTTGATCTGATAAGCCATGGAATTTTTCAGGCAACGGACGAAGTGACTTAGTTAATAATTGGTACTCAGTCATTTCTACGTATAAATCGCCTTTACCCGATTTATTTAATGCGCCTTTAACACCAATAATATCGCCAGTGTCTAGCTGACCATATTTTTCTTTAAGATCTTTTTGAACATCTTTAGATGCATACGCTTGTACGCGACCTTTCATGTCTTGAATTACAAAAAACGGTCCACGCTTTGCTAAAATACGGCCAGCGATAGACACAACTTCTTGCATCTCTACTAATTCTTCTTTGCTCTTATCACCAAACTGGGCTTGCAAATCAGCCGTGTAATGCTCACGACGGAATTGGTTTGGATGACCGTTGGCTGGGCAATTTTCGCGTATAGCGTCTAACTTGCCGCGACGCTCAGCGATTAACTTGTTTTCGTCTTGGATTTTATCAGTCATTTTTTAGCTCTTTATTAGCTTGGTGGTTATAGGCCAGATTTAAGGCTGGCTTCAATAAATTTATCTAAGTTACCGTCAAGTACCGATTGCGTATTGCGGTTTTCAACGCCTGTACGTAAATCTTTAATGCGTGCGTCATCAAGTACGTATGAACGAATTTGACTACCCCAACCAATATCAGACTTAGCGTCTTCTTGCGTTTGTTTTTCAGCATTTTGCTGTTGTAGCTCAAGCTCAAATAATTTAGCTTTTAACTGCTTCATCGCTTGGGCTTTATTTTTATGCTGTGAACGCTCGTTTTGACACTGCACTACGGTATTTGTTGGTACGTGAGTGATACGAACCGCCGATTCGGTGGTGTTAACGTGCTGACCACCCGCGCCCGATGCACGGTAAACGTCTATACGCAGGTCTGACGGATTCATATCAATTTCAATGTTATCGTCAACTTCTGGGTATACAAACGCAGAAGCAAATGAAGTATGACGACGACCACTTGAGTCAAATGGGCTTTTACGTACTAAACGGTGCACACCTGTTTCGGTACGTAGCCAACCGTAAGCGTATTCGCCAACAAAGCGGACAGTTGCGCCTTTAATACCGGCAACATCACCGTCGGTCGCTTCAACCAGCTCAACTTTAAAGCCTTTAGCCTCGCCCCAACGTAAATACATACGAAGTAAAATATTACACCAGTCTTGTGCTTCAGTACCGCCAGAACCTGATTGTAAATCAAGGTAAGCATCGTTTGAGTCATGAGGACCCGAAAACATACGACGAAACTCTAAACCTTCTAACTGTCCGTTTAAATCAGCAAGCTCAGTTTGCGCTTCAACAAAGGTATCTTCGTCTTCAGCTTCTACAGCTAGCTCAAGTAAGCCTTCAACGTCGTCAGTACCGGCTACTAGGTTATCGATTGTTTCAACAACCGCTTCTAATGCTGATTTTTCACGGCCAAGCGCTTGTGCGCGTTCAGGCTCATTCCATACGGCTGAATCTTCAAGCTCGGCGTTAACTTCTTCTAAGCGTTCTTGTTTAAGAGCGTAGTCAAAGGTACCCCCGAAGCAATTCAGTACGTTCGCGAATTTCCTTGATTTGATTAATCACAGGATTCACTTCAAACATGTACATCACTCCAAAATGGCTAAGTAATTGCGCCCCTTTAAATGGGATTTTCGCAATAAATTATCGTCAAATGATAAAAACGCCCGATTTTAACAAAAAACCGCGCGCTTTATTAGCATTTTATGCATGACATTACATATTTTTTAATGCACTTTTTCAAGCTCTCTAACTATTAATTGCAGCGTAAATTTACCTCTAAACTCATTTATATCGAGCTGATACGCTACTTTCACAAACTTGGCCTCAGTATCTGGCCACTCTTTTACATCAATACCAAAAGCAATGGCATCAACTAATCGACCAGATTGGTGCTTTAACACGAGCTTTAAATGCTTTTCGCCTACTATGCGCTGCTGTATTACTTCAAAGGTATGCTCAAACACCGGCTCAGGAAATTGCTGACCCCACGGGCCCGATTGCTTTAATAGCTGGGCAAAATCCATTGTAAAGCAGTCGTTTGGCAGCTCGCCGTCGGTAAACACAATGCAGCGCTTACTTTCTTCACTCAGTTGCGCGCTAACTGCGGCATCAAACGCTTTTTTAAAGTCGTTAAAATGCTGCTCGTTAATACTTAAACCAGCGGCCATTGCGTGACCACCAAATTTATTAATTAAATGTGGGTCGGCGGTATTAAGCCCTTCGAGTAAATCGCGCATGTGCAGCCCTTCAATAGAGCGGCACGAGCCTTTTATTTCACCATTTTCGCCACCAGCAAATATAACGGTTGGGCGGTGATATTTTTCTTTTAAGCGACCAGCCAAAATACCAATAACACCTTGATGCCAATCGTCTTGAAACAAACAAATAGCATCAGGAATGTTACTATCGCTAAATGCGAGCCTATCAAGCACGGCTTGCGCCTCAAATTGCATACCTTGTTCTATTTCGCGCCTTGCAAAGTTTAAGCTATCGAGCTCGCCCGCTATACTACGCGCTTGGTTTATATCGGTGCTAAGCAAGCACGCTATACCCAAACTCATGTCGTCTAATCGCCCTGCTGCATTCAAACGCGGCGCAAGCGAAAAACCAAAATCACTGGCACTTAAACGGGCAGCATTACGATTTGCCACTTCAATAAGCGCGGTAATACCAGGGCGTGTTTTACCACTGCGAATACGTGCTAAACCTTGATGCACTAACGTACGGTTGTTCGCATCAAGTGCGACCACGTCAGCAACCGTACCAAGCGCTACAATGTCGAGTAAGTTAGCTAAATTAGGCGGCGGTTGCTGCTCAAAATAACCTAAGTCTCGCATTACGCTTCTCAGTGCTATTAATAAGTAAAAAGCAACGCCAACGCCAGCAATGGATTTAGACGGAAAATCACATTCATGCCTGTTTGGGTTTACTATTGCATCGGCATTTGGCAGCTGCTCACCTTGTAAGTGGTGATCTGTTACCAGCACTTTTATGCCAACCGCTTTTAAAATATCAATACCGGCAATACACGATATGCCGTTATCTACGGTGATCACTAAATCAGGTTTTATTTGTACTATTTGCTCTGCAAGCGCGGGACTTAAACCATAACCTAAGCTAAACCTGTCAGGAATTAAGTAATCTAAATGCTTAAAGCCAAACATCTCAAGGCCTTGCATTAAAGTTGCAGTACTTGTTGCGCCATCGGCATCAAAATCGCCAACTATTAATATTTGGCTTTGCGCTTTTAATGCTTCAATTAATAAGTCGCTGGCTTTGTCGATGTCTTTAAACAATTTAAAGTCGTGGAGCGTCGCTACGCTGTTATTTAGCTCTTCGGCATTGAATACATTGCGGTTAGCATAAATTTGTTTAATTACAGGGTGTAAATTACTCGGCAGATGCGAGTCGTCAACGTTTTCACGCGCAATGATTAGTTTTTTCATGCAGAGTTTTAACTTATTGAGTCGTATTAAAAAGACAAAAAAAGGCCATTAAGGCCTTTTTAATAATAACTAAGCGTTTAATTACGACGCTTTGTTAGCTTCTAATGCTGCTTTTAATGCTGCTGCTGGCTGGTAACCAGGGATCATCGTACCATCTTCTAAAATAATAGCGGGTGTGCCGCTAATACCAAAGCTTTGACCTAGTTGGTAATGCTCTGCAACCGGTGCGCTACAGCCTGCAACTACTTTAGTGCTTGTGCCCGATTTAGCTTCTGTTAGTGCTTCTTGCTGATCGCGTGCACACCATACGTTCATTAAATCTGCGTAACCTGAACCTTGTAAGCCACCACGTGGAAACGCTAAGTACTTAACGGTAATACCCGCATCAAGTAAATCGTCTAACTCGCGGTGTAATTTACGACAGTAACCACAGCTAATATCGGTAAATACAGTAATACTGTGTTTTTCGTTTGGCGCTTTGTACACAATCATCGACTCTTCGTATTCTTTAATACCTTCAACACGCACGCCATTTAATGCTTGCTCTGTTAGGTTATTACGATTATTTAAATCAATTAACGTACCTTGCATTAAAAATTGACCATCTGGACTTGCATAGAGCACGCCTTTATTAGTGATCAATTCTTTTAAACCAGCTACTGGACTTGGATTAATTTGCTTTACAGTTACACCAAGCTCGGCAAATTTAGTAATAATAGGATCATTAGCATCTGGTGTTACAGCAACGCCATTTGCAAATGCACTAATACTTGTGCACAACATGGCACCTGCTAACATTAATTTTTTCATAACTTCTCTCTATCCTAAAAATACTTAATATATTGACCGGCTTAATGATATTTACTTTCAAACTTACGCACGCGGATGATGCTCTGCGTGTACCGACTTTAACCGTTCATTGGCAACATGGGTATAAATTTGCGTCGTTGATAAATCGCTATGGCCCAACATCATTTGTACCACACGTAAATCTGCCCCATGATTTAATAAGTGCGTAGCAAAAGCATGGCGCATAGTATGGGGCGATAAAGGAGACTCAACTGCTGCCAAAATAGCATAGTGTTTAATTCTATGCCAAAAGGTTTGTCGCGTCATGCCTACTCCGCGTTTAGATGGGAACACAAAATCGGTGGCATGTTTTATCATTTGCGCACGCCCACCCTTTAAAAATTGCTCAAGCCAATACATGGCCTCTTCACCCAGTGGTACTAACCGCTCTTTATTACCTTTACCTTTTACAAACACCACTGCTTGGCGCAAATTAATTTGCTCCATGCGCAGTCCAACAAGCTCACTTACACGCAAACCCGTTGCATAAAGTAGCTCTAGCATGGCCTTATCGCGCAGTCCCATAGCTTCTTCGGTGTTAGGCGCATTTAATAATGCCTCAACTTCAGCTTCTGAGAGTGTTTTAGGTAACGACTGCCCTGCTTTTGGCTGAGAAATATTTAGCATGGGGGTGTCGCTAATTAGTTTTTCGCGCACAAAGTACTGATAAAAACGTTTTAGCGCACTAATACTACGTGCAGTACTGCGTGGTTTTAAGCCTAAATCGACTCGATGCGCTAAGTAACTTTCAACATCAAGCCCTGTTACCGTCATTAAATTTTCGCCTTTTAAAAATAGGCAAAACTTGTCTAAATCACTGCGATAAGCACTTAATGTGTTTTCGCTTACGCCTTGTTCTAAGTACAGGCTATCTAAAAAGGTTTCTAGGTAGTCGCTATTACTGCTCATACTGCTGTTATTTTCAAAAGAATCGTCAGATAGCGTTGTCACATTATGCTCTCATGCTTTGCTAAGGTATCAATTAAAAATACCTTACGGTAAACTTGAGCCTATCATATCAGGCAATTACACAGTGATAAATACGATGCAAATTGGTTTATTTTTTGGTTCTACTACGTGCTACACCGAAATGGCAGCAGAAAAGATTCGCGACATTATTGGTGCCGATATAGTTACCCTGCACAATATTAAAGACGAGCCACTAAAAAATGCAGAGCAGTACGACTTTATCATCTTTGGTATTTCAACATGGGACTTTGGTGAAATACAAGAAGACTGGGAGTCAAAGTGGGACGACATAGCCGACGTAAACCTAAATGGTAAAACCATTGCTTTATTTGGCATGGGCGATCAGCAAGGTTACGGGCAGTGGTTTCAAGATGCACTAGGCATGCTACACGACGAAATAAATACGCAAACATTTACTCAACTTGGTTTTTGGCCAAACGACAGTAGCTACGAGTTTGAAGCTTCAAAAGCATTGACGCCTGATGGTAAACAGTTTGTAGGACTCGCATTAGACGAAGACAGCCAATACGAGCTAAGCGACGACCGCATTGCAACATGGGTTGAACAGGTAATGACTGAATACGGCGAAACGCTTTAATTCACTTATAAATACCGAAAATAAAAAAGCGCGTAACTATAAAATTAGTTACGCGCTTTTTTATTAATATAAATCAATTTATTGAAACGTCATCACATTGGTTGTTTGTGGGTAGTACCCATCAGCCATAACGATATAAGGCAGTAAATTACTTAACCACTTTTGCTGTACGCTTTGGCTATAATTTAAGTAAAGCTTATCTTCGTGAATATAAAATGCTTCAGGGTCTATCCCTACGGCATTACCCTCATCAGCCATTGCATAAGCGCACCAGCCACCGTATTGCGGTGCATAACGCTTTGGGTTTTCTGCAAATGTCGTTTTGTTTTCTTCACTCGAAAAATGCCAGTCAGCACCTAAATAACTAAACGTATATTTGTCGCTACCTTTAACGGCTTTATTTTGCGTAAAATATGCAACGCTGTCGTACCCTTTAATAGCCGTGTTATTAAACCAACCCGTATTTACAGCATCATCCTTTGCGCTTGCTCCACCGCTTATTAACAGTGTGCTCAGCATTATTAAAGCAACTATGTACTTAATCATCTTTTTTCCTTTATTATTTACTCAAAATTGAATGCCAATTAAATATAGCTGGCTTAGTGAGTAAGAAAGGCAAAGCACAAAAATGATTTCAGCTAATACTTAATTATTTAACGTTTAGTGATTAAATAAGTAGTAAAACTTACTCTACTTTTAACCAATATTGATTACGGTAAAAAAAACCAATGTAGCCGCGTACTTCGAGCTTTTTACCTTCATCCTGCGGGGTTAGTTGTAAAGTGTAGGTTTTACCATTTGTTGGGTCGAGTATTTCTCCGTCTCCCCAGATGCCATCATCTTGTGCTTTTACATCGGTGATTATAGTCATTCCTAAAATAGGCTGATCTTTTAACTCATCATCGCATTTACTGCATATATCATTTTGTTTTGCAGGGTTAAGAATGGTTTCAACTTTGCCGCTTAATACACCGTTGGTTTGGGTAATACGTACATACGACTTAGCTTGGTTTGTATCCTCATCAATCGTTTTCCAAAGGCCTACTGGCGTAATAGTAGCAAACACACCTTGGCTTGCAAAAATGGTGGCTGCTAACGTGCTAAGTACTGCTAATTTATTTAACTTTTTCATTGTGTTGCCTTTTAAATTAAGTGGCTAATAGCTAAATCATATCAGGTGATTTATAAACACACTATTAAAGCGCTGTACATAAAATAAAAAACCAAAAGCAAAAAACCTAAACTAATAATCATTAGTTTAGGTTTAAGGGGCAGTCGCATAAAAAAAGTTACGCATTACCTCACTTTAAAAACAACATCCCCTATTTTTAGATTTGAATATTCAGGCTCAACTAAAGATAATTCGTTATTATCAATCATGCTTTTAAGGTATCTAATCTCTTCAGGATTTTCGACATTCATATACCTTGATCGCCACTTACCCATGTCGAATAACCAGAAATATGCGGCTATATTTTCATTACTTTCGTCAATCACTATAAAATCGAGTTCATCATCCTTGTTCAAATCCATGCCAATGAAATAGTAAGTATGTTCTTTTAAAGAGTTACGATCGTAAAAATGTTGTTCAGAAAATACTGCCTCTATTAAACCTTGAGGTATTAGCGCTTGTGATGGCCAAAATACACTGCGCTCAATAAAATCACCGACTGTGTGTTCAAGCGTTAAAGCAAACTCATTATTTACATACATCCTATCGATGATAGCGTATTGCTCTGGGTGACTCGTTTCAATTTTCTGTTTTAATAACTGCATAGCTAAATAACCTTGGCGTCCTAAGCTGTACTCAAAATAGTAATAGTCAAACTTTTCTATTGTTACTTTATCTGCATCTAAACGCGCTATTTGGCTGTTTGTAGATAAGCTTTGAAAATTTAATAAAGGGGAGTTAACAGCAAGCATACTAACGAGCACCACCCACCCCATCACAATATTTATTTTGCTAAGCGGCTCTAGCCAATTGTCTCGCTTTGTTATAATTCCAACAAGATAACTAAACGAAAAACACGCCAATAAAAACCAAATCAAAATGCCCCAACAACGATCTACTGTTAGCCCATGCTGATCTACCCGTAAGTAAATTCCATAGGCAGAAATAACACTATAAACTGGAAGTAACGCAACGCTTATAAAAACGAGTCGGTGCAAGAGCAAGTGATAAGGGCGAACTGATGAGTCGTCTTTATAAACAGTGTTAACAAAAAACAACGTGAGCACCTGCAGCCACATTACTAATAAACTGCCACTTCCGGTCTCCCATAATTTATTGAGTCCGGTAAAAGGAAGTGTTGCTAAAAAACCGAGAGAAATAACTGATAAAACAGGCAATAAAAATTTAATTAAAGTTTGTAGTAAAAAAGCGATATTATCTTCAATGTTCAAAAGCTTTCTAAATATGATACTCGCAAAGGCAAATGCGAGCGTTAAGGTTGGGATCCAAAACCATTCATCTCTTAGTAGCTCAGAGAAAAAATTTATATCTAAAATATCAAATAAAGCCGCACCTAAATTTAGTATTCCCCAAAAAATAAGTACGAACAGCCAGCATTCTCCAAAAATTATAAAATTACGCCAAGAGAGCTTAAACAAACGACTGTAGCTAACATTTTCTGAACTACCAAATTGTTGAATGTACATAAGGCCTTTAAAGCCAGCTATTAAACTAGTAAAAATAAAAACGGATATTAAATTGCTATTACTTACGTACTCTTGAGGCTTTTGCTGAAAGCCTGCATACGCACCCAGTAAAGATAACAACAAGGAAAAAGGAAGGATTAAAAGTAACGACGTTTTTATATTATTTTTATTAACGGTCATTAGCATTAATAAAGGAAAGCTCATAGAAAATGTAATAAGTGAGACTAACCATGTAGGGCTTGTTGCTGGCCACACATTATTTTCTATACTGCTATATAAAAGGGTAAGAGCAATAGCCTGTACTACGGCAAGTATAATTATAAAGGATTTTGGTAACTGACTATCCATATCTGTTCTCAACAATAGGTTTTAGTCAGTTTGCGTTATTCGTTCCTATTTTACAATTGCTTCACATTTTCAAATAAAATGCTTTGCACAGGGCTATATAATCAGCAGTGTAGGTATTATCTAAGTTTCTAATACACAGGATTGATGATTCTATATCGCTTTTTACGTAGCTAAATGTCATTAAACTGCGGCTAATATCTTTGTTGGGCGTGGCTTTTACTTGGCAGTGAGTATTTAAATAAAGCCCATTTTGAATAGCAAGCTCAATAAATAATGCGCCTTCAACGCTTGGGAGTATTAAGCTAAAGCGGGAACCACTATGGCTTAAATGTTTAAAGGCATTAATTAACTCTTCAAAACTTAATCCGTCGGTATGGCGTGCGGCATTACGCGCAGCATTATCGCCTTTTAAACTGTGATTAAAATACGGTGGATTAGAGATAACAACATCAAATTTAACTTCACTACTAAAGCGTTGAATAGTTTGGTGCGTAATACTTATAGTTGGCCACGGACTATTAGCTACATTTTGTAATGCTTGGGTATAGGCGCTTTCGTCAATTTCTACCGCAGTTATATCAAGCTCATTACTGCGCTGCTTACACATTAGTGCTAGTAAGCCGGTGCCGGTGCCTATATCAAGTAATGACTTTGCGCCACTTAAGTTAGCCCATGCACCAAGCAAAATGCCATCGGTAGAAACTTTCATTGCACAGTGGTCGTGTTCAACTTTAAATTGTTTAAATACAAAACCAGACATTTTTTCACCTTTTCATTCACCAAGCGCAGCATAGCGCGTATAATCAGGGTAATTGTCCCTTATTTTAGACACTCTATGCAATTTTCTGAATTTGATCTTGATAACAAGCTACTCGATGCCATTAATAAAATGGGCTACGAGACGCCAACCAGCATTCAACAACAAGCTATTCCTGAAGCACTACAGGGGCGCGATATTTTAGCATCTGCGCCTACTGGTACAGGTAAAACAGCGGCATTTTTAATTCCGGCTATTCAGTACTTACTGGATTTCCCACGTCGTGACCCTGGTTTTGCGCGCGTACTCGTTATGACCCCAACTCGTGAGCTGGCTTATCAAATTCATGAACAATGTGAACTGCTAGCTAAACGCACACACCTAAAAATTGGTGTAGTAACAGGCGGTATTAACTACGGCACGCATAAAGAAATTTTTGAAAAAAATAACGATATTTTAATCGCCACACCAGGTCGATTAATGGAATACCTAGAAACCGAAAACTTTCATGCTGAACATGTAGAAATGCTTATTATTGATGAAGCAGATCGCATGTTAGACATGGGTTTCAAAAAGGAAATGAGCCGTATTTGTGACGAAGCTAAAAATCGTCGCCAATGTTTTTTATTCTCAGCAACACTTGAAGGTGACAGCGTAGAAAGGTTTGCTGAAAAAACATTAAACGACCCAGCTCTATTAGAAGCCGAATCGTCACGTAAAGAAAAAGCAAAAATTCACCAATGGGTACATTTAGCCGACGATTATCATCACAAACTTGAGTTATTAGTTAATACGCTAAAAAATCCTGACGTGACTAAAGCGATTGTGTTTGTTAAAACTCGCGAACGCTTAGAAACATTGATTGGCGAACTTACAACTAATGATGTAAAAGCAGCGTGGTTACGCGGCGAAATGCCACAAGACAAACGTATGAAAGCCATGGAAAACTTCCACAGTGGCAAAACAAGCATATTAGTTGCTACCGACGTAGCTGCACGTGGTATTGACGTATCTGACATCAGCCACGTTATTAACTTTGATATGCCGCGTACTGCCGACGTATATGTACACCGTATTGGTCGTACTGGCCGTGCTGGTAAAAAAGGGATAGCAATATCGCTAGTTGAAGCACACGATATTGGTATTTTATATAAGGTAGAGCGCTACGTTGAACAAAAATTAAAACGCCGTGTAATTAGAGGTGTCGAGCCACAGCATAAAGAAGCTAAGCCACCTGCTAAAAAGCGTAAAGATCCAGTAAAAATGAAAGCCAAGAAAAAGGCTAAGGTTAAAAAGAAAAAGTAACCTAAAACATTTTTATACTAAGCCGGCTTTTGTCGGCTTTTTAATGCAAGCTTTATAGCTCTGTCACTTGTACCTGTTACATATGTAACCCAAGCATGTAACTCATACTCATTTAAATGTAATTTTTGCCCACCTGAATTCCCACTTAATAAAATCCCCTTATATTTCATAGCGTTAATATTGGCACCGAAATTGTAACTACAAAGATAACCTAGCCGATGGAATTTCCATATTGTGGCTGCACTATTCACCGTAATGTAAGGATTAAGTTATGAACCGCTTCAAGTTAACTATCGCTTTAGTATCATTTTGTTGTTTATTTTTATTAGCTTGCGCTACAAAGGTAAGTGCAGCAACCAACATGGCCGTAGTAAGCAGTGTAGCCACTCAACCTAACTTACAACAAGCTATCACCAACACCCTACGAACTAATCCTAACCTAGCGTTAAGTGATATTCGTGTGCAGGTAAAAAATGGTGAAGTAGATTTATATGGTGAAGCACAAACTGGTTTTCAGCGCGCACTAGCTCAAAAGTTTTTAGAAAATATGGATGGCGTAAAAATCATTCGTAACAAAATTAGCGTTATTTAACATGTTAGAATAAAACATAAATATGTTGGAAGTTTGTAATTTACGAGCTCATCGGTTGCAAAGTGTCTCACCAACTCTAATATTTATTTATGCGCGTGCACTATTTGGCACGCGCTTATTTACGTCTTTTATGGTACGTCCCTGTAACATCCTACCGTAGTTATATCTGTATGATTAGCGTCATTAAATCAAAGATTTCTAAATTAATAGAGTAAGTTAAAGACTAAACTTTTGGGCCTCATCATTTAAACCGTTTGCCATCCTAGACAATTCGCTACTTGACTGTGCAATATCCCTAACTGCCTGCTCGGTCTCTGATATACCCATATTTATGACACCTATATTTCGTGATATTTCATCGATGGTGGTTGCCTGCTGTTCAGAGGCGGTTGCAATTTGAACAACCATATCAAATATTTCATCTACTGCTTTGCCTACATTACTATTGATTAAGTTTGCTTTCTTAGCTATTTCCTGAACTTGAGTTGTTTGTCCTACATTGTCTGTCATTGCTTGAACAGCTGCGTTACTGGCACTAACAACAGCTTCAATGATCACTTCAACCTCCATTGTAGACTCTTGCGTAGACTTAGCTAAGCTTCGTACTTCATCAGCAACAACAGCAAAACCACGCCCTTGTTCACCAGCTCTAGCTGCTTCAATTGCTGCGTTCAAAGCAAGTAAATTAGTCTGATCAGCTATCTTTTTAATAACGCCTAATACATTCACTATTTTTTCTGAATTATGCTTCAACTCCGTCACTTCATGTGCTGATTTTTTTGTAGCTTCTCCAAGAGAAACAAGTGCGTTGTAAGTACTATCATTATTTTCAGAGCCTTCTCGAGCCATTCTTTGAATATTTTCACATAATAATGATGCACTAGCAGTTGTACTCGCTATCTCTTTTACTGTTTCAGTCATTTCGGTAGTGGCGGCTGCAACTTGTATAGTTTGTGCTTGCTGCTCGGTAACTGCTAAGCTAGTTTGCTCAGTAACTGAGGCAAGCTCTGTTGCTGTACTGCCTTGCTGAACTGCAACGTTAGATAATTCACCAATCATTTTTCTGAGATTTTCTAACATGGTATGCAATGCAACTTGTAGCATGCCTACCTCATCGTGTGAATTAACTTCGATATTACTGCTAAGATCTCCTGCCGCCACTTTTTTAGCAAAAGTGGAAGCTACAATTATTGGAGTCGCTATTTTTCGAGAAAAGAAAACACCAATGAATACAACAACAATTGCAGCTACTATTATAGAAATCACACTAAAAAGCACAGTCTGATGGACTGGTGCAAATGCTTCTGATTCGTCAATTTCACTTAATATAATCCAGCTAAAATCTCCAATCTTTATACTATCGAAGGCAGAAAGTACGTTATTTCCATTATAATCTTTTATTATTTTAGTACCATGTTGAGCATTTAAAGCTAAATTTACAGCCTCTGTATCAGCACCATTATTTGTTACAGTTCCTGCAAAACTTGCTTTGAGTGAATGTCCTTCTGGGTCAAGATATGAATCAGAACGCATTAGCTTATCTTCTCCAACTAGGTAACTCTCACCAGTTTCTCCCATCCCTTCGCGAACACCCATTATTTGATTAGTCCCTTTGCTCGAAAGCTGTAAAGCAACTATTGTATCGCTACCATCAACAGGTATAGCAATAAACGCAGCGGGTTCTCCATTACTTGGTGCATACGGTTTGTAATCAGCAATACTAAAACTTTTAGATTGTTTAACCTCTTTAATTAAATCTCCTAAATTTGAACTCGCATATTTCCCTTTTAATATGTTTGTTTGATAATCAGATTCTCTAGCTTGAGTGTAATAAATAAGCCCATTGTTATTAATTAAAAACACATCGTAATAGTCATACTTCTGTATATATTCTGTAAAAAAGCGATCATAGTTGTCTTCCTCAAGCTGCGGAACAATTAAAGCCAAAAGCTCAATATCTGCCCTTTTTTGATTAAAATAATTTTCGATCTGAGTTTTTTTTATTTGATTAATCGCCTCAAGCGACTGAGATATATTGTATTCGACGCGTGATTTTGATTGTAATGTAGAAATTGTAGTAATTATGAGGGCGGGTATTATCCCTACGAGTAGGAAAATTAATGTTAGCTTAGTTTTTAAACTCCAATGACTCGTTTGAAAAGCTGAACTTTCTTTCTTGCTTGGCATTTGTATTTACTAAATAAAGAGCAGTTAAGTTAAACCTAGCCTACCAAAAGCTAAAAATGAATTTATTTATTCAAAAAACCCGAATTTACAGGGGGGAACAAACAAAACAGGAACATAAAACCACTAAAATGCATTTATTATCCAAACACCTCGTTGTTTATGTATTTGTAATGGTTACAAGTTTATTTATTGCGCTATTATGGGAAAATGATAATTTATACTTATATGAAGGGACTTAACTTTAAAATTAGAAATATCCTTTATTTTATAAAATGTCTAAAAAGCGCGTTTTACTCTGTAAAAACGCGCTGTTGGTAGGTAACTATTTCCCAATGCTTTTGCCTAGTGAGTTTTAACTAAATTACTCACTTTGGTCAGAGTCAGTACCGTCTTTATTTGATGACTGCTGACTTATTTTATCACTTATCATGGCATCGAGTTTTTCGCCGCCTTTAATACCAAAATCTAAAGTACGAATTGGGAATGGAATACTAATATCAGCTTCATCAAGTGCCTGCTTAACGGCAACAACACCTTTGTGGCGTACCGTCATAAAGTCAGGCTCGCCTGGGTATTTAATCCAAAACCATACCAGTAAGTTAATGCTGCTGTCACCAAAACCTTCGGCGTATACTGCGGTTTCATCTTTGCGTATTACAAAGTCAAATTCGTTAATTTTTTCGACGATGACGTCTTTTGCTTTTTCTATATCGTCGCCGTACGAAATACCTACGGGTACTTCTATGCGTCTAACACCTAGCGTGGTGTAATTTTTTAGTACGTTTCTAAATAATACTTTGTTTGGTACCAGTATTAACTGCCCATAAAAGCTCTCTATTAGCGTGTTACGTAGGTTTATAGAATGTATTGAACCAAACACATCATCGGTTTCTATTACGTCACCTGTTTTAAATGGCTTACGTACGCCCATTGCTATACCAGCTATTAGGTTCTCGGTCATGTCTTGAAACGCAAAACCAATTGCCAAACCCACAATACCCGCACCAGCAAGTAACGAAGTTACGGTGCCTTTTAGCCCAACAAAATCGAGCGCTATAAATAAACCTATGCACAACACAATAACTTTAAAAATTGACGCCATTAAGTCGGCAATTTGTTTTGAGTCGAGTGAACGGCGTAATACATTTTTCATCAGCTTGCCAGCAAAGCGCGCCAATATTGAAAATACTATGGCAATTAAAATTGCCACTATAAAATTAGGGATATGGCTGATAACAACATCAAACCACCCTCCAAGCTTTTCCTCTATTAGTTTTTCGGCTTCGCCAACTGACGGAATGCTGATCATTTTATTTGCACCTCTGTAATCAATAATCTCATTAATATTAGATGGGGTTGCAAATATAACGCCAGCATCAAAAAAGCCATGCGGTGCATGGCTTTTTAACTATTTAATTAAGTGAACTTTACGCTCAGTTTAATTTTGTTCGTCACGCATAAATACCGGCTCAAGCTCTTTAGCTGTTGCCTCTGGGCTAAAGTAATAACCCGCCACAGTAAACTCTTTAAGTTGACTTAATTGCGTTACTTTATTTTCGATAATGTAGCGCGCCATCATGCCGCGTGCTTTTTTAGCGTAAAAGCTAATAACTTTATATTGACCGTTTTTACAGTCTTTAAAGTGTGGGGTAATAATTTGTGCATTAAGCGCTTTTTTATCAACCGCTTTAAAGTATTCATTTGAAGCAAGGTTAACTAAGTATTGTGCGTCTTGCGCTTTTAATACGTCGTTTAGTTTATTCGCTATAACGCTACCCCAAAACTCGTATAAGTTTTTGCCACGCGAGTTTTCAAGCTTGGTGCCCATTTCAAGACGGTAAGCTTGCATTAGATCAAGTGGTTTTAATAACCCGTATAAACCCGAGAGAATACGCAAATGGTTTTGTGCGTAATCAAGCTCGCTAGCTTTAAGCGTACTTGCATCTAAACCGCCATATACATCGCCATTAAAGGCAAGTGCGGCTTGTTTAGCATTATTTTGTGTAAACGGTTGTGCCCACTCGCTAAAGCGCGCAGCGTTAAGTCCAGAAAGCTTATCGCTAATTTTCATTAAACTGCCAATTTGCGCTGGTGTTAGTTCACGGCATACTTTCATGAGCTCTTCGCTGTGCTCTAGTAATTCAGGCTGAGTGAACTTGTCTGTTGCGGGTGGCGTTTCGTAATCAAGATTTTTTGCAGGTGAAATAACAGTGATCATAGTTAGCTATTGACTTGTAATTTATTTAGTGTCAATTTCAACATTAAATGAAACGAAAAGCACGTTTTGTTTAAATAAATCCTCTCTTAATAACCCATGCATTGCCGTTTTTTTATTGATCAGGACATAAGACCTATCAAGCATTGTCACACTGTTGCAGTATGGATTGTATATATTAAGAGTGATCAGATTTTTCTTTTAACTTGCTTGGAATGAGGAAAGCAAATGACTTCAGCTCTACAAAGGCTAAAACAACATTCATCTATTGTGGCCGACACTGGTGATATTGAAGCTATTAAAAAGCATCAACCAGAAGATGCAACTACAAACCCATCACTTTTATTAAAAGCGAGCGAGATTGAAGCATATAAGCCTTACCTAGATAAAGCTTGGAGCTACGCAAAAGAAACCGAGCAAGAGCCTGCTAAACAACTTGAACTAGCTTGTGATTACTTTGCCGTATTACTTGGTAAAGAAATTAGCGAGATTGTACCTGGTTATATTTCTACTGAAGTAGATGCACGCCTTTCGTTTAATACACAAGCTACAATTGATAAAGCACATACCCTACTTAGCCTTTACGAAAAAGAAGGTGTAAGCAAAGACAAAATTTTAATTAAAGTAGCGTCTACATGGGAAGGTATTAAAGCCGCTGAGCAGCTAGAAAAAGAAGGCACTAAATGTAACCTTACTTTATTATTTAGCGATGCCCAAGCCCGTGCTTGTGCTGATGCAAACGTATTTCTAATTTCGCCATTTGTTGGCCGTATTTTAGATTGGCACGTTGCTAACGGTATGGAAAAACCAACCGATCCGCTACAAGATCCAGGTGTTCAGTCTGTACGCAGCATTTTTGAATTTTACAAACGCCATGACTACAAAACAGTTGTGATGGGTGCAAGTTTCCGTAATACAGGCGAAATTATTGCACTTACAGGTTGTGACAAGCTAACTATTAGCCCTAATCTTTTAGAAGATTTAGGTAACCTTGAAGGCGCACAAGAATATTTGCTTGAAAGCGATGTTCCACAAGAGCCAAAACCAGAGCCACTTACAGAAGCACAGTTCCGTTGGTTACATAACCAAGATGCTATGGCTACTGAAAAACTAGCTGAAGGTATTCGCTCTTTTGCTGATGCACAAGAACAACTAGAAGCGCGCTTTAAAGCAATGTAATTTGCTATAATCGTGTTTTAAAAAACGTCGCAATAGCGGCGTTTTTTTATGCCTAAAATACGCTACTCCTCTATATAATCTTCGTATAAACCTTCATCAACTCATCACATCCTCGTAACATAACTGTCACTTTTTTATTCTATTTTAGTTATGCCTGTGGTATAGGTATTCTTGAGGTCAATAAAATCAATAGGAGAAGTTCATGGATAGCCTAAACGATATATTAGAGATATTAGAAGGACCAGATACAACAAGGAAAACCTCTCAGAAAAATAAAAAAAGAAAATGGCGTGAAATAGAAGCAATAAAAGACAAACAACGCCTACGTAAAGAACTACAAGAACTAGACTACTTTACAGACAGTATTGCGATTGAAGAGCTCGATTTTTAATTCAATACGCCCCAACTAAACAAAAAGGCTTCCGATATATGGAAGCCTTTTTTAATGCGCTGAAAATAGCTGCATGAGATAAATTTATTATTCAGAGCCCAGGTTATTTACACCTGCCAGTTAATCGGTTTTTCATCTTGGGCTTGTAATAGCTCATTCGTTTTTGAAAAATGCTGACAGCCAAAAAAGCCTCTATGCGCCGAAAGCGGCGATGGGTGTGGCCCTTTTAAAATATGATGGCGAGCGCTATCTATGCCTTTACCTTTTTTTTGTGCATGTGCACCCCATAAAATAAATACCACACCTTCGCAGTGTTTATTAATATGCGCTATTACATTATCGGTAAATTGCTCCCATCCTAAATGCTTATGAGAATGCGCTTGCCCTTGCTCAACGGTCAATACTGTATTGAGTAGAAATACACCCTGATCTGCCCAACTTTGCAGGTAACCATGCTCAGGAGTAATAAACCCGCTAATATCGGTAGCTAACTCTTTATACATATTTTTAAGCGACGGCGGCAGCTTTTTTACATCAGGCAATACCGAAAAACACAAGCCATGCGCTTGCCCTTCTCCGTGGTATGGGTCTTGTCCTAAAATTACAACGCGGATGTCATTTAGCGCTGTGGCATCAAAAGCGCTAAATACTTGAGGTTCAGGCGGATAAACAGCAACACCTTCATTGCGGCGATTAGCCACATACTCTAACGTTTGCTGCATGTAAGGTTGCTGTAATTCACTTTCTAAAAATGTAGCCCAATCGCTCATTGTGTACTCTTAATCTGTTTACGTGATGCGTCTATTTTATCACACATATCCGCGAGTCCATCTAGCATCCGCGGAGTAAAACGATGTAATAAATCAGCATTTACGCTAATAAATTGATCATTTTTAACAGCGGGCACTTCTGGCCATTTTTGCCAATTAACAACCGGCTGTGGTGTTTTTGATTTTTCATCAGGGATAATAATAACTTGTGGCTTAGTAACAATGACATTTTCGATACTAATTTGCGGGTAATCTGTAACGCTCTGTGCAAATACATTGCTTACATGGCATGTTTCAATCAGTTGGCTTATCCATGTATTTTTACTTACTGTCATCATGGGCTCAGCCCATAACTGATAAAACCCGGTAATATTTTTTTTATCTTGCTGGCTTTTAACAATACCATTTAGCTTATGTTTAAATGCATTTGCCGCTTGCTGGCTTTGCTTAATGTTCCCTGTAAATTCACCAAAAGTAAGTAACTCGTCGGCTACACCAGCGATTGTGGTCGGGTTACTTAAATATACTTTTATGCCAAGGCGCTCTATTTGGGCTAAATCTTCGCTTTGATTTCCGCTTTTCCACGCAATTACTAAGTCGGGTTTAAGCGCCAATACTTTTTCAAGCGAGATGCCGTAATAACCCCCTATGCGCTCAATACTTTGGGCTTCACTTGGGTAGTCGGCGTAATCAACCGTGCCCACAATATTATCGCCCGCCCCTATGGCAAATAGATTTTCGACTATATGTGGTGCAAGCGCGATTATTCGCAGTTTTTTAGAATCATTAACCTGCTCTGCAAGTGCACTGCCCGATACACTAAAAAGCAGTAGCCCAATAAAAAACGCTTTAAACATTAGTAATCAAACCCTTCGAGCGCTTTTATGCCTGAGTCGAATGCGTGTTTTACATTACGCACTTCGCTTACTGTGTCGGCAAGGTCGGTTAAAGTACGATGCGCTGCACGCCCGGTAATAATAACTGACTGCATAGGTGGGCGGTTATTAAGCGCTGTTACCACTTCATCTAAATCAACGTAGCCGTAGGTCACCATATACGTAAGCTCATCGAGTAATACTAAATCAATACTGCTATCAGCAAGCATACGTTTTGACTCTTGCCATGTTGCTTGGGCGGCTGCGGTATCGGCTTCTTTATTTTGCGTATCCCAGGTAAAACCGGTGTTCATTACAACAAACTCAACACCTGCACCTTGTAATAAATTACGCTCGCCACATTCCCACGTACCTTTAATATATTGGCAAACAGCCGCTTTTTTACCATGCCCTACGCAACGTGCTACAACGCCAAAGCCCGAAGTTGATTTACCTTTACCGTTACCGGTAATTACCTGAAAAATACCTTTTACATCTTGCGCTGCAGCAACACGCGCATCCACTTGTTCTTTTACTTTTTGTTGGCGTTTTTGGTGTTTATCGTTGTTTTGTTCAGTCATTATTGTGCCCTTCATAAATCGAGATAATTTGCTGTATATTTAAATGCGTTTCGCACATGGTTGCTAATCGTTCTAACTGCTGCTCGCGATGAGTGGCAATACTAATTGGATTAATTGAGGCGCTTGGTTTTACCCATTTTAAAATTTGCGATGTAGCATCGGCTTCATCAAACAAGCCATGTAAATAGGTGCCTGCAATGGCATTATCATCGCTAATAAAGCCATCTGTTTTAAAGCCATTTGGGTGGTTTTTATTAAAGGTTATAAATGGCTTATTAAGCGCTGCACCTTGGCTAATTCCTGCATGTATTTCGTAACCACTACACGGTGTTTGTTGGTTATTTAAAAGTAGTGTAGCGGTTATTTTAGTTAATACTTTTTGCGTTGTCAGCGTGGTTTCAAAGTCGCATAGAGCAAGCCCATTTACTTGCTTTAATGACGATTCAATACCATCGGGATCGTTGATTGTATTACCCAGCATTTGCATGCCGCCACAAATACCAAGTACTTTGCCGCCATAGCGTAAGTGGCGCTTAACTTGAGTGTCCCAGCCTTCATTTTTCAAAAAGGTTAAATCGCCCAGTACATTTTTACTGCCAGGGAGAATTATCAGATCAACGTCTGGGATAGTTTGCGTGTGGCGCACATAATTTATATTAATATTGGGGTGCAAACGCAGTGCATCAAAATCAGTATGGTTACTAATGTGTGGTACAAGCAGCACTACAATATTAATTGTGGCGTTGGTTACATTATTATCAATTGCGACGGCGTCTTCAGCATCAAGCGCGAGGTCGTGCAAATAAGGTAATACGCCAAGTACGGGTTTGTTTGTGTATTGTTCAAGCCAATCAAGCCCACCTTGCAGCAAACTTATATCGCCTCGAAAGCGGTTTATAACAAAGCCTTTTACTCGTGCCTGTTCTGATTCGCTTAGCAAAGCAAGTGTACCTACCAAATGTGCAAACACACCGCCTTTGTCGATATCAGCAATTATAATAACAGGGCAATCTACCTCTTCGGCGTAACCCATATTGGCAATATCGTTTTCACGCAGGTTTATTTCAGCAGGACTCCCTGCCCCTTCAACAAGGAGTAAATCAAAGCGTTTAGCTAAGCGGTTATGAGAGGTAATTACCGCATCCATCGCCACTTTTTTATAGTCGTGATATTTGCCCGCTTCCATATTACTAATGGCTTTTCCATGAATAATAACTTGCGCGCCCGTATCGCTATTAGGTTTAAGCAATATGGGATTAAAATCTATTTCGGGCTCGACTTTAGCGGCTATTGCTTGCAAGGCTTGCGCACGGCCAATTTCTCCGCCATCTTTTGTTACCGCGCTATTAAGTGCCATATTTTGTGGTTTAAAAGGCGCAACCTTTACTCCACGCTTAGCAAACACTCTGCAAAGAGCTGCAACTAGGGTGCTTTTACCAGCATCTGATGTAGTGCCTTGAACCATTAGGGTTTTCATAGTGCTTTACACCTTTCGCTTTCTAAAAAACAATAAACTTAAAAAAAACACGCTACCAATAGCAGCGGTAATAACGCCTACAGGCAATTCTTGGTTTTTTAGTAAGGAGCGCGAAAGTACATCAACCCACACCATAAATGTACCGCCCACTAAGCTGGTTACAAGCAATCCCGCGATCGTGCCTTGGGAGATAAAAAAGCGCACAATATGCGGTACCATTAATCCTACAAACCCAATACCACCACACATAGCCACCAGCACAGCGGTAATTAATGAGCTTAAAACTAGCATAAGTATTCTAAAGCGCTGGACCCTGACACCTAATGTAATTGCGCTTTCATCGCCAAGTAACATGGCATTGAGTTGTCTTCTAAAGCTCAGCATTACAAACGTACACAATGTAATTACCAATAAAGGCAACCAAAGCGTAGCCCACTGCGCACGAGCAAAGCTGCCCAGTGTCCAAAATAAAATAGCGGCTACCGCCTGAGGGTCACTCCAATAAAGCAACAAACTGGTAAACGCACTAAATAAAAACGACAGAGCAACGCCAGCTAATAGCATTGATTCTACCTGTGCACTTTGCTGCCTACCTGCAATAAGAATTAATAAACTCATAGCGAGTAAGCTACCTAATAACGCTGCTGCCGATAACATAAAACCTGCACTAATACCTGCTAGCGCCATAAGTAACACCACGCCAAATGAGGCACCCGACGATATACCAAATAAGTAAGGGTCGGCTAGGGGGTTGCGCGTTACCGTTTGCAAAATAAGCCCCGCAATGGCTAAGCCAGAGCCTGCTAAAAAAGCGAGTAATGTGCGTGGCATTCTTAGTTCAAAAATAATACGCGTATTAAAAGAGGCATCATTTGAGAGCAAAAAACTATTAAGTACATCTTGTAGTGAGGTATCTGCTGCGCCAAAACTAAGTGCTGCAAATAAGCTAAATAAAGCAGCTGCAGCACTTATAAATAGCGCAAGTGATTGGCGAGTATTAACTGTGCTCATATTATTTGTAACCATAAAAGTAAGTGATATGAGGAATGTTATTTCCCGACTTCGATATTTGCGGGTGGTTATTTACTTGAGCGCAGACACCAAAAACCTCACCTAGCATGTTTTCGGTTAATACCTCACTTGGCGCGCCTGAATGCGTAATTTCACCATTTTTAATAACCACTAGTTCATCGCACATTGCAGAGGCTAAGTTTAAATCATGAAACGATGCAAACACCGTTACACCCAACGATTTAGCAAGCTCCATTACCTGTATTTGGTATTTAACATCTAAATGGCTAGTTGGCTCGTCCATTATTAACAGTTGAGGTTGCTGAACTATGGCGCGGGCTATCAAGGCACGTTGCTTTTCACCGCCTGAGAGTGATTCAAAGCTTTGATCACTATGATCTACCAACCCAACGGTATTGATAGCTTGAATAACTTTTTGTTTATCAGTGTTAGTTACTGAGCTAAATAGCGATTTATGAGGCGTTAGCCCAAGCGCAATAACATCAAATACGCTTAAGTTAAATTGCGACGGGGTTTCTTGTAAAACAACCGCTACTTTTTTTGCGTACTCATCGCTTTTTAGCTGCCAAATATCTGTGCTGTTAAATTCTACAACGCCATTACTTGGTTTATTAAAACGATATAGACAACGCAATAAGCTCGATTTACCTGCGCCATTGGGACCAATCAAACCAACAAATTTACCTGTGGTTATTTTAAGGTTTATTTTTTTGAGAATCGTTTTATTGCCAATATCCCACGATACGTTTTTAACGTTTAGCAATGGTGTATTTAATGGCGTTTGAGTGTGCAATAGTCAGTCCTAGGCTAGGTTAAACTCACTTAAAATGCGATAAAAATACTAATGCACTACAAGAAAAAATGAGTAAACCCGCTCGTTAAAAAATTCATACCAGTTGCATTAAATTAGTGAGCTATTATAGCGACAAATAAATAGCTTAATAACAAGGCGAAATTATGGCATATAGTTGTTATATATGAATAATTTTTAACAAAGTTAGTAAGTTATTTAATTCGCTAGAAAGATCATGTTTTTAATAAAATTGGTATTATACCATTTGTATCTGACTTACAGCTTAGCTGATTACAGTTGCGGGAACAGTCGAGGACTCGCACCTCATTCCAAATGAAGCTCTATTATGGGCGGCTAAGTAAATAATTTAAAGCAAAAAAAACCGCACTCAAAAGAGCGCGGTTAAAAAGGGAGTGTTTTAACTAGGGCGTGTTGACCCTTGTGGATTTAAATTTGTTCAATCTAGGGGCGATTAAATCGCGGCGCGAGGTTTGTAACCTAGTGGGCTAAGTAAAAACCGAGCAACAAAGAGTAAATCATCCCTAGAAAGAACCCTGAGGGCAGCGCATGTTTGGTATTTATGCTACGTTATCGCCTATTTATGGGGAATACCACATTTCACAGACTCTGCCTTGCCTAAAAACCAAACACACTGCTGCAAATTCAACCACCAAAGATAAACACGCCCTGCCGTTAAAACTTGTATTCAATACCTAAGCCTACGTAGTCTTGGTCAACGTTGTTGTCCATATCAAAGCTTGAGTAAAAACCAAATACTTTAATGTTTTTATTTAATTTGTGATCAAGACCAACTGAAATTGCTGACTTATCGTCGCTGTCGTCAAAGTCCATATCTTGATATTGCACTTTAAATGTGTTGTTACCCATGCTGTAAGCAGCATTTAGCAAGTAACCATCCGCTTCTGCGCTGCCATCTACTGCTTCTTGTGTTTGGTACATTGCGCCCAATTTAAAGTTTTCAACTTTACCCTGGATTGATGCACGCACTACATCGTAGCCATTTACTTCGCTATCGGCTGCAATAGAGGCGTATACCGCGCTCTTTTTAAGTGCAACGTCACCGTAGGTCACTGCCATTGAGTAACCGTTATCAGCGTCTACATCGTCTTCAGCTACAAAAGTAGCAAGTACTTTAAAGCCTTCGTATGAGTTTGATGAATAACTAACTGTATTTCCTAAGCGGTTTTCACCTTTAAATACATTTTTAATGTCGCCTTCAAGGTCGTTAAATAAATCCAACTTGCCTTGAGATTGCTTAAGCGCAGTATCGTTACGACCAATAACTACTTGGCCAAACGCACCTTTTAAACCAACGTATTGGTTACGCGCAGAAATATTGTCGTCGTTATCGCCTTTTGAATCAGCATCAGACACATCAACTTGAAACTCAAACTTATATACCGCTTCTAAACTATCATTTATTTTTTCAGAACCTTTAACACCAAGACGAGATGCATTACTTTTTATCTCAGTAAAAGACCCTTCGCCATCATCTGATGATTGCACTGTTACATTCGCTTTACCGTAAATGTCTACGTCGGCAAGTGCATTAAAAGATAAACCACTTAATAGTGCTAAGCATAAGCTCGATTTTACAAATTTCATGTTATTTCCTTGGATAATCACAAAAGACTAATTTTTAAAACTGCTGCATTTTGTCATCGCTAAATGACAGTAATATTACAATGGAAATATTAATGTCTTTTTTTATTAATAAAAATGCATTAAATGTGAAATCAAAATAACATGAAAGTTTAATAAATGGTCTCTCTTACTTACTTTGCTTTAAAGACAAGCTTGGCGTCATTTGCGAAAGTAAATTAACTAAGGTTTCTATTAGTTCTTTTTGCTCGTTGTCTCTGTGGTACGCAATAAATACGTCCCTTGAGGTGTTTTCTACCCCTTTAACATGAAACAACTCACCTTTTTCTAAATGCCCTTCAACCAATACTTGAGGTATAAATGCACTACCACCACATTGCAGTATTAAATCAAGTGCAATACGTCCTGTGCTAGTTCTAAAGTAAGGTGGCGTTTTTCCTGTAAACTGGCGTGCATGCCAAAGAGAAAAAGTAGTTCCCCAATCAACATACACATATTGATTATCAAAAAAGTTTTCGTTGGTTGCTGTGTCATATCCGCTTACAGGAATGATTGGCAACTCACAAATTCGCTCTACTACTAACTCGTCTACTTTTGGTGGATCAAACAATATTGCCAAATCAAGCGTGCGCTCTAATAATAGTCGAGTGCTTTCTTGTTGTGCTTTAACTTCTGCAACCAACGACACGCCCGGCATCGCCGATACAATATTTGTTATACCAAACTGTAAAAAAGCATCCCAAATATTAGGCGTTCCTGCTAAGCTAATTTGCTTATGCATATTATCGGCAAGCGCAACATCTACTTTGGCCCGCTGCATGCCCGTAATAATCATTTGTGCGTGCGGTAATAAGCGCTCGCCAGGTGCTGTAAGTTGAATATTATTACGCTGGCGAATAAACAAATTAACACCAAGCCCTTGCTCTAATTGGCGAATTCTAAAGCTCACTGCAGACTGCGTAATATAAAGGTTTTCGGCCGCTTTACCAAAGTGACGCGTACGTACTACTTCAACAAATGTTTTTAATAAATCGATATCCAATTTTTTATCCTCACGATAAAAATAATTTGTTTAATAAATTGCCAAACTTGCATCATACTCCAGCTAATTAATAGGGTATGAGGATAAAGCTATGAGCAATAACATTTCATTACTACGCCAAGCATTTGTTAGCCAACGTCAATTTTATGATGATCAGAATTTTCCACGTGGTTTTAGCCGCAGCGGAAACTTCACCTTATTAGAAGCCAGCATACTTGAACAACACGGAGTTGTTTTAAAAGGCTTATATAGCAAAACAATTGAGCCGCAAAACGAACACCAAGAACAGTTTGTAGCAGTAGTAACTGGCTCACAAGAACCTACTAACCCAATCGAACGTGCTTGGGTAAAATACTTAAAGCTAACGACCTGTAAAACTAAGTTTCATACTTTATTTGGCCGCTCAAAAATGTCAGGGCCAGCACCGATTAGCCAAGAGTATTATTCAGAAGCGGATAATCTGTAAGTACTTAAGTTATTTGCTTTTTTGCGTTTTAACAGTTACAACTTGTATAAGCAAATATTTTTGCAAAATATAAATAGGGTTGTTCCGTGACGCGAAAAATACTAATAGTTGAAGATACACCTGCAATGGCGCGAGTGCAAAAGCACATCGCGCTTAAAGCAGGCTATGAAGTTGATATAGCAGAGTCATTAGCACAAACAAAAGAGCTTATAAGTAAAAATAGCTATTTTTGCGCTGTAGTCGACTTTATATTACCTGATGCCCCATCAGGTGAAGCAGTACCGTGTACTGTTAAGGCTGACATTCCAACTATTGTAATGACGGGCAATATTGATAAAAAAACCCGCGACACCGTCGAAAAATACCCAATCATCGATTACATCATTAAAGAAAACAAACAAGCTTACCAATACCTAGAAAAACAATTACACCGCTTACCTCGCAACGAAAATGTAAAAGTACTGGTTGTTGATGATTCTAAATCGACTCGACGATACATTTGCAGCTTGTTAGTTCGTCACAAATATCAAATTATTGAAGCACAAGACGGACAAGAAGCATTAAAGATGCTCGAAAATTCACCCGACATTTCAGTCATCATTACTGATAATGAAATGCCCAACATGAATGGCGATGAACTATGTAGCGAGATTCGCCGCTTATATAGCAATGATGAAAAAGCTATTATTGGTATTTCGGGTTCTGACTCTGTAGGGCTTTCTAGTTTATTTTTAAAAAATGGCGCAAACGATTATTTGCATAAACCTTTTAATAGCGAAGAGTTTTACTGCAGGCTTAGTCAAAACGTCGATATGTTAGAACTTATAGCCACTATAAGGCGACAAGCCAACACGGATTATTTAACCAATTTACCAAATCGTCGTTACTTTTTTGAAGAAGCTGAAAAATCATTAAAGCAAATAAAACATACTAAAGGTGATGGTGCTTTAGCTATGCTTGATATTGATCACTTTAAATCAATTAACGATACATACGGGCACGATGTTGGCGACGAAGTATTAAAAGGACTCTCTATTTGCTTTAGTAAATATTTTAAAAAGTATTTAGTAGCCCGCTTAGGTGGTGAAGAGTTTGCCGTTTACTTTGCAAATGCGGATAAACAAGAAGCACTAAAAAGACTTGAAGGTTTTAGGTACTTTATAGAAATGAATAGCCAGGAGTTTAGTAAAGCTAAAATAAAATTCACCATTTCTATTGGTTTTGCAAACGGGCCTGTTTATCAAATTGATGAATTATTAAAACAGGCCGATTTAAAACTTTACGATGCTAAAGAATCTGGTCGTAATAAAGTAGTTAGTTAACCATTTTATTAGTTAATTATACTTCTGCGGCTGTAATCGCCGCTTTTTTACGTTTACGTGATTGATGATAAGAATCCCAACTAAAAATAGCTAATGCACTCCAAATACATGCAAACGTTACTACACGCTCAGCATCAAAAATTTCACCGTAAAACACCACTGCTAATATAAACATTAGGCTTGGTCCAATGTACTGAAAAAAGCCAAGTGTAGTGTATTGCAAGCGCTTAGCTGCACCGGTAAAACACAGTAATGGTAATGTAGTTATAATACCGGCACTAATGAGTAATGCATTTGTATGCCAATCGTTAGCTGGGAGGCTTGAAGTTGGTGTCGGCACCATTAACCACCAATAAATCAGTGCAACAGGCAGTAATATAAGTGCTTCAAGTAAAATACCAGGCAGAGCTTCAACAGGTAACTTTTTACGTATTAAACCATAAAGCGCAAACGATATAGCCAATGAAAATGCAACTACCGGAAACGAGCCAAAACTAATTAGCTGCAGTACAACACCACTAAAGGCAAGTGCCACTGCTACGCCTTGAAACTTACGCAGGCGTTCACCTAAAAAGAGCATTCCCAGCAATACATTTAAAAGAGGGTTTATGTAATAGCCCAAACTCGCATCAAGCATATGGTTATTATTTATAGCCCATATAAATAAACCCCAGTTAAACCCAAGCAGTGCAGAGGTAATGACAAGCATAAGCAAAAGCTTAGGCTGAACAATGATGCGTTTTACTTTGTCCCAATACTTTAAAACACTTACTACCAGTACTAAAAATACAACCGACCAAACAACCCGATGCATTAAAATTTCAAAGGCAGTAACATGCTGAATTAACTTAAAGTATATTGGCGCAAGACCCCACATAAAAAAAGCAAGACAAGCAAAAATAGCACCTTTACGCTGCTCGGTATCAATCGACATAATAAACACTTAGTGATTTAAAAGGCCGCTAGTTTACTTGCCACGCGCGTTTTATCCAACTAAATACGTACCAGTTCCAAAAGCAATTTGAACAGATTGTTCGTTATGCAATTCCATTCTACACACACATACTTTATTGCCTGAGCGAATAAGTGTGGCACTTGCTATAAAGCTCTCCCCTTTTCCTGGGCGCAAATAATCAGTTCGTAAATCGATAGTGCCAAGGGTTGCTAGCTTTTGCTGTACACTCTTAATGTCTATATCGGTTAGCTTATCAATTACACTCGCTGCCGCGAGCATACCTCCTACGTTGTCGAGAACGGCTGAAATAACGCCACCATGTAATATTTTTTGCGCAGGGTTTCCTATAAATACGTCTTGCCAAGGAAAACTTATTTTTGCTTGCTCTGGAGTAAGTGACTCAACCGAGATATTTAAAAACTGATTAAATGGCATGCCATTTACAAACAATGCGCCCACTTGTTCAATTAACATTTCTTTATTCATTATTATTCTCTATGTTTAAACTGGTACGATGAGTAAAGCATAACTTAAGCAAAACTACGAGGCTCTCGTTAAGTCATTTTAAATAAGCCTGATATTAAAAAGCTATTTCAACACTAGGGTCTGTTGATCTTTCAAGGTTAAATTTACAGCAGTCTGTTTGGTATTTAGGCAAGGCAGAGCCTATGTAGTGTGGTTATTCCCCATAAATGGGCGATAACGTAGCATTAATGACAAACAGGCGCTGCCCAAAGGGTTCTTCCTAGGGGCTATTTACTCTTTGTTGCTCGGTTTTTACTTAGCCCACTAGGTTACAAACCTCGCGCCGCGATTAAATAACCCCTAGCCTGAACAAATTTTAATCCGCAAAGATCAACAGACCCTAGCAGAGTTAAATTTACTTACAATAGGGGTAAGGTTAAGTAACTCAGCTAAAGACATCTCACTAAAAAACCACTAAAATACCCGCCAATGAATACATCAACTCCCTCTTCGAGCACACTAGTGCGTAAACCCGAAACTGTCCTCAAACAAGTGTTTGGCTACAGTGAATTTCGCGACGGTCAAAAAGCAGTTATTGACGCTGCTATTAATGGTCAAGACTCTCTGGTATTACTACCTACCGGCGGCGGAAAATCAGTATGCTATCAAATTCCTGCTTTAGTGCTTGAGGGTGTAACTATTGTTATTTCTCCACTTATATCGCTTATGCAAGATCAGGTAACACAACTGCAAGCACTTGGGGTAAAAGCAGCTTACGTTAATAACAGCTTAGCGCGAGAAGAGCAGCAATTAGTGTATCAACAGCTTCATCAGGGGCAAATTAAGCTTTTATATGTGGCACCTGAAAAAGTATTACAACGCGAATTTTTAGAACGTTTATCGCATTTAAATGTGAGTTTATTTGCCATTGACGAAGCGCATTGTGTGTCGCATTGGGGTCACGACTTTAGGCCTCATTACTTTAGATTAAATGAATTAAAGCAGCGGTTTGCACACGTCCCCATGATGGCGCTAACTGCAACTGCCGATAAAGCCACCCGTTTTGATATAGTTGAACAACTAAAACTACAACAGCCTTATATTCATACTGGCAGCTTTGATCGCCCTAATATTCGCTACACCATAGAAGAAAAATTTAAACCTATGGTGCAATTGCTTCGTTACTTAAAAGAGCAAAAAAGCCAAAGTGGTATTATTTATTGCACCAGCCGTAAACGTGTAGACGACATTGCCGAAAAATTGGCTGATGCAGGGTTAAACGCTGCCGCTTACCATGCTGGTATGAGTAATGAGCAACGACAGTTTGTTCAAACTGGTTTTGCCCGTGACGATATTCAAATAGTGGTCGCAACCGTTGCCTTTGGTATGGGTATAAATAAGCCTAACGTGCGTTTTGTACTGCATTACGATATTCCAAAAAGTATAGAGTCTTACTATCAAGAAACAGGTCGAGCTGGGCGAGATGGACTCGCAGCTGAGGCCATAATGTACTTTGATCCAGCTGATATTGGCCGCGTAAGACGCTTTTTTGAAGACATAGACGACGAACAACGCCGCCGCGTAGAAGAACAACGCTTTAACGCAATGGCAAGCTTTGCAGAAGCACAAACGTGTCGTAGGCAAATATTACTTAATTACTTTAGTGAATATCAACGCGAGCCTTGCGGCAACTGCGATATTTGCTTAAACCCGCCAAAAAGCTTTGATGGTACCTTAGTCGCCCAGCAAGCACTTTCGTGTGTATATAGAGCTGACCAACGCTTTGGTCTTGGCTACATTGTTGAATTACTACGTGGTGCAAATACTAGCCGCATACGCGATAACAATCATCATGAGCTAAGTACTTACGGCATAGGTAAAGACAAAAGCAGTGAATTTTGGCTCAGTATTTTACGCCAGCTTATTCATCAAGGCTTACTTAGCCAAGATATAACGCAAGGTGCGTCACTTAGATTAACCGAAGCCGCGCGTGCAATTTTAAAAGGCGAGTACGCACTGCAATTAGCCGAACCACGCCTGCAAGCCAAACACGTTTATCAAGATAAATTAGCGCAATTTAATTACGACAAAAAACTGTTTGCTCGCCTGCGCGCACTACGTAAAGAACTTGCTGATGCCGATGATGTACCACCTTATGTGGTATTTAATGATAAAACGCTAGCCGAAATGGCGCAGCTTATGCCAACAAACGACAGCGAATTTTTAAAAGTGTCGGGGGTAGGTTTTACCAAATTAAATAAATACGGCGGCGAATTCTTAACTGCAATTCGTAATTACCTAGCTACAAATTAAGAAAGTTATGACTCAAATAGAATATGACCACGCCCATAAATACATTTTAATTACACCAGTCGAGCCGCCAAACGATGAAGACTTTGAGCTGTGGAGTACCCTATTTTTACACTCAGATGATGTAACACTTAACGAGTATTCTGCAGGTGCCGATCGCCATCAAGTTCGCTTTACCTATCATCAGCAAACCTTTAATTTAAACTATGAGCATTATAGCCAAAGTATTTGGATTAATGCCGAAGGCCGTGAACCTGAGCACTTATTAGCCGCTTTAGCATTTTATTTAAGTTAGCTTTTAATACCTCGCGCACAGGCGGTTCTAAACCAGGTTGGTTATTAACAAAAGTGAATATGAGTAACAATTAATTAGTTTCAAAATCCATACCTTTTACTTACATTATAATAACAATGATGTAAGCTGATATTACGGTAGTCATTTGCTACGTAGCAGTAAAGAGGTTTAATGGTGAACAAGAAATGGATAGCACAGTGTTGTATTAGCTTAACGGTTTTAAGCTCTTATGTGCCTAATGCATTCGCACAACAATCTTCAATGAAAACAGATAACTGCCTTGTAGAACAGACAGATTTAAGCACAGATAAAAACTTACGCCGAGAAGTCCAAGACAAAACATCCCTCACAAATAGTAACAGTAACGCAAAAATAGCCTCAATAAAGCTCAAGCAACTTAATGTATTTAATACTGAGCTTGAAGAGGAAAATAATGCACTATTTCGATTTGCTAACCGTGCTCATATTCAAACAGAGCCCGATGTAATCAATAACCTTTTATTATTCTCCCCTGGTGACAAGTACGACGCTAAAAAGCTTGCTGAATCTGAGCGTTTACTTCGTAAAGAAAGCTATTTATATGATGCACAAATTAGTGCAACCGAAAATTGCGACGGCAATGTTAATGTAGAAGTGGTTACCCGCGACTTATGGACACTTTTACCAGAAGTAAACTTTAGCCGTAGCGGTGGAGAAAACAAATCGAGTATAGGTTTTAGAGAATCAAACCTGCTTGGTTGGGGTAAGCGCCTTTCTTTGTCACGCACGACCGACAGCGATCGTAGTGGCTATTTATTTGTTTACGACGATCCTAATATTTTATCTACCCGCTACCGCGGCCGTTTAGAATATGCCGATAATAGCGATGGCAAGCGCCACTTACTTGAGCTTACCTACCCATTTTACGCAATAGACACCCCTTTTAGTTATGGTATTTTAAGCTATTCTGAGCAGCGCGAAGAGTCGCTATATAAACGCGGTGAAGAGTTTAGCGAATTTGATCAAACTACCGATTTAAACCGTGCATTTATAGGGCACTCAAAAGCACTTAATAATAATTGGACCCAACGCTTAACCTTAGGTTACACCGACGAGCAACATACCTTTGAAGCAATAGACACGACCTTTGCACCACTTGCCGATGACAGAAGCTTAAGTTATCCCTTTATAAGCGGCCATTGGTTTGAAGATAACTATATAAAAGTACGCAATTTTGACAGCATATCTCGCACAGAAGATTTAAATTTAGGCTGGAATATTAAAAGCTTAATTGGCTATTCAGACGAGTCATTAAGTAATGACGACAGCCGCGCAGTGTATTCATTTAACTTCAAAAAAGCCCACTTTACTAACGATAATACTTTATGGCGCTTTAGCGCAGATATTGATGGCTATTGGAATAAAGAGCAGAAAAAGCTTGAAAACCTTATGGCCACCAGCCAAATACAATATTATTTAAATACCAGTGAAGACCAATCTTGGTATGTTAAAGCCCGCGTGCAGTACGCCAAAAACCTTACTGCTGATCAACAACTTACTTTAGGCGGCGAAACAGGCCTACGTGGTTACCCTATGGATTATCAACATGGCGACCGTAGTTTTTTAGTTAATTTAGAAAAGCGTTATTACTGGGAATACGATTTACTGCAATTATTTAAAGTGGGTGGCGCAGCTTTTGTAGATGTAGGCAGAGCATGGTTTAACGATAAAGATAACGGTGAAAACGCACATGTATTAAAAAATATAGGCGTGGGTCTTCGTTTAGCACCGAGTCGTGCAAACTCAGGCACCATGATCCACATTGATATTGCAGCCCCAGTTGATAGCTACGATGATGTAGACTCAGTACAGTGGCTCGTGAGCGTTAAAAACACTTTTTAAATAATACAAACGCGTTAAACTAATATCAATTGCATTAAATTAAATTTTTATAAAAGCTCAGGGCCTAAAGTGAAAATAATAGAAGTTTTAGAATTGTTTGCATCACAATATAAGTTAATTGTCACTGTAATCGCTATTTTGGTTTTCCCTCTGCTATTAAAAATAACCAAAAAATTACTCGAAAAAGCCATTAAGGGGAAGGTAGATTTACACCGAAAGTACCGTGCAGAGCTCTTACTAAAAATAATACTCGCCTTTGTAGTGCTGTGTTTAGTTTTAGTATTTTGGGGTATAGAGCTGCGTGGCTTATTGGTTTTAGGCTCCTCTTTATTTGCCATGTTAGGCGTAGCGCTTTTTGCCGCTTGGTCATTACTGAGTAACCTAACCGCATTTTTACTGATGTTTATTCAAAATGACTGCAGAGTTGGCAATTGGGTACGAATTATTGACGGTGCTAATCATGTTGAAGGTCGAATAGTAGAAATGGGCTTGATGAATGTAGTGCTTGAACACATTGATGGGCACCGTGTAATTTATCCTAATAATTTATTTGTGACACGCCCTGTCATGGTTTTAAATAAAGAACCAAAGCCAACAAAAACGCCCGTTATAAAGCGTATTATTGGTCCTAAAAAAACATAGTTTAAAAAGCATCGTTGATAAAGCAATATCCACAAAAAAGCCGCAGTAAGTAATTACCTACTGCGGCTTTTTAATGCTTAGCTAAACAGAATTTAGTTTAGCTATTAGTTATTTAGTTCAGCTGTTTTAAGCTCGTCATCTAAATCATTTATTTCATCAATAAAGTTCTCTAGTTGCTGCTCTACTAAACTATTGTCATTTGCAAAGTAAGCAAGGTGGAATACCGCGTCACCTTCATTTACTAATGGCATAGTTTGCTGACCAATAACAATCCCGCCTTTGGGCGCTAAAAGTTCAAGCTCAGAGTCGCCTAATGGGCTACTAATATAAGCAAGTACTTGCCCTTTAGTCACATGCTCACCTAGTGATACTTGTGCACGCACAATGCCATCAACCTCTGCACGTATCCAACTAGTCGAACCGGCAATGATAGGATCTGGTAACTTTTTAGGACGCTTGCCACGGATCATTTTTAAATGACGCATAACATAATCAACACCCTGCACACCTGCCGCAATAGCTATAGGATCAAAACGCAGTGCTTCACCTGCTTCATAGGTTATAACTGGTATACCTAGGTTTGCAGCTTCACTTCGTAATGAACCATTACGCAATGATGCATTTATTACCGCTGGTGTACCAAATGCTTTAGCCATATCAGCCGTTGCTTCATCTTCTAAATTAGCGCGAATTTGCGGTAAGTTAGTTCGATGAATAGCGCCAGTATGTAAATCAATAATGTGAGTACAATGTACTGCCACTTGATTAAAAAACATATAAGCCATACGCCCAGCAAGTGAGCCACGCTCAGAACCTGGGAAACTACGGTTCATATCGCGTCGGTCTGGTAAATAACGCGATTTATGAATAAAGCCAAACACATTCACAATAGGCACAGCTATTATCGTACCGCGCAGTTGGCTTGGGTCTATTTTAGCAATTAACTGACGCACAACTTCTACGCCATTTAGCTCATCGCCATGGATCGCCGCACACACCATAAGCACAGGACCTTCCATTACACCGTTAACCACTTCAATAGGAATATTAAGTGGTGAATGGGTATAAAGTTTAGCTGCCTCTAAGGCAAGTGTTTTACGCTCGCCTACGCCTACACTTTCACCTAATAAGGTAAAAGGACGGTTAATTTTAACCTTTGCCACGTGTTGCTGTTCCTTTACTTGAAGCATTTTTTTCGATGAAATCAATTACCATGCCTGCAATGTCTTTACCTGTTGCTATTTCAATGCCCTCTAAACCTGGTGATGAGTTTACTTCCATCACAAGTGGTCCACGAGATGAGCGAAGTAAATCAACTCCCGCTACGTTCAAGCCCATTGATTTAGCCGCCGCTACTGCCGTTTTACGTTCTTCTGGAGTAATGCGAACTAACGTAGCGCTACCACCACGGTGAAGGTTAGAGCGGAACTCACCTTCTTGTGCTTGACGTTTCATTGCTGCTATTACTTTATCGCCTAGTACAAAACAACGTATATCCGCGCCACCTGCTTCTTTAATGTATTCCTGAACCATAATATTAGCTTTTAAGCCCATAAATGCTTCAATAACACTTTCTGCCGCTTTGCGTGTTTCAGCAAGTACAACACCAATGCCTTGTGTGCCTTCAAGTAATTTAATTACAACAGGTGCACCGCCTACCATCTCTAGTAAGTCTTTTACATCATCTGGTTTGCTCGCAAAACCTGTTACTGGCATACCAACGCCTTTGCGCGAAAGTAACTGAAGTGAGCGTAATTTATCGCGCGAACGAGAAATAGCGACTGATTCGTTTACTGGGTAAACACCCATCATTTCAAACTGACGAAGTACCGAACAGCCATAAAATGTAACCGATGCACCAATACGCGGGACGATTGCGTCAAATTCTTTTAAGTTTTCACCGCGATAGTGAATTTCTGGTTGCTCCGAGTTTATATTCATATAGCAGCGTAATGCATCAATCACCTTAACTTCGTGACCGCGTGCTTCTGCCGCCTCAATTAAGCGACGTGTTGAATATAATTTTCTGTTGCGAGATAAAATACCGATTTTCATAGTTAAACCTTACGACCTAATAGTTGAGATAAAGCCGGGTCAACGACTATACGATTTTCCATGGCTGTACGCCCTAATAACATTCTAAACTTCATTGTTGCACGGCTTGTTAAAGTAAGCTCTATCGGCCAACTATGCTCGCCTGCATGCAATGTCGTTTCTATAAAATAGCGTAACTCTTTTTGCCCACTTGAGCTGGTTACGTACTTCATTTTTTTAACTTTTGCCTTGCAAGTGACTTGCGTTTGCTCATCATCCTGCAATGGTTGGGCCGTAAATTTAACCCATTTCTCTGAGTCAACTTCGTATTCTTCAATGTTAATTGCATGAATACATGAAGTGCGAGCGCCTGTATCAATTTTTGCTTTTATATCGTTAATACCAAGCTCAGGTAAACTTAACCACTCACGCCAACCAACTGTAATCTTTGCTGTCATAAATGTGCCCTTAATAAAAAAGTGACTTATACGCTACAGGTAAAAAAACACCAACGAAATAAATTTATCTAGTCGATTAGTAAATTAAATTGATCTTTTTGAACAACTAGTCACACAATGCACGCCTTACTGAACAGTACTTTATGCTACTTTGCTCAGCCCCTAGGCTCTGCATTTATTTGGTTGTTCAAACTTAACTTATTAAAAATAAAGGTAAGTTTAAAATACTTAAGTAGATACACTATAGTTAACGGTATTAAAAATACACTATTATGAGAAATAATTATGATTAATGGTTTACTACATGCACTTGTACTTGATGGACAAGGCGGCGCTCGCCCTATTGAAAGCACGAATGAGCTAAATAGCTGGCAACCAAGCCAAGGGAAACTTTGGGTGCACATGGACTATAGCCAAAGTGAGGCGGTTGAGTGGCTCAAGGCACAGCCTCATTTAAACGATTACGAGTTAGACTCTTTAATTGCTGATGAAACACGACCACGTATTACAGCAACAACTAATGGGCACATGTTATTTTTACGTGGTGTAAATTTAAACCCAGCACAAAGCCCTGAAGACATGGTTTCAATTCGTTTATTTATTAGTGAAAATATCCTTATTACCACCCGTAAGCGCCGTTTATTATCGGTGCAAGATACGCTTGCGTGTTTAAATGAAAACAAAGGTCCATGTAATATTTCTGAGCTAGTATGCTCCATTACACAAAAACTAACCTCTCGCATGCAAAGCGTTATTGATTCACTCGATGAAACACTCGATGAGTTTGAAGAAGAAATAGATGAACCTAGTAAAAGGTTTGATAACCAAGGTTTATCACAGTTACGCCGTCAAACAATTGCCTTAAAACGCTATTTAAAACCGCAAAAAGAAGCCCTTAGCTCAATGGTAAATAATCACTACTCCTGGCTGTTGGATGACGATAAAGCAAAACTTAATGAAACGACTAACTTACTTATTCGTTATTTAGAGGAGCTTGATAGCTCGATTGAGCGTGCGCAAATCATTCAGCAGACAATCACTAACCAAGTCTCTGAACAGTTAAACCAGCGAATGTATGTTATGTCAGTAGTAGCGGCACTTTTTTTACCGTTAGGCTTTTTAACTGGCCTGTTAGGTGTAAACGTAGGGGGTATTCCGGGTACCGAAAGCCCTTATGCATTTAGTGCTTTTGTCATATTTTTAATTGTGCTTACTGGCGGTATTGGTGTGTATTTTAAAAATAAAAAATGGCTATAAATTAAAGCAATTTTAGTATGGCCACTCAATTGAGTGGCCATGATTGAGTAGCTAATTAGTTAGTTTCTCGGGTATAACTAACATTTGTCATCGTTACTTTAGATTCTGTAATCCCTAAATCTTCAAAGCACTCTTTGAAAGAATCCGAATTACCCGATTCCCCACACTCATCCAATGTATCAGGGTCTTGTGATTGTAGGTAATTACCAAATTTAAAGTATGACTCTGAGTCATCTTCTACAGGTATACCAAATGAGCGACCTAGTGCGCTAACATCAACATCGCCATAATTATTTTCAACACGTAGAGTAAACGAGCCACCACTAGTAATAGTACCAAGGGCAAATTTTTCTTCGTTACCGCTTGTATTTCGCAGACGAACATAAACGTCAAAAATGCCATTTCCAGCTACACTATCATCAAATCCAGATTCATCTGTATCTGAAACATACACTTTAGAAATTGTCCCGGTATCGCTAGCATGGTGCTGAGAGATAATTGTTTTACCACCATCTGACATTTCAACTTTTACAGTTGCCTCAAAAACCTCATAGGTTTCGGTCATTGCAACACGTGCACTTTCTTTAACTTTATATTCATGACGCCAGCCATTCCCGTTTGGAGTGATATGACGCGCTTCTAAAGGAACAAACTCCAAAGTATCGCTATTTACTAATGGATGAGGATCATTACCTTCAAGATCAAAAATACTACCGTTGGTGATGTTACTCGCTATACCAGAGCCACTACCCGTATCACCGCCGCCAGTATCACCACCTGTGTCTCCACCGCCAAAAGAACTACCCTTAGTTAACGAAAAGTCATCAAAACGAACATCGCTTGAACTCTTATCATGCTTAGCAAATACTTGTAGTGAACCAGTGTTAGCCGTGGTGAAAGTTTTAGATACTTTTGTCCATGAAGAAACATTGAATTTCTCACTTTTAAACAAACCATTAAGATCATTGATCCCGATTTGCCCCTTACCGAGTACATAGGCACTTAACGTGTACTGAGTATTTCGATCTACATCTACATTTTGATAAACACGCCCTGGGCTACCTTGTATTTTCAGTGATTTAGAGCCTTTATACGAATCTGAAGATAGCGCTGCAGGCTCTGTTTCATTCCAATTACTCCAGCCACCTTCAAAACCTGAATTTTCAATCGAGGCAGCGTGCGCAAAAGAAGTACTTGCAGCAACTGCAGAGCAAATAAGTAACTTTTTAAATTTAACCATTATTTTTATTCCTTTAAACCTGAATAATAAGCAACCTTACAGCTTAGCTTGGCGATAAAAACCAAACCTAGATCGCATCATGTAAACAGACTTTTAAACCCAAAAAATTGGTAACAACAAAGAAAGAATTTGAAAAGAAAGAACCTTTAAATTGGTATTACCAAAACCATCACCTAATCGGCAAAACAAGGCTATATTTTTTGTTACCAATATGTCAACAAGTTAATTGTTACCATGAAAACTATAAAACCGCTAAATGGATATATTTAAAATACAAAAAAACGCTTTAAAAACAGAATGATAAAAACGTAGTGATTTCTATTTACACTATGTAATAATTTTTAAATTTAAGAAAATAGTAGTACCTAAAACAAAAACCACTATTACCAATATTTAACACAAAACTTAATACCTTATGAATAAACGCAGTTATTTCATGATAAAATTGTTACCAAAACAGACTGGTAATACCTGTTAAACTTAATTTAACTTTAGTTATAAAGATAAATTTGAATGACTAAAATTTAAAAATACGCGCTTATATAATTTAAAATTTCAAAATATTAGTGCAAATAAATAATTAAAAGTAAATTTTATATGTGAGATTAACCTTTCAAATTAATAGGTGATGATGAAATTGAAATGCTAAACAGGTACTAATTTTGAGATTTCTTTGGAGTGAGTAACACTTTATTGTCTACATGGATAAAGGTGAGGGGCGTGAGCAGAACGCGGAAGCTGCGCTCGGTTAACTTATTCTTACATGGATGTAAGCAAGTAGAATAACTCAGGATCAGTTATGGAGCCCACTAGGCTACAAACCTAATGCTGCTATTAAATTTTCCTGGCTTGAAAAAATTTTAATCCTGAAAGGTCAACAGACCCTAGGGCACTTTTTTGACTAATAAATCCGCCTCTAAATTAAGCAAGTTTGAATCATGTAAAATTAGCACTCCCTAATTCGAGACACAAAAAAGCGAGTACTTTTACAATACTCGCTTTCAAATTAATAAATCTAGACTCTAGTTAGCTGCATTACTCTTGAAAGTAAGTGCCCCAACCGTCGTACTCAACTTCGCATTCTACGGCTAGTTGCGCTAGCTTATCAACGTCTTCCATAATTACGTCTACGTCTAGCTCAGCTTCTACTACTATGTCGAAGCTCCAAATTTTGCTGCCGTCTTCAAGCTCAAGCTCTGCTGGCTCTTCAACATCGTAGCCTAGTTTAAAAGCAGCCAATGCTGCTTGCTCTAGCTTAGGGAAGTCTTCACATACAAAATGGTGTTCTACTTCATAAAGTATTTCAGGATCTGATCCATCTTCAAGTAGTGAACTTACGATGTCTTCACTTATTTCACGCCAGTTTTCCATTATTTATCTCTCACTTGAGCATCTAATTCAGTTATTTTAGCAGCCATAATGCTATGCACGCTTTTAGCATGCTCACGCGCGCTAGTGTTTTTATCAAGCGATATAGGTGCTAACATTTCGATGTGAATTGTACCATTATCCCAACGATTTAGCTTAATGGTTTTATGTGTTGTATTCATACATACTGGAATCATGGGTACATCTGCGCTCATTGCGGTGTGAAACGCGCCAGTTTTAAACGGCAATAAACCTCTTCCGTAACTTCGTGTACCTTCAGGAAACATCCATACAGATAAGCCATTCTTTTTAATTTTTTCGGCTGCTTTTGAAATAGTTCCCGCCGCTTTGGAGCGATTAGATCTGTCTATTAATATATTACCCGACAACCAGTAAAGCTGACCAAAAAACGGAATCCACTTTAAGCTTTTTTTACCTAAACTTACGCAATTTTTTGGCACCATTGCTGGCACTGTAAATAAGTCGTAGCTATTTTGATGATTAGCAACATAAACCGCAGGACCTGGATCAACGGCATCTTTATGACGTGTTAAAACTAACTCAACGCCAATCATTTTAGCCATTGAGCCAAACCAACCCGCTATTATATGTACATTATTAGGATGAAATGGTCTTACAATCGAAAGTAATAAACCAAAAATACAACTGAATAATATAAACAGCAGCATAATAAAAACGCGTATGACAGCTAGCAAATGGGCTTCTCCAAAAATCAATTATGATTATTATAGCGTTATTTTGTGACACAAACGAGTCAATAGCGCACAAGTGTACGCTGAAATATTTAAGCTGCTTGTTTTAATATTGCTTTAAAGTGGTTTTAAAACAAAAACGGCCTGCAAATGCAGACCGTTTTTATTTGTACAAAAGAAGTCATTCGCTACTCTTCGCTAATAACTTCTTTTGGTTCATCATCTTGAGGTGTTAACTCAACAACCGCTTCGTCAACACGCTGTAAGCCACGTGGTAATTTATTACCCCTACGCCCTCGCTCACCATGATAATGCTCTAAGTCACTTGGTTTAAGTGTTAGTTTTCGCTTACCAGCATGAAGCGTAACACTGCTACCTAGTGGCACAACAGCAAGCACTTTTACAAACTCTTCACGGGCTTGTACTTTAGCACCCGGTATAGAAATGATTTTATTACCTTTACCCTTACCTAATTTTGGTAAGTCTCGCAGCGGGAATAAAAGCATTCGACCTTCGTTAGAAATAGCCATACAGTAATCGCTAGCAACATCGTTCACTCTAATAGGAGAAAGTAATATTCCACCTTTAGGGACACTTACCAGCGCTTTACCATTTTTATTTTTACTAACTAAGTCTTTAAAGTCGGTGATAAAGCCGTAGCCCGCATCTGACGCCATAAGCAATACTTGCTCATCTTCACTCATTACCACGTGCTCAAAATTAGCACCTGGTGTTAAGTTAAAGCGACCTGTCATTGGCTCGCCTTGGCTACGCGCCGAAGGTAGACTGTGTGCATCGGTTGCAAACGCCCGCCCTGCTGAATCTAAAAATACTGCAGGTTGATTACTCTTACCACGAGCCGAGGCTCTAAAGCCATCACCTGAGCGATAATTTAAGCCTTGTACATCTAAGTCATGACCTTTACCAACGCGTGCCCAGCCTTTGTCTGATAGCACAACAGTAACTGACTCTGATGGAATTAAATCTTTTTCGTTAAGTGCTTTTGCTTCTGAGCGCTCAATCACTGGTGAGCGGCGATCGTCACCATACATTTCAGCGGCTTCTTGAATTTCTTTTTTAAGCAGTGTCGACATACGACGCTCAGAACCCAAAATTTGCGCTAATTTATCACGCTCTTTGGCTAGTTCATCTTGCTCACCACGAATTTTAAACTCTTCAAGTTTAGCTAAATGACGAAGTTTTAATTCTAAAATTGCTTCTGCTTGCGTATCGGTTAAATCAAAGCGCTCCATTAATACAGGCTTTGGTTTATCTTCGCTGCGGATGATTTCAATTACTTCATCAATATTTAAAAAGGCGGCTAATAAACCCTCTAAAATATGTAGGCGCGCTAATACTTTATCTAAACGATACTGTAAACGACGACGCACTGTTTCGCGTCTAAATGTTAGCCACTCACTTAAAATACAGCGTAAGTCTTTAACTTGCGGGCGACCATCTAGGCCTAACATGTTTAAGTTTACGCGATAGTTTTTTTCAAGGTCGGTAGTTGCAAATAAATGAGCCATTAATGGCTCAGCTTTAATGCGGTTTGAGCGCGGGATAATTACAATGCGTGTCGGATTTTCGTGATCTGACTCGTCACGTAAATCGGCAATCATAGGTAATTTTTTAGCGTTCATTTGCGCTGCAATTTGCTCAAGCACTTTACCACCAGAACATTGATGCGGCAGTGCTGTAATGACAATATCGCCATGCTCTTCGGTGTAAACCGCACGCATTTTGATAGACCCACGACCGGTTTTATATATTTTATGAATATCGGCTTTTGGGGTAATTATTTCAGCATCTGTTGGGTAATCTGGTGCATGTACAAGCTCAAGTAATTCTTCAAGCTCTGTTTTTGGTTTATCAAGTAATAAACAACATGCGCTAGCCACTTCACGTACGTTATGTGGCGGAATATCAGTTGCCATACCTACGGCAATACCCGTTATACCGTTGAGTAAAATATGCGGTAAACGAGAAGGCAGTACAACAGGTTCATCCATTGTGCCATCAAAGTTTGGTGTCCAGTCGACGGTGCCTTGACCAAGCTCTTTAAGCAGTACTTCTGAAAACTTAGATAAACGCGCTTCGGTATAACGCATTGCTGCAAACGATTTAGGGTCATCTGCCGCCCCCCAGTTTCCTTGTCCATCTACCAAAGGGTAGCGGTAAGAAAACGGCTGCGCCATTAATACCATCGCTTCGTAACATGCACTATCGCCGTGAGGATGGTACTTACCGAGTACGTCACCCACTGTACGGGCTGATTTTTTGTACTTGGCATTAGCCGACAAACCCAGTTCGCTCATCGCATAAATAATACGACGCTGCACTGGTTTTAAGCCGTCACCTACATGCGGTAGGGCACGATCCATGATTACGTACATGGAATAATTTAAATAGGCGTCTTCGGTAAAACGCCCCATTGTTTGTTGCTCAATTCCTTGCATTAGCAAGGTATCTGTATCACTCATTAAAGCTTACCTAGTTTTTCTTATAGCTTACACGGTAGATTACATTGGCGTAATCATCGCTTACTAACAGACTGCCGTCACCTAATTCTGCAAATGCAACAGGGCGTCCAAATGTTGTTTCGTCTTTCATAAAGCCAGTAATAAATGGCGTATATTTAGTTACGCGACCTACTTCGATTGTTGCTAGGCCTACTTTATAGCCTGACTTTTTAGAACGGTTCCATGAGCCATGTTCAGCAACAAATAATTGTTGCTTATAACTTGCTGGAAATTGCTTACCGTTATAAAAATGAATACCTAGTGGCGCTACATGCGCTGGAAGTGCAAGTGCTGGCGATGTGTAATCGGCAATGTTTTTACCTTCCCCAAACTCAGGGTCAATAATTGCGCCGGCATGAACATATGGAAAGCCAAAATGCTCACCTTCTTGCGTTGCACGGTTTAACTCATCAGGCGGAATATCATCGCCCATCATATCGCGACCGTTATCACTAAACCATAAAGCTTGAGTAGCAGGATGAAAATCAAAACCCACTGTGTTTCTAACGCCTTTAGCTATTGTTTTTATTTGTTTTGTTTCTACATTAAGGGCAAAAATACGACCAAAACGCTCATCCTCAGCACAAATATTACACGGTACACCCACCGGAATGATTAATTCTCCCGTTGGTGCAAAACGTAAAAATTTCCAACCATGATGACGCTCACTCGGTAGTTTGTTATAGACCACATCAAATTTTGGATCTTTTAATTGGGTATCAATATTTTTAAAGCGAATAATACGATGCACTTCGCCTACATATAAATCGCCATCTTTAATTGCTATGCCAGAGGGCATGTTTAAGCCTTTAGCCACAACAATTTTTTTATCTGCTACGCCGTCGCTATTGTGATCAATAAGCGCATATACGTTGCCCGCTTTACGAGAGCCAACATACACAATACCTTTTTTTGAAACGGCTATTTGACGTGCATTTTCTACATCATTTGCAAATAAACTAATTTCAAACCCAGGTGCTACGGTGAGCTTATCAAGTATATTTTTAGCCATTGCAGGAGCGCTAGTCAGCCCAAGTAACAGCAAACTTCCTAGTAATTTTTTCATTCGTCTCTCCTAGTGTTAGGCACAAGCAATTAAACGAGCGCCTTGTTACCATGATCTTCTAACCATTGACGACGATCAGGCGATCGTTTTTTAGCAAGTAGCATATCCATCATTTCCATGGTTTCTACTTCTTCATCAAGCGTAAGCTGCACTAAACGTCGGGTATTTGGATCCATCGTAGTTTCACGAAGTTGTAACGGGTTCATTTCACCCAGACCTTTGAATCGTTGTACATTTACTTTACCGCGTTTTTTCTCGGCTTCTATACGTGCCAAAATAGCGGTTTTTTCTTCTTCATCAAGTGCGTAATAAACTTCTTTACCAATATCTATTCTAAATAATGGCGGCATTGCTACATACACATGCCCTGTTTTTACTAACTCTGGAAAATGACGAACAAACAGTGCACATAATAACGTCGCGATGTGTAGTCCATCCGAGTCAGCATCGGCCAATATACAAATTTTATTGTAGCGCAGTCCCGACATATCCGTTGACTCGGGATCAATACCCAATGCCACTGAAATATCGTGCACTTCTTGTGATGCGAGTATTTGGCCTGACTCAACTTCCCAAGTATTTAAAATTTTACCACGTAGCGGCATAATTGCCTGAAATTCACGGTCTCGCGCTTGTTTAGCAGAACCACCAGCAGAATCACCTTCCACTAAAAACAGCTCGGTTCGGTCATTATCGGCAGCACTACAATCGGTCAATTTACCTGGTAATGCAGGCCCTGCAGTAACTCGTTTACGTACAACTTTTTTAGCTGCACGCAAACGGCTTTGCGCGTTTGAAATACATAACTCAGCTAATAATTCTGCGGTATCGGTATGTTCATTTAGCCATAAACTAAACGAATCTTTTACAACACCCGATACAAATGCGGCACATGAACGTGATGAAAGTTTTTCTTTGGTTTGCCCGGCAAATTGTGGATCTTGCATTTTAACCGACAATACGTAACTACAACGCTCCCAAATATCATCCGGTGTTAGCTTTACGCCACGAGGTAGTAAATTTCTAAACTCACAAAACTCTCGCATTGCTTCAAGTAAGCCTTGGCGCAGACCATTTACATGTGTACCACCTTGCGCGGTAGGAATTAAGTTTACGTAGCTTTCCGCTATTGATTCGCCACCTTCAGGTAGCCATACAACAGCCCAATCAGCGCCTTCAATTGAGCTTTTAAATTCACCTACAAATGGGTCTTGCGGTAATGTTTCAAACCCTTTAACGGCTTCAATTAGGTAATCTTTTAAGCCAGTTTCGTAAAACCATTCTTTGGTTTCTTTTGTTTGCTTATTAACAAACTTAATTCGCAGTCCTGGACACAAAACTGCTTTGGCTTTTAATAAATGATTAAGTTTGGTAATTGAGTAGTTTGGTGAATCAAAGTAGCTGACATCAGCCCAAAAACGAACCGTAGTACCAGTGTTACGTTTACCCACTGTACCAATTACATTTAAGTCTTCTACTTTATCGCCGCTTTCAAATGCCATTCTGTATTGTTGAGCATCGCGTCTTACTGTTACTTCTACACGCGTAGATAACGCATTTACTACCGAAATACCTACGCCGTGTAAACCGCCCGAAAACTGATAGTTTTTGTTGGAAAACTTACCACCGGCGTGTAGCTTAGTGAAGATCAATTCAACCCCAGGGATACCTTCTTCTGGGTGAATATCAATAGGCATACCGCGCCCATCATCGCTTACTTCAAGCGAATTGTCTTCGTGGAGTATTACGTCGATACGAGTAGCATGACCAGCCATAGCTTCATCGACACTGTTGTCGATAACCTCTTGACCTAAATGATTTGGACGTACGGTATCGGTGTACATCCCTGGACGTCTTTTTACCGGATCTAATCCATTAAGTACTTCAATGGCTTCGGCGTTATAATTTTGATCACTCATAGTTTTTGTCTTTATATCCGCTAAGGCTCTAATACGTTTTACTAGTTTTATTGTTATATGCGCTAAAGCGTTAATATAGTAACTAACCTTTGTTCAGGTTAACTAGTTTTACGTGATTTTAAGAAAATCTACAATACTTGCAAAGGTGCGTTCAAATTCAACGTAGCTATGATCGCCACCAAATTCTATCAATTGCTTACATTGTGAATAATATTTTACTGCGTGTTGAAAGTTCAACACTTCATCGCCTGTTTGCTGTAATAAGTACAGTAACTCAGGGTGTGCTAATTTATCTACGGCGAGTAATTTAAGTGCCTCAATATGACTGTTATTTAAGTCGTAATGATAATCTTGATACGGATTATAATTAGGCCCAAGTAACGACTGTAATAAATTATAGGGTGCGACCGCGGGATTAATGACCACTGCAGGAATTTGATAACGCTGCGATAAATACGTGGCAAAAAAACCACCTAACGAGCTACCTAATAAAACGGTATTTGGCGTTAGTAATTGCTCAAGCTCAATTATAGCTTGTAGGGGCTCGTGGTTTAAGCTCGGTACACAATAATCAACGTCATAGTTTGCCATAAGCTCACCAAAGCGCACAGCTTTATATGATTTTTGTGAACTATTAAAGCCATGAATATAAATTACGCGTTTGGCCATACCACTTCCGTTTTTACTTCTACTTTATCTTTTTTACTGTTTATATTGAGAATTCTGTAAGCTGGGCCCGCATTTTTTTGCTCCCACTGTGAAGTATGCTTTACAAACTGTATTGAGCTGGCTGGGGTCGCATATATGGGCAATCCTCTAAAGCTTTGCTGGTAATCATTATGAACATGACCATGGAAAAGCGCTGATGTGTTGTTACTGTTTACTAAAATATTTAAAAGCTGTGGACCATTTTCTAATAAGTGCTTATCAAGGTAGCCATTTATTGGCAGCGGATTATGATGACAAAATATAACCTTACTATTATTAGAGTCGACTAAAACGTCCGTTATTTCATCTAAGTGCGCACCAGTAACCCATCCTGCAGGCGTAGGTCCTTTAGAATTAACTAGAAGTAGCTCAACCCCATTAGCAATAATATGTTTAGCCGGACTTATTTGCCCACCACTTATGCGATTAAGCATCGCGAGTTCATCATGATTACCTGGTACCCAAAACACAGGGCAAGTTATGTCACTGGCATTTATAAGTTCACTAAATAGTAAGTACGATTCAAAGCTATGATCTTGCGTTAAATCGCCACCAAAAATAATGCAGTCTATTGGCTGCTCAGCAATGTGTGCTAAGGCTTGTTCAAAGTGAGCTGCGGTATTTATATCAAAGTATTTACCGCTTTTGTCTGCAAATAAATGGCTGTCAGTAATATGCGCAATGCACAAAGATGATTTATCAAATGTGTACGAATCATCAAACCAAGCCATTATTTACATCCCAATTTAATGTCGCTTGTCCATGCTCTACACAGGCTACTAACCAGTCGTATAAAAAAGCATTAAGTTGATACTTTTCATCTTTTTGATGCATTTTAGGGTTAGGGTAACCATATGATGGTTTTATGCGTTGATGGTAATCGTGGTGAACAATCTCTGCCACTTTCGCATCGTGATATAAGCGCACCGTTAAATACAGCGGTGTTATTCCTTTAACCATTCCTGTTAGCTGCTTAATTGAAATATCCATAGTATATTTTGCGCTGCCATCAATTTTTGTAGCAAATTCACTGTTGCCAAGTTTTACTTCACGAATGCTTCCTAAATTGCGCTCGCTCGGTAATAACTTTAATAGTCGCACATAGTTATGCTCACAAAGTGTTAAATACTTTGGGAGGCTCTGAATATATCGCTTTGTTGCTAATTGTGCTGTCAAGGTACCGCCATAATTTTAGTAAGAGTTTATGCCCATTTGTTTGCCATTTTTTCGCGATTAAGCGCAAGCCACTGCATACAAATAACCGTTGCCGCATTATCCATTTCACCGTTATTGAGGCGCATTAGCGCATCATCAACTGATAAAATGTGAGTTTTTATATCCTCTCCTTCAGTTTCAAGACCATATACACCTGATTTCACTTGGCTTAAGTCAGTACGCGCTAAATATAAATGTAAGCGCTCAGTTGTACCACCGGGGCTTGATAAGTATGAAAGCATAAATTCAAGTTCAGTTAATTCAAGTCCAGCTTCTTCATACGCTTCTTTTTTAACAACTGATTCGTAATCTTTGCTGCCGTCTGTCATTCCGGCTATACATTCTAGCAGCCACGGCGAATGCTTGCTTTTAATAGCGCCAATACGTATTTGCTCAATTAAAAGAACAGTATCTGATATTGGGTCGTAAGGGAGTACTGCAATTGCATCACCACGCTCTAATATTTCGCGGCTAATTATTTTAGATTTTCCACCTGCAAATAGTGCATGTTCAAACTGGTACAAATCAACCTGAAAAAAACCTTTATAGAGGTTTTTTATTGGCTTTAAATTTACATCTTCATGTGTAAATTGAACGAGTTTTTTATCAACCACGTACCTAGCTCCTACTTATCTAAATCTTTAAAATGCGTTAATATATTCTGTTACACTTGAACATACTGTTTTACTAATTATTTTTTTTGTTATGCAGTAAAACAGGTTAACATGCTTTTAGTACAAAAATTGTCTAAGGACCGAACCCCACATGAAAAAGAACATTCTTGCGGCGCTAGTTAGTTTATCATGCGCACTAGGTGCAACAGCAGTGAAAGCTGAAGATTTACTACAAGTTTTTGAAATAGCGACAGCTAACGATCCTACTGTTTTAAAAGCAAAAGCCCAAGCCGATGCACAGTCTTATCAAAGCGATTTGGCGATGAGCACACTACTGCCTCAAATTGGTTTGACTATGAGTTATACAAAAAGCGATGCAACGTCTTATCAAAGCGTTGGCGACTTATCTAACCAAGTGAAAGTTGAAAGTGACTCAGACCAATTCTCTCGTGGTGTAAGCTTAAGCCAAACATTATTTGATCTAGGTGCCTGGAACACGTTAGATATTGCCGACAAGCAAGCGCTTCAAGCAAGCGGCCTATACGATGCAGCTAAACAAAACTTAATTGTACGCGTTGCTGAAGGTTATTTTAACGTATTAAGCGCAAGCGATAACCTTGAATTTGTTGAAGCGGAAAAACGTGCAATTGAACGTCAACTAGAACAAACAAAACAACGTTATGCGGTAGGCTTAACAGCAATTACAGACGTACACGAAGCACAAGCTCAGTTCGATAACTCTGTAGCTCAAGAAATTATTGCAGGTAATGCTGTAGAAACAGCACGCGAGCAACTTCGTGAGATTACAGGTAAATATCACGAAAAATTAGATTTTTTAAATACAGATACTTTCTCAACAACTAGACCAACTAAGCGCTCAAGCGACTTTGTTAAAGTAGCTGAAGATAAAAACATAAACCTACAAGTGTCTAAAGTAACAGTTGATATTGCAAAAGATCAAATTGAATTAGCGAAAGCGGGACATTATCCAAAACTAACTCTAAGTGCAAGTTATGGTGATTCTCTTACAGACAATCAAATAAATGGCGCTAACTTTGATGATCAGCCACGTTCAGACTCAAGCTCTGTTGGGCTTAACTTTAGCGTACCTTTATATTCAGGTGGCGCAACGGTTGCTGCAACAAATCAAGCCCGTGCGTTTTACGTAGGTGCTAGCCAAGACTATGAAACAAATTACCGCGCAGTAACTCGCACAGTGATTACATCATATAATCAAGTTGTTTCAGACATCGCTACTTATAAAGCACTAGAGCAAGCCGTTGTTTCAGCTCAAAGTGCGCTTAAAGCAACTGAAGCCGGTTTTGAAGTAGGTACGCGTACAATTGTTGACGTACTAGTAAGTACGCAAAATTTATACGATGCAAAGCGTAACCTTGCTGATGTACGTTACCGTTATGTGCTATCTACCCTTCGCTTAAAGCAAGCTGCGGGTACATTAACAAGTGAAGATTTAGTGGCTATAAACCAAGGTTTAAAAGCCGCTTAAATCGCATAATTCATGTAGTTAAAAACATTGGAAGCCAGCTAAATGCTGGCTTTTTGTATTTTACAGCGCTTAGCGTTAAACTATCGTTTTTATTCTCAGAGATATTTTTGTGGTCACCTCATCTCCTTTTAAAGCATCTTTTTTAGGCCCTCGATACTGGTTAACGTGGATTGGCGTTCTATTTTTATATTTAATTTCTTGGTTACCGCAAAAACTACAATTGGCAATGGGTAAACAGCTTGGTCGCTTAGTTCATAAATTTATGAAACGCCGTCGCCATATTGCAGAAGTAAATATTAAGCTGTGTTTTCCTGATATGAGCGAAGCAGATCAAAAAGACCTTGTACTCAAAAATATGGAAAACACCGGCATTGCAATGGTTGAAACCGGCATGGCTTGGTGGTGGCCGCAGTGGCGAGTAAAAAGTGTATATGGCTCAATCAAAGGTTTGGAACACTTTGAGCGCGTACAGGCATCTGGTAAAGGTGTTTTATTACTTGTACCTCATATTCTGCATCTTGAAATGGCGAGTCGTGTAATGGGATTAAAATGCCAAGGTTTAGGCTTTTACCGCCCTCACAACAACGCTCTAATGGAATACTTTACAACTAATGGCCGCCTTCGTTCTAACGAATACCTAATTGGCCGAAAAGATGTAAAAGGTTTACTAAAATCATTAAAAAACAAAAAAGTATGCTATTACTTACCTGACCAAGATTACGGCCGTAACCGCTGTGAGTTTGTGCCATTTTACGCCGTCCCTGACACAGCAACGACAACAGGTACTCTTATGTTTGCTGGCAGTAAAAACTGCGAAACTATGAGCTTAATCTCGCGTCGTGACGAAAATGGAAAGTATCATTTAGAGGTAGTACCTGAGCTTGAAAACTTCCCAAGTGGTGATGATAAGGCTGATGTAACGCGTGTGAATCAACGAATGGAACAATCTGTTAATGCAGCACCAGAGCAATACATGTGGCTACACCGTCGCTTTAAAACTCGACCTGATAAAAATACCCCTTCTTTTTACAAAAAGTAATGGTATAACAATAATAGGAACAAATAAGGTGGGTAATAATCATGTGGTTTTGGATTAGACATTTATCATTTGCAGCCGTGCTAATAGCACTCGCCGTATACTTCTTAGTGGGTGATGGTTCTGTATTTGATATTAAAAAATCTAAAAATGCAGCCGCCGAAGGATTATCACGCTTTTACTCCTCCATTCGTAACCAAGTAAAAAGTAATAAAGAACGAGATCAATTTGTTTTAAAACTTAAAACACCAGAACAAACCTTGGATAGAGTATTGGCTGAACGTGCGCGAACAGTAGATCCAATGCCTACAAATTGGACTGGAGAAGTTGAACCTAGGCGCTTTGAAAATGGCACAACTCTTAAAGATGTACTTAATCAATATGCTAAAAACGAGGGGATTGAGCTCTACTGGTACTTAAGTAAAGATTACGTAGTTAAAGATCATTTTAGAGTAGACAGTAACTTTACTTCAGCACTGTACCAAATTGGGCGCGCTATAAATGATGACTTTGAGCATGAGGTTTATACTTACTTTTGCCATAAACAAAGAGCAGCGGTTATTACCGAGTTACCATCAGAATTTGTACGTACAAACTGTTTAAAACTAAAGGTTTAAGGGTTTACACATACAAAAACCCAAGCAAGCGCTTGGGTTTTTCAGTTCAATTCAATTCAATTCAATTCAATTCAATTCAATTCAATTCAATTCAATTCAAAAATACTATTCCAAATATTAGTTACGTTAGTAATATCTTGTAAAAACGTTTCTCGCGGGATCAATTTGCCTTTTTGCTCCAAGCTCAACACGTGATAACACGAGCGGTAATCAATATACGCTTTTATCAACTGCTGCTTTTGCTCTTTAGTAATACAACCTATATTTGCCGCATCCGTTAATATTCTTACGTTATCTGAGTAAACTGTAAGCTGTTCAAACTCGTTTGCGTGTTTAAGTACTAAATATTGCGTAATAAACTCAATATCAGCCATACCGCCAACATCTTGTTTTAAATCAAATTGTTCAGTATTTCCTTTCGCTAAATGGTCGCGCATTTTTTCGCGCATTTTTATTACATCTGCTTTTAAGACTGTATGATCGCGCTGTTGGCAAAGTATATTTTTACGAATTTGTGAAAAACGATCTATGAGATCGTTTTGGCCCAAAATCAACCGTGCCCGCACAAGTGCTTGATGTTCCCACGTCCACGCTTGAGTTTGCTGATAGTGATTAAAGCTCTCTAGATTGATAGCCAGTAAACCTGATGCACCTTCAGGGCGTAATCGCGTATCAAGCTCATACAAAATACCCGATGCAGTACGAGTATTAAATAAATGCATTAAGCGCTGAGCGAGTTTTAAATAAAACTGGCGAGAATCTATCGGTTTTTCACCATTGGTTTGGCTTGAGCCATCATGATTATGCACAAACACCAAATCTAAATCTGAATCATACCCCACTTCCAAGCCGCCCGTTTTACCATATGCAATAACAGCAAAGCCTTTGTTTTCATCATCAGTGCCAGGTGGCATACCAAAACGCTTAACAGTGTTATGCCATGCAATATTAACAGCTTGATCAACAATCGCCTCAGCGAGTACGGTTAAGTGATCGCTTACTTTCATTACATCGAGAACGCCGGTTGCATCTGCAGCTGCAATTCGTAATTGATGCGTTTGCTTAAATTGCCTAAGCGACTCCATTTGCAGTTCTAAATCGTCATGCTCTATTCGTAAAAAATACTGTCTTATTTCATCTTTATAAGCCGTTAATGGTGTCGGTTTATAAAGAACCGCTGGGTCTATTAGCTCATCAAGTAATATAGGGTAGCGAGAAATATGCTCACCTATCCATTTGCTATGACAACAAAGTAAAACGAGTTGCTTTAACGCACCTTGGTTTTCGTACAGTAATTCTAAATAAGCAGTGCGTGAAATTATTTTATTAAAAATTTGGCAAACCATCGTAAAAGCAGCTTCGCTGGCATTAAAGTCATTTAACTGACTTAATAAAACAGGCATTAATTTATCAAGGGTGTCGCGCCCTCGGTTACCGATGTTTACCTTAGACAGCCTTAATTTAAAATCGTTAAGAGGAGTTTGCCATTCATCTCTAGCCTCTTTTAAAAACCCCACATCACCATGATCCCAAGCACTAATAAATGCGCCTTCACAAGTATCAAGTGGTGCGGTTTCCTCGCCAATGACCAGTGCAAACTCACCGTTAACTTGCTTCATCACTTTTTCAATAGAGCTTAAAGTAGCAGCAAAATCCGCTTGTTCTAATAATAAATTTAAGCGCTGCTGATTCAATTCATCATCAGGAAGTGTTTGCGTTTGTTGATCATCAAATATTTGTAAGTACTGCTCAACTTTTCGCAAATAAAGATAATTGCGCTTAAGCTCACTTGCTTCTTGCTCATCTATAACTTGGCTAAGTGCCAACTCATTTAATGCTTTAAGTAATGATTGAGTTTGTAAATTAGCCTCTCGGCCACCTCGTACCATTTGCAGGGCTTGCACTATAAATTCAACTTCACGAATACCACCAGCGCCTAATTTTATATTATTAGTTAAGCGTTTACGGCGAACCTCTTGTGCAATCATTAACTTCATTTTACGCAAAGATTCAATTACCGAAAAATCAATATACCGGCGATAAACAAACGGCTTTAAAAGCTTAATAAATTCATCCCAATATTTATTAGGGGTGCCAATTAGGCGCCCTTTTAACATTGCGTAGCGTTCCCAGTCGCGCCCTTGCTCCTGATAGTAATCTTCAATAGCATTAAAGCTCATGACCAAAGGGCCACTTTCGCCAAACGGGCGTAGGCGCATATCAACTCTAAATACCTGCCCGTCACCGGTGGCTTGGTTAAGTGATGCAATGAGCTTTTGTGCAACTTTGGTATAAAATACTTGGGCCTCAAGGCTTCTGCAACCACCTTGGGTTTTTGTACTGCGCGGATACGCAAAAATGAGATCAATATCAGAGGAGTAATTTAGCTCTTGCCCGCCGAGCTTCCCCATCCCTAGAACCATTAATGGCATTGCTTGGCTTTGCTCATCAAGCGGCTCACCATTTACTTTTGCCACCTGCGCATGCGCCCATTGGTTAGCGCTATCAATTAGCATATCAGCCAGTTGGCTTATGTAATTAATGCTATCGGCAATAGGGTTATTACAACATAAATCTAAAAAGGCGACTTTAAGCCAGTATTTTTCGCGGTACTTTCGTAAGATTTGATTACACTTAGCATCGTCAATATCACTAAGTTCAATGCTATCAAAGGGAGAGGTAACATGCCTGTTTTGAATTTCATCTTTGCACAGCAGCCAGTCTTTTAACGTTGGTTGTGATTCTAAACAGCGCCAGGCAAAGTCGCTCAAGGCGAGTAATCGTATAACTTCGCTTTCATTACTTTGCTGTGGATATAATTGTTCGAAGCGCTCTAAGCCAAGTTTTTGTAATTGAATAGGAAGTTGCTTTACGTTACTCATCAATCCTCTCTTTTATATCATCAATAACCGTACTAGAATGACTAAAACCTAGAAAAGTTCACTTAATTAGGATCACCATGTCATATTTGTCTTTATCTAACACTAGTTTTATTGCGATTGCTATTAGTTTTGCGGTTATTTGTATAACTATTTTTAGTTTACGAGTTGTCACTCAAATCAAGGCAAAACAAGCGCTTAAAGATGAACTTGCGCAGCACGATAACTTTGCCATGGGTATTAGCTTCGCATCTGAAATATCAGTTGTCATAGCCACTATGGCCTTCTTATTTGATGAAATAAGCATAAGCACCGCGCAATCCAATCCATTAAAAGTTTTGGTCATTATTATTTTATTATTTACATTTATTAAGGTAGGTCACTTAATTCATCGTAAATGGATATTGCACAGGTTTAATGAAGAAGCTGCAATATTAAAGCAAAATGTATGTGCTGCACTGGTGGATTCGGGCATGTTAATCGCCAACTGTATTATTGCACTTGGTTTATACACGTGGACACATACCCAAGGGTTTAGTAACTTACTTATTGCTTGCGTTAGCTTTTTTACACTTCAGGGAATGTTTGCACTGGATAGTAAAATACGAGAATATCGTTTTGCCAAAGCAAACCAAGGCGCTTCGCTACAAAGTAACTTCAACTTAGAAAACACCTCTATAGGTATAAGATATGCTGGAAAATCAATCGGTTTAGCATTATCTGTATACGCTGGTTTATCTAGCGCAGCATTTCAAAACGGTAAAATGGTAGAAAACATATTTACACTCGTTATGCATTGCGGTGTAATGTGGATACTACTCTACAGCTTAACGTATGTTATAAAAGTTATCTCTTTACCAAATATTGATACAGCTCTTGAAATAGACCATCAAGATAATATTGGCGTAGCATGTATAGAGTTTGCTGTTTTTTGTGCTATAGGTTATTTACTTATTAGCATGTTTTCTCTTTAGACCTTTTTACTAAAAATACAGCAATTAAAACGTCTGCATTTAAGTAATAATGGTAATTACTTAAATGTAACAAGGCCCGAGCTCTATGCCACTTGAAGCTACTAACTATTTGTTAATTGACATAGACAACGAATTTAGCCGTGCATTTGCCGAATTCTATGTTAATAATGGCAAAACCAAAGCGAGTACGCTTATTGCAGCAGGCAATAATACCCGTCAGTTAGTAAAAATGATGTTTGACGAGCTTATTAAAGACTATAGTTATTGCGATCTTGAGAACGAAATCAGCGTTTCTGAATTAATTAACTATCTCAAAGAGCATCACGATTTACACGGAGTACTTTTTAATAATACCGATTACTTACTCGCAAGTGATAAACAACGCTTTATTTATAACTCCTTACATGAAAAACGCTTTTTAATAAACCTTGATGATACAGGCTATACACTAAGCCGAGTTACTGACGAAACATTAACCGAACCTTCGCAAAATCACCATGATATAGCACACACACCACAAGATTTAATAGATCTCGCCGAGCAACTTAATAAAAATAAATAATTGCGCACAGCTCCCAGCTTACTTACCATAGCAGTATATATTTTTATGCTAAGTAGTAAGTGACGCACTATGCGAGTTCCTCATATTTATCAAACATCGAGTATTGCCCTAAACACCCCTGTAACCTTAGATGAGGATGCTGCAGGGCATATTGGCAGAGTGCTGCGCATGAAAGTAGGCGAGCATGTATCTATTTTTAATGGCGAAGGCGGCGAATACCTTAGTGAAATAATTGAAGTAACAAAAAAAACAGTCGTCGTAATGCCATTAGAGCTTAATCCCCACGATGTAGAATCTCCGCTTAAAATTCATTTAGGCCAGTGTGTATCCCGTGGTGATAAAATGGACTTTACAATTCAAAAGTCAGTTGAACTGGGCATTACCGAAATCACCCCACTTTTTAGTCAGCGCTGTGGCGTGAAACTAATGGGCGATCGCCTTGAGAAAAAACACCAACAATGGCAAAAAATTGCAATTGCAGCGGCAGAGCAATCTGGGCGTAATTTTGTGCCAATTATTCATCCTCCTGTCGATTTAAAACAATGGCTTGCACAACAAACCAATGCAATTAAGCTCACTCTCCACCCCCGTGCTGAGCACAGCATTAAAACCATTACGGTACCTAAAGATGGCGTACGCTTTTTAGTCGGCCCAGAAGGCGGCTTTACCGACGATGAAATGGCACTAACTAAACAACTAGAATTTGTAGATATTCGCTTAGGCCCGCGCGTTTTACGAACGGAAACAGCCGCTTTAACGGTCTTAAGTGCATTACAACTTCAATTTGGCGATTTAGCTAATTGAAATAACTAAAAGCACCCTCATATAAACAGTAACATTTATAGTAAGGCACAGCGCATGGCAATTAAGTTAGGTATTATTTCAGATCCTATTAGTGGATTTAACATCAAAAAAGACACCGGTTTTGCAATGATGATGCAAGCGCAAGAACGCGGCTACGAAATTTATTATATGGAGATGGATGATTTATCTCTTCGTAAAGGGAAGTCGTACGCTACAGCGTCTAAAGCGCAAGTGTTTAATAATGCAGAAAAATGGTACGAGCTTGAAGAAAAAGCCACTATAGCGCTTGCCGATCTTGATGTGATTTTAATGCGTAAAGATCCTCCTTTTGATACTGAATACATTTACGCGACTTATATTTTAGAACGTGCAGAACAAGAAGGTACGTTAATAATTAACAAGCCACAAAGCCTTCGCGATGCTAACGAAAAGCTATTTACAGCATGGTTTAGCGAACATACGCCAGATACCCTGGTTACACGCAGTCAAAGACAAATTCGTGAGTTTTTAGCCGAGCATAAAGACGTTATTTTAAAACCCCTTGATGGCATGGGCGGCGCATCTATCTTCCGCCTTAGAGAAGACGATGCCAACATTGGTGTAATTTGTGAAACGCTAACCGAGCACGGCAGCCGCTTTGCTATGGTGCAAAATTACATCCCAGAGATCAAACAAGGCGACAAGCGCGTATTGGTTATTGATGGCGAGGTTATTCCGTATTGTTTAGCGCGTATTCCACAAAATGGTGAGACACGCGGTAATTTAGCTGTTGGCGGTCGAGGCGAAGCGCGCCCACTTAGTGAATCTGATTTAAAAATTGCGCAAGCAGTTGCGCCAACGCTTAAAGAAAAAGGCTTAATATTTGTAGGTTTAGATATTATTGGCGATAAATTAACTGAAATTAACGTAACTGCACCAACGTGCGTGCGCGAAATTGAAGCTGCTTATGATATCTCTATTACAGGTATTTTGTTTGATGCAATTGAAAGAAAGTTAGATAAATAAACATCTACCTGTCGTTATTAAAAGCACTTTCGTGTCATGAATTTTAATATAGTTGTTAACTATTAATCTTTAAACCGTATGAGAGTGCTTTTTTAGTTTTAAAAACAAAGGTATGTGCCATACTCAAAGTTCATTAACTAAAAAGGGTGAAGTCTATGCAGTCATTAGAAAATCATTTTTTAATCGCAATGCCGTCGATGCAAGACCCTTTTTTTAAACGTGCTGTTACCTATATTTGTGAGCACAATGAAGATGGGGCTATGGGCTTGGTAATAAACCAACCTATTGATGTTACTGTTGGCGAACTTTTAGATAAAATAGAAATTGATAACGACAAAACTCAAAACGCAGCAAAAGTAAGTGTGTTTGCAGGCGGACCCGTTAAAACTGACCGTGGTTTTGTACTGCACTCTCCTCAACCGGGTTATTCAGCAAGTCAAAAGCTCAGTAGCGATATTATGATCACTACCTCAAAAGACGTTTTGGCAAGCTTAACCACAGCACAAGCACCTGAGCAATTTATTATTACACTGGGTTATTCAGGGTGGGAGCAAGGACAACTCGAACAAGAGTTACTTGATAACAGCTGGTTGATCATAGAAGCAGATCCAAAGATCATTTTTAATACCCCCGTTGAAAAACGGTGGGAAAAAGCAGTTTCAATGTTGGGCTTTGATATTAGCCAACTCAGCCTTGAAGCTGGTCACGCATAACAACTTAAAATTTAAACAAGATACACATGACAAAAAAATCGCTTAAGCCGCAAGGCGAACGCACTGTAATGGGCTTTGACTTTGGCACCAAAAGTATTGGTATTGCTATTGGGCAAGAGCTAACAGGCAGCGCGTCTAGCCTTAAGGCTGTAAAAGCACAAGATGGTATTCCTAATTGGGACCATATTGCTGTGCAAGTGGCCGAATGGCAGCCTGACTTAATGGTTGTTGGCTTACCACTAAATATGGATGGAACGTCACAAGAGGTTACCTTTAAAGCAAAAAAGTTTGCCAACAGATTGCATAATCATTATGGCATTCCTGTGCAAACACAAGACGAGCGTTTAACGACCGCGGATGCTAAAGCGCGACTTTTTGAAAGTGGCGGCTATAAAAACTTAGGCAAAGGTAACGTAGATAATATGTCTGCGGTTATTATTTTAGAAAGTTTTTTTGAGTCTAGTTACGGTGAATAAGCCTGCTATATAAACAACTCGTTATATACAAAAAAAGCGCCAATTGGCGCTTTTTTTGTATTAATACTTAATAGAAAATTCGTTGGTTTATTGATCGCTATTTTTATCGTCAAGGCCATCAATAGTAACGCCTTGTAAAAAGCCCGCACCTTGCTGTTCGTTATTGCGCAGTTTAATCATTAAGCGTAAATCATTCGGCGAATCAGCATGATGCAGTGCATCGGCGTAATTAATTCGCTGCTGTCTGTATAACTCAAATAGCGCTTGGTCAAAGGTTTGCATGCCCATCTCTTTCGATTTAGCCATTGCCTCTTTAATACCACCAATATCACCGTTTTTAATCAGTTCAGCAACCATTGGTGAGTTAAGCAATATTTCAATAGCTGCAACACGACTTTCACCATCAGCAGTCGGTACTAATTGCTGAGCTACAATGGCGCGTAAGTTAAGTGCTAAATCGTACTTAAGCTTATCGTGTTTTTCTTTGGGGACTAAATGCATAATACGGTCAATTGCTTGGTTGGCATTATTAGCATGCAGTGTTGCAACACACAGGTGACCTGTTTCGGCAAAGCTTAGTGCGTATTCCATAGTTTCTTGAGAGCGAATTTCACCAATCAAAATTACATCGGGCGCTTGGCGCAATGAGCTTTTAAGTGCTGACTCAAAGCTTTCGGTATCAAGCCCTACTTCGCGTTGAGTAATAATGCTTTTACGATGCTCATGAACAAATTCAATCGGATCTTCAATAGTCAGTATATGACCACGTTGGTTACGGTTTCTGTAGCCAATAAGTGCAGCTAGTGAGGTTGATTTACCGGTGCCAGTACCACCGACAAACAATACTAGGCCACGCTTAGACATAATTACATCGGTAAGAATTGAAGGTAGACCTAGCTCACTCACATCAGGTATTTGCGTCACAATACGACGAATAACCATACCTGCTTTATCGCGTTGCCAAAAAGCAGAAATACGGAAACGTCCTTCGTCGGTGGCAATCGCAAAGTTACATTCTTTTGTTGTATGAAACTCTGCTTTTTGTTTTTCGCTCATTGCAGATTCAACTAGCTCAAGCGATTGCTCATCAGTAAGCCTATCATCGCTTAGAGCTATTAACTCACCGTTTATTTTTGCGCTTACAGGTAGCTGACTCGATACAAATAAGTCAGATCCTTTTTTCTCAATCATGATAAGTAAAAAGTCGTTTAAAGATAAAGCCATAATAGTTTCTTACCCACCAAATTGTGTTTTGTCTTGTGCTTTTTCTTTCGCTGCAGCATTTGTAACAATGCCGTGATTAACTAAATTAGTTAAACATTGATCCATTGTTTGCATGCCCACAGACGCACCTGTTTGAATAGACGAGTACATTTGTGCAATTTTATCTTCACGAATCAAGTTACGAATAGCAGGTACTGCAATCATAATTTCGTGTGCCGCAACTCGCCCGCCGCCAATCTTTTTAAGCAGTGTTTGCGAAATAACAGCACGCAAAGATTCAGATAACATTGAACGTACCATTGACTTTTCCTCACCTGGGAATACATCGATAATACGGTCAATGGTTTTTGGTGCAGACGTAGTATGTAGCGTGCCAAACACTAAGTGGCCTGTTTCGGCTGCGGTCATTGCAAGACGAATTGTTTCTAAATCACGTAACTCACCAACTAATATTACATCGGGATCTTCACGCAGTGCACTACGTAGCGCGTTTGAAAAGCTATGTGTATCGCGATGTACTTCACGTTGATTAATAAGGCTTAATTTATTATCGTGAACAAACTCGATTGGATCTTCGATTGTTAGAATATGGTGATGTTTATTTTGATTTATATAATCGACCATAGCGGCAAGTGTTGTTGATTTACCAGAGCCCGTTGGGCCTGTCACTAACACGAGTCCACGTGGGGTATCGGAGATTGTTTTAAAAATATCTGGCGCACCTAAATCATCAAGCGTTAACACTTCACTTGGTATGGTACGAAATACCGCAGCAGGCCCGCGATTAGAGTTAAATGCATTCACACGAAAACGTGCTAAATTAGGCACTTCAAACGAAAAATCCACTTCGAGATTTTGTTCGTAGTCCTTGCGTTGATTATCGTTCATAATATCGTAAACCAGACTGTTTACGTCTTTATCTGCAAGGGCTGGTATATTAATGCGGCGAACATCACCGTCTACGCGTATCATAGGTGAAACACCCGATGATAAATGTAAATCGGATGCTTTGTGTTGCACACTAAACGCTAATAATTCGGTAATATCCATTTATGACTCCACAACTAACTGATAAATATATGGTTACAATAGCAGAACGACTCACATCCGCCTACGCTAGAATTGCAGACGCGGCAAAAAACGCACAGCGAAACACTAACGAAGTCACTTTACTGGCAGTGTCTAAAACTAAACCAAGCGAAGATGTTATTGCAGCTTATGAGCATGGCCAGCGCGAATTTGGTGAATCTTATGTTCAAGAGGCTATAGATAAAATAGCTCAACTACAGTCATATAGCGATATCATTTGGCATTTCATTGGACCTATTCAATCAAATAAAAGTGCTTTAGTGGCTGCCAACTTTGATTGGGTGCAAAGTGTTGATCGTATAAAAATAGCCAAACGATTAGATTCCCAGCGCCCAGACGATAAATCGCCTCTTAATATACTTATTCAAGTAAATATAAGCGAAGAAGAAGCCAAATCGGGTTGTAGTGTTGGGCAAATTTCTGAACTTGCCGATTTTATTAACCAATGTAAGCACTTAACACTTCGCGGTTTAATGGCAATTCCGGCTAAAAGTGACGATCTGGATACGCAAATTCAATCTTTTGAGCAATTACAAACTTGCTTTGATAAACTAAAGACCCAATATCCTCAAGTAGATACTTTGTCGATGGGTATGAGCGGTGATGTTGAAGCTGCCATTAGTGCGGGTTCAACCATGGTAAGAGTCGGCACAGACATTTTTGGAACACGAACTTAAAAGGTGATAACAGATTTATGTCAGATAAAAAAATCGCATTTATAGGCACAGGTAATATGAGCTACGCCATTATTGGTGGCATGGTAAAAAACGGTTTTAACGCAAGTAACATTATTGCGACTAACCGCAACCAAGAAAAGCTTGCAAAGGTAGCAGCCGATTTCAAGGTGCAAACCACCCGTGACAATAACGAAGCCCTGCGCGATGCTGATGTAATTGTTTTGTCTGTTAAACCACAAATGATGGGCGATTTATGTAAATCGTTTCAAGATTCGGGCGTAGATTTTAGCGACAAACTGTTCATTTCGGTTGCTGCGGGCTTAACTGTAAAACGCCTTCGCGAAATGCTAGGTCAAGACGTTAAAATGGTACGCTGTATGCCAAACACACCGTCTTTATTAGGCCGTGGTGTATCAGGTTTATATGGCGCGGGCGAAACACAAAGCGAACACGAGTTTGTACAACAAGTTTTTGAATGCACTGGCATTGTTGTATGGGTTGAAAAAGAATCACAAATTAACGACATTATTGCTGTGACTGGCTCTTCGCCTGCTTACTTTTTCTTATTTATGGAAGCCATAGAAGAAAAAGCCAAAGCGCTGGGCTTTAATGATGAAGACGCTCGTCGCCTGGTACAACAAACAGCCCTTGGCGCCGCCGAAATGGCACTTAGCCAACCTGATATTACTATTTCGCAACTACGTTCAAACGTAACATCTAAAGGCGGTACGACTCACGCAGCTGTTGAGCACTTAAAAGATGAAGGCTTAACTAAAACCGTTGGCGATGCAATGGATGCGTGTATTGCGCGTGCGATGCAAATGGAAAAAGAACTTTAAAACCACTTTTTTATTGAAGGTTACACTATGAATGCCATGCAATTTTTGATCAGTACCCTGTTTGATTTGTTTTTAATGGTGGTATTACTGCGCTTTTGGCTGCAGTGGGCAAAAGCCGACTTTTATAATCCAATGAGCCAGTTTGTGGTTAAAGCCACGTCGTTTGCGGTAAAACCACTGCGTAAAATTATTCCGGGGTTTGGCGGACTTGATTTAGCATCTTTGTTGCTGGCATTTATAGTGGCTGTAGCCAAAATTAGTACTTTAATGCTTGTTATATATAATGCGTGGGCAATACAGCCTGTACTTATTCAAGCACTTATAACGGTACTAAAAGAAGGCCTTAACTTAGTTTTTTGGGTACTTATTATTCGCGCTATTTTAAGTTGGGTTAGCCAAGGTTATAACCCTATAGAAGCCGTTTTCCATCAGCTTACTGAACCAATGCTAAAACCAATTCGTAAAATATTACCATCAATGGGTGGCTTAGATTTATCAGTTTTAGTGCTTATTATTGGTATTCAGTTTTTGCAAATGTTGCTTATGGACTTTTTAGTCTAAGCACTTAATTTTTGAGTAAAAGAGGCCCAAAGGCCTCTTTTTTATATGTTTTGAGGAATACATGATGAACCGTTTAATTAAGTTTTGTTTTATTGCTTGTTTAGCATTTGCATTTAACGCGCAAAGCGAAGAAATGCAAGGCGCACAATACAAAGAGCTTGGCCCTTGGCAAGTGCATTACATCGCTTTTCCTTCTACTTTTATTCAGCCAAAAATAGCGAAAGCGTATGGCCTTGAGCGAAGCGGATACAAAGGCATTGTGAATATTTCTGTTTTAAAAAATGATGCCGAAAACACAGCCCAAACGGCAAAGCTTACAGGCACAGCTAAAAACCTACTTGGCAACAAGCAAACGCTTACTTTTAAAGAAGTAAAAGAAGGTGAGTCAATTTATTACCTTGCCCAAGTTGATTACACCAACGAAGAGATTTTACGCTTTGAGATTGAAATACAACAAAGTAATCAATTTCAAAAATTACAGTTTCAGCAAAAATTTTACGTAGATTAATAACATGACCAAAACTTTAGTACTTGCTACAGGTAATCCTGGCAAAGTAAAAGAGCTAGCTAACATGCTAAGCTCTCTGAATATTAATGTAGTCCCACAGAGCGATTTTAATGTAGGTGAAGTTGCCGAAACCGGCACTACCTTTGTTGAAAATGCCATTATTAAAGCACGCCATGCCGCTAAAATTACTGGCATGGCAGCTATTGCCGATGACTCTGGTTTAGAAGTTGATGGCTTAAATGGCGCACCCGGTGTTTACTCAGCCCGCTTTGCAGGCCTAGGTGCCAGCGATCAAGATAACATTGATAAGTTACTCGTTGATTTGGGTAATAACCCTATCCGTAGTGCACGTTTTTGGTGTGTACTGGTATTAATGCGCCACGCAGATGACCCTACTCCACTTATTTGCAGTGCAAGCTGGGAAGGCGAAATTACGCTCACTCAAAATGGCAACGGTGGCTTTGGTTACGATCCGGTGTTTTTTGTAGCAGAGAAAAATTGTACGAGTGCTGAGCTTACAAAAGAGCAAAAAAATGCAGTGAGTCATCGCGGACAAGCGCTACAAAAATTATTGCTAGAGCTAAAGCAAAAAGGCGGCCTGTGAACCTTCCACCACTGAGCTTATATGTGCACGTGCCTTGGTGCGTGCAAAAATGCCCGTACTGCGATTTTAATAGCCACGGACAAAAAGGTGAAATACCTGAAGCTGAATATGTTCAGCATTTAATTGATGATTTAAAAGCTGATTTGCACTTAGTGCAAGGGCGTAAAATTCACAGTATTTTTATTGGTGGCGGCACTCCAAGCTTATTAACTGGTGCAGCTTACACCCGCTTACTTAAAGAAGTCGATAGCCTAATTGGACTTGAAGACAACTGCGAAATTACCCTTGAAGCCAACCCTGGCACAGTAGAAACAGGTCGTTTTAAAGATTACGTAAAAGCAGGTATTAACCGTATTTCTATTGGCGTGCAAAGCATGCAAAACGACAAGTTAAAAGCACTTGGTCGGATTCATGGCAGCGACGAGGCTAATTATGCTGCGCAGCAAGCTAAAGAAGCCGGTTTAAACAGCTTTAACCTTGATTTAATGCACGGCTTACCGGGGCAAACACTTGACGATGCACTGAGTGATTTAAAGCAAATAATAGCGCTAGATCCTCCGCATATATCTTGGTATCAACTAACTATTGAACCCAATACTCAGTTTGCTTCAAAGCCCCCTACCTTGCCACAAGATGAAACACTGTGGGACATTCAAGAACAAGGGGTTGAGTTACTCGCGCAAGCAGGTTACGTGCAATACGAAATATCGGGCTATGCAAAACCGGGCTATCAATGCCAACATAACTTAAATTATTGGCGTTTTGGCGATTATCTCGGTATTGGCTGCGGCGCACATGGTAAGGTTACTGATGCAAATACAGGGCTTATAACGCGTACCGAAAAGGTTAAACATCCACGCGGCTATATGGATTTAATTAAACCATATATGTATAAAAGCTGGCATGTAGAGCAGGACGATTTAGCGTTTGAATTTTTTATGAATCGCTTTCGCCTTGTTGAGCCTTGCCCAATTAATGATTTTAATAAACTAACAACACTGCCGCTGCAAAGTCAGCAAAGTGCATTAAACCAAGCAATAAATAAAGGTTTATTGACTCAAACAGACAGCCATTGGCAGGTAACCTTAAAAGGTCATCGCTTTTTAAATGACCTGCTAGAATTGTTTGTGTAGCGCTAAGGCACTGCACAACAATATAAAACTAATAAATATAAATCACCCTAATGGGTTTCTAACAACAAAAGGGAAAACAATGCGTAAACTCACTTTTATTGCGGCCGCAGTAAGCGTTGCACTACTTGCTGGCTGCCAGCAAACAACACAACAAGCTACTTCAGCTCCTGTTGCACAAGCAGTTCAATCACAACAAAGTGAAATAGACAAAGCGAATGCATTTTTTGAAGATACATTTAACCGCGATGTAATGAGCAGCCCTGTATATCAAACATACATGGGAATTAAGCAAGATTACGATAAATGGGACGATGGTAGCGAAGAAAGAAAGCTTAAAGATTTAGCACAAACAAAAGCGGATCTAGTTACACTAAAAGCAATTAATCGTGATTTATTAGATAACGCGACAAAAGTGAGTTACGACTTAAAAAAACAAGATCTTGAAAGCTCAATTGCTGACTTTAAATGGCGCTACCATAACTACCCTGTGAACCAAATGTTTGGTACGCATTCTATGATCCCTGCATTTTTAATTAACCAGCATCAAATTAGTAATGTAAAAGAAGCTAAAGACTACATTTCTCGTTTAAATGGTGTAACTGGTGTTATTGATCAGCTTATCGTTGATTTAACTGTACGTGCAGAAAAAGGCATCATTGCCCCTAAATTTGTGTTCCCACATGTTATTGATTCAAGCAAAAATATTATTCATGGTGCACCGTTTGAAAAAGGCAATGATTCTACATTGCTTGCTGACTTTAAACGTAAAGTAACGGCGCTTGAAATTAGCCAAGACGAAAAAGACTCGTTAATTAGCGATGCATCAGATGCATTAAAATCAGCTGTTAAACCATCTTACTCTAAACTAATTAATTACCTTGCACAGCTTGAAAAACGTGCTGATGATCGCGATGGCGCATGGAAATTACCTGATGGCGAAGCGTTTTATAACAACGCACTTAAGCGCACAACTACAACTGATTTAACCGCTAAAGAAATTCATGCAATTGGCCTATCTGAAGTGACACGTATTCATGATGAAATGCGTGAAATTAAAGATAAAGTTGGCTTTAAAGGCGACTTAAAAGCGTTTATGCAGTTTATGAAAACTGACAAGCAATTTTACTACCCTAATGATGCACAAGGTAAACAACGCTATCTTGATGAAGCCACTGGGCTTATTGATACAATGAAAACACGTTTAGATGAGCTATTCATTGTTAAGCCAAAAGCTGATTTAAAAGTAAAAGCAGTTGAAGGGTTCCGTGAAAAAGCGGCAGGTAAAGCATTTTACCAACAGCCGGCGCCAGATGGTTCACGCCCAGGTGTTTACTACGCAAACCTTTACGACATGGAAGCAATGCCAACGTACCAAATGGAAGCACTTGCCTACCACGAAGGTATTCCGGGTCACCACATGCAAATAGCCATTTCACAAGAGCTAGAAGGTATTCCTAAGTTCCGTAAGTTTGGTGGCTACACAGCGTATATTGAAGGCTGGGGTTTATACTCAGAGTTCATTCCTAAAGAAATGGGCATGTACTCAGACCCTTACTCAGATTTTGGTCGCCTTTCAATGGAGCTATGGCGCGCATGTCGTCTAGTTGTTGATACGGGTATTCACGCGATGAAGTGGACTCGCCAAGAAGGTATTGATTACTACGTAAATAACACGCCTAATGCAACATCTGACGGTGTTAAAATGGTTGAGCGTCACATTGTAATGCCTTCTCAAGCAACGGCTTATAAAGTGGGTATGCTTAAGATTTTAGAACTTCGTGAAGACGCTAAAAAGCAACTTGGTGATAAATTTGATATTCGCCAGTTCCACGACGTAGTACTTAAAAATGGCCCGGTGCCACTTAATGTACTAGAAAACTTTGTTAACGAATGGGTAGCAAGCAAAAAAGCTTAATATCATTTAAAGCAATTGTTTAAATTGAAAAGGTCGCATTTGCGACCTTTTTTGTTTTATAGTGATAAAAAATCTTTGAGAATAATAATGGATTTAAGCATACAGCTACTTAACGCGCGCATTTCAAAGCATCAGTTAAATGAGCTCGATAACGACTTTAAAAAGCTAAGCACTGCTCAGCAAACTTTGCAACTAAACCATTTATATGAAAGCGCTCAACGATTGAGTGTTAAGTATGATTTTATGCAAAACATTGCTACACGTATATTAGGTACTAATACAGCACCTACACCATTTATTAATCAACTTACTAATATTGATGCATTAAGTTTTTTTACCCCAGCGCTTAAAGTAAATAAAGGCTTTTTAGCACAAGATACCCAAGGAAATAACGTACTGCACAATGTATTTAAACATGCTGATGCTACAAAGCTGCCATTTAACTATGTGCGTTCTTTAATGTTGTTTGAATCAAATGATGACTTAGTTAAAGCGCTTGCGCAGCCCAACTCAGAGGGGTTAACACCTGTTGCCTGCTACATTGCCTACGCAAATAAACCAAGCACACCGGTAAAGCATGAATTTTCAGCCCTGTTAGCGTTAATGGAAATTGAACAAAAACAAAATCCGAACGCAAAACAGCAGCTTGCCAACGTACTAAAAGGGCAAAAAGTTAACGAGACCACAATTTTACTGAGCGCCGCTTACTTGCAACGTTCGACGGTGCAAGTTGCTCACTTAATCAAGGCGCTTTAATTCACTCACAACTTCTGTACGCACACTATCTATGGCATGTGTAATAGATTGCGCAGCACTTTCGTGATCAACCATGTTTGGCCAATTTGTTTGCCAGACCTTTTGTAAGTCTTTTGTTTTTAAATGTACTTTATCAACGGCTAAGTAACTTAAGTCATGAATTAAGTTAACTTTAACCCAGCCTTTTCTAGGGCTGCCATCTATTTTGTTATTGTCGTAATGTGCGGCAAATACAATAAGCTCAAGCTCGGCTAGTTCTTGTAGTATTTGAAAGCTAGCAATACGTGTATTGTTATTTTCTTCACTTGCCTCCATTCGCCATGCATTATAACTAAAGCCTATAAACGCAAATACTACGCTCGCTATAGCAGTAAAAAAATACGAACGGGGCGCCAGTACAAACTGGCCATATTTAGACTCTGACATATTATTTCCTAGGGCCTGTTTATCTTTCGAGGTTAAATTTGCAGCAGTATGTTTGGTATTTAGGCAAGGCAGAGCCTATGCAGTGTGGTTATTCCCCATAAATAGGCGATAACGTGGAATAAATGCCAAACATGCGCTGCCCGAAGGTTTCTGCCTAGGGGCAATTTACTCTTTGTTGCCTACATGGATGTAGGTAAGGGGCGTGAGCAGGACGCGGAAGCTTTGCTCGGTTTTTACTTAGCCCGCTAGGTTACAAACCTCACGCCGCGATTAAATCGCCCCTAGATTGAACAAATTTTAATCCTGAAAGGTCAACAGGCCCTAGTCATTTAAATAATATTCAACACTGGTTACCACTCTTATATTTTTTATTTGCGGTGTATTTGAATCTCGATTACTGATACTAAATTGCCCTTGGCGAGCTGTTTTTATTTTGCCTAATTTTGAATTAGAGTCTTTAGCAAATTTATTAGCGACTTCACGCGCTTTTTCAGTTGCTTCTTGCACCATCGCAGGTTTTACATCATTGAGGCCTGTAAAAATGTATTCAACTTTTGTTTCGTAGCTGTCCTGCACTATTGCGATATCTTGTTTAGCAAGCTGGCTTACTTTACTCAGCGCGTTTTGTACTTTATCTGGCGCAGCAGAATAAACAATAATATTTGAGCGCACTATGTATCTAAATTGCTGATTTTCGTTACTATATTCACGTGCTTGTTTATCAATAACTGACTGGCTGCCTATTGTTATTTCATCGTCGTCAAAACCATGCAGTTTTAAAAAAGCAGTTACAGCATCATTTTTTTTCTCAACTCGGCTGACTAATTTTTCAAGATTATTGTCGGCATCACTAAATTGCAGAGGCCAAATTACTGTATCGGCTATTACTTCTCGCTCGGCCAACCCCTTAACCTGCACAGTACGTTCCATCTCTTTTACACTCAAAGCTGTACTCTTTAAAATAAACCCTAAGCTAATTAAGCCTATACTTAAACAAATAGCCGCTATAACAATGTAAAAACCGGGGGTTTTATTCACAATAATCTCCTTGATTGATATCAATAATAAGCATCTAGACGCTCGAAATAACACAGTAAACAGGGTACATTGAGACTATAAATAACGCAAAATTTAATCAGCCTAGGAAAAACCATGAGCCTTAAGCGCATTACCCAGTTTTTTAACCCAAGCTCAGTGGCCGTTATTGGTGCCTCTAATATATCAACTCGTGCTGGTTTTGTGGTTATGCGCAATTTGCTTCAAGGCGGCTTTAAAGGGCCGATAATGCCTGTTACTCCAAGCCATAGCGCAGTACATGGCGTGCTTGCTTACCCCACTATTGCTGACTTACCAAAAGTACCCGACCTTGCTGTTATTTGTACTAACAAAAACACCTTAATTGATATTATTGAGCAGCTTGGAGAACTTGGCTGCAAAACGGCGATTGTTATTGCAGATGGGCTTTCTGGAGAGCAAAAAAGTGCGCTCAAAGCATGCGCTCAAGCCAAGCAAGTTACTTTGCTTGGGCCAAATTGTTTAGGCTTGCTGATCCCTCATATTGGTTTAAATGCGAGCTTTTCACATACTGTGGCAAGCCCAGGTAAAATTGCATTTGTATCGCAATCAGCAGCAGTATGCTCAACCATTTTAGATTGGGCTAAAAACAAAGAAATTGGCTTTTCATATTTTGTATCGGTAGGTGACTGCCTTGATATTAACTTTAATGAACTACTCGACTTTTTAGGTCGTGATGCTAAAACCAAAGCTATTTTACTCTACATTGATAACATTGAGGATATTCGTGGTTTTATATCAGCAGCAAGAGCTGCGGCTTTTAGTAAGCCTGTAATTGCGATTAAAACAGGTAAAACAAGTGCGGGTGCACTTGCAGCCGAAATTCACACCGGCGGTAAGCAAAGCTCTGATGCTGTTTACGATGCGTTATTTCAACGTGCAGGTATGCTGCGCGTAAATGATTTACGGGAGCTATTTGCAGCGACACAAACACTTGCCATGCATCCAAAATTATTAAAAGTAGAGCAGCTGACTATCTTAACTAATGGTGGCGGGCCGGGAGTTATGGCCGTTGATGAGCTTATTCAAAATTCAGGAAAGTTAGCAGAGCTAAGCATTGAAACTCGAAATGCGCTAAATAAAGTAATTCCACAATCAGAAACCACCTCAAACCCTGTGGATATTTTTGGCGACTCAGCTCCTGCTCGGTACAAACAAGCACTGGAGATTTTATTACACGCTAAAGAAGTTAAAAATTTACTCATAATTCATACCCCATCAGCACTTGCACTCAGCGAAGACTACGCCAACGTTATTGTAGAAACCTTGCAAACATTACCCAAAATGGCGCGCCCTTACGTTATAACTAACTTTATGGGGGAGGATGCATCTTATGCTGCAAGAAAAGTATGCTCTAATAATGCTATACCTACTTACCGTACGCCCGAAGGCGCTGTTGGCGCATTTATGCACTTGGTAACGTATCGTCGTAACCAAAAGCATTTAACGCAAACACCTGAGTCGAACACTGATGACGCAAAAATAAATAAAGTGCCTGCTAAAGCACTTATTAATGAATTTTTAGATGAAGGACAAAGCTACTTACCTACCCATCAGGCAAGCCAAGTATTAAACCATTACGGTATTAAATGCATTCAAACTGAGGTTGCCTACACACCAACAGAAGCGAGAGAGCAAGCCATAGAGCTGGGTTTTCCGGTCGCGTTAAAGCTCATTAGCCCAAGTATTGCCTCAAAGTCTGAAGTAGGTGGTGTGGTGCTTAATTTAAACGACGCCAACGAGGTTGAACAAACCGCTTTTGCAATGCTTATACGTATTAAAAACACGTATCCGGATGCGATTATTGAAGGGTTCTCATTACAAAAAATGGCGCCGCGAGCAGGCGCAAATGAGCTGCGAATTGCGATTAAAACCGAGCCCAATTTTGGCCCTGTTATATTATTAGGTGAAGCAGGAACCGGCCTTGAATATGCACAAGCCGCTGTTGCTCTGCCTCCACTGAATATGAACTTAGCAAAGTATTTAATTGCCGCAGCGCACGATAAAGGCGTACTAAAGGAGCGCATATTACCCGAAAAGGTTGATAAGTATCGTTTATGTGCACTGCTAACACGTATTTCTCAGTTAATTATTGACCAACCTGACATAAGCTCTATGGAACTAAATCCTATCCTTGCCAGCAACGGGCAGTTTTTAGTACTCGATGCCACTATGACCCTTAACCGCTATCAAACTCAGAGCAATCGTAAGCGCTTATCTATTCGTCCCTACCCTATTGAGCTTGTTGAAGTAGTAACACTTAAAAATAACACCCAAGCTACGCTCAGGCCTATAAAGCCAGAAGATGAACAAGCTCATAAAGCATTTGACGAGTCACTTAATAAAGAAGACAGATATAAACGCTTTTTTGGCGAACTACCACAATTTAACCACGATCAACTCGCTAAAATGACGCAAATTGATTACGACCGTGAAATGGCCTTTATTGTTTGCCAACGCTTTGAAGGTAAAACCCGCACACTAGGTGTGTCTCGCGTCATTATGGATCCCGATAACCTACATGCTGAATTTGCTATTGTAGTACGCTCAGACTGCCAAGGTTTAGGGCTTGGTCGCATACTAATGAGTGCTGCAATCAACCACTGTAAACGCCAAGGTGTGGAGTCGATTGAAGGCATAACCTTACCAGAGAATACGGGGATGATTGAGCTAGCCCGAAAGTTAGGTTTTAAAATTAGTCGCGACTTTGAAGAAGGCAGTATTAATATGGTACTTAAACTTAAATAATGAATGAACCACATACTTTAAGACAAAAAATGGCCTGCCTCTTTGAAGGCACAGGTCAATACCATCGAGCAGGACATATTCTTGATATCGCGCTCATTAGCTTAATAATGATTAACGTTGTAGCCATTGTTATTGAATCAATCCCAAGTGTGGCAGAGCAGTATTACAACGAATTCTTAGTTTTAGAAATTGTCTCGGTCGCTATTTTTGCTATTGAGTACTTAGCCAGACTTTGGGCTTGCGTAGATAAAACACAATATGCAGCAATGGAGGGGTCTCATACCAAACGTCGGCTTAGCTACTTTTTCTCCCCTTTGGCAATTGTTGATTTAATTGCGATTTTACCAAGCTTAATGATGTTTTTATTTCCTCTCGATTTACGTTTTTTACGTGTGCTTCGACTATTAAGGGTATTTAAACTCACTCGCTACTCACGCGCCATGCAGCTACTTTTAAAAGCCTTTAACGATGAAGGTAGTTCATTAATGGCTGCTTTTTTTATTATGGCCGTCGTGCTTATTTTAGCTTCATGCGGAATTTATTTAATTGAGCATGACATACAACCCGATAAATTTGGCTCTATTCCCGCGGCTATGTGGTGGGCAATGGCAACACTAACGACTGTTGGTTATGGTGATGTAGTACCTATAACGCCATTGGGTAAATTTTTCGGCGGCGTAATTACACTACTAAGCATGGGAATGGTTGCGATACCTACCGGTTTACTCGCGTCTAGTTTTTCAGAACAAATACGTAAACGCCGCCAATTTTTTGAAGATGCTGTACATGAACAAATTCAAGACGGCACTCTTAATGATACTCAACAAGAACACCTAGAAGAACTACGCTATAAACTAGGCTTGAGTAAACTAGAAGCTAATAAGGCCATTAAAACGCAGTTAAATGAGCATAATAGCCATTTATTTTGTAGGCACTGCGGTAAAAGGCCTTAAATGAGTACTGCCATTATCAATTAAATATATCACTCCAATTGCGATTAATAAGCGGTAGTACTTCGTTATTTGGTACTGGTTTACTAAATAAGTACCCTTGGAAATGCATGCACCCTCGCGCCTTTAAAAAGGCGAGTTGGTGCGAGCTTTCTACGCCTTCAGCTACACATTCTTTACCTAAACTATCAGCAAGCGCGAGTATTGATTGAATAATAGCTTCATCGTCAGAATCTATGCCTATGTCTTGCACAAAGCTTCTATCTATTTTTAATACATCAATAGGAAAGCGCTTTAAATAAGTAAGCGATGCGTAACCCGTACCAAAATCATCCATATACAATCTACAGCCCAACTTTTTAAGTTGTTCCATACTATGTAACGCTTCTTTGGAATCACGCATTAATATTGATTCAGTTATTTCAAAAACAATTGCCTCAGACGATACCCCTGCGTTACTTAACGCTTTTTTTATTTCTGGAACAAGGTCTTTAAACTCAAAATCAAGTGCCGATAAATTAATAGATAAATACAGGCTAGGTGAGGCTTTTCGCCACTCTTTTAGCTCGAGTAAAGCGCGCGCAAAAGTCTGCAGCATAATTTTTGTAATCAGGCCTATACCTTCTGCTGCCACCGAAAACTCTTGGGTTTGCACAAGCTTATTTTCAGGCCAACGCAGCAGTACTTCAAAACCTTCTGTTTTTTGACTTTCAGCGTTAATGATAGGCTGGTAGTAATTACAGAACTCTTCTTCTTGATACGCTCTTGTAAGCTGAGATTCAAGATGCAGCGCTCTTTGAACATGCTGATTCATCTCTTGCTTATAAAACTGATAACGTCCCTCTAAAGAGTCTTTTGCATGATATAACGCTATGCTCGCAGCTTTTAAAAGCGCTGATCCTTGCTGCGCATCATCTGGTGATATAGACACGCCAATACTTAAATTAACGTTTACGACTTGACCATTAATCGTAATATTTTGATTCACACAATCCATCAACTTAGTACATATAATGAGTACTTGTTCTATTTGATGAATGTCTTCTACCAGTACAACAAATTCATCGCCACCAAATCGAGCAACACTATCCGATGGACGCAAGGAGCATTTTAAACGCTCAGCGACCTCTTTAATTAGCTCATCAGCAACTGCATGCCCTAAAGAATCATTAAAGTATTTAAAACGCTTAATATTTATATGTAATAAAGCAACTTTACATTCGTGAAATTTTGCTTGCTCAAGGGCGTGTTCAACGCGGTCGTTAAATAACGTACGATTTGGCAGCCCAGTTAAAGCATCGTAATTGGCTAATAAGTGCAGCTCGTTTTCAGCTGATTTTTGTGCGTTTATATCGGTTAAAATAATGACATAGCTATTAAGACGCTGTTCGTTATCGGCTACTGCACTTATTTTCACAAGTACATGGCGTGGCTCACCATTTGCTAAAACCACACTGTCTTCACACGAAAAGTGCTCCCCAACAGATAGCTTTTGCATTATGCGTAAATAATCAAAACGATTGCTGCGCGATATACCTAAATTTAATGCTCGACTAGATAACGACTCAGCAGAGAAGCTAAAGGCGGTCTGCAGAGATTTATTGGAGGCCCTAATATTTAAATTTTTATCGAGAATAAACACCCAATCACGTGTTTGTTCAAACGCTGCGGTAAATAATAATGCATGTTCTTCAAACACCATCTCACGGGTCATATTTGTGTAGGTACCCGCTACTTTTTGTGGCGTTTTATCATCCCACTCAACTACTTTCCCAAAATCCTTATACCAGCGCCAATAGCCTTTTGCATGGCGCAGGCGGTAGGTGCAATTAAAATAACCTTTATCGGTAGATAAAAATTCAAGCCACTCTAAGCGAAATAGTTGTTTGTCTTGCGGATGAATTTTAGATAAATATTCATCTAGGCTCACGGTTTCATTTTCGTAGCCTAATTCACTCGCTAAGCGAGGTTGATAAATACTTGGATTACTTGATTCCCAATCCCAAACACCCGACTCGCTGCCTTCAAGAGCTAGCTTTAAACGCGCTTCGCTTTCTTTACTTTCTTTATTTGCTGCTAATAAAATACGCTGGATTTTATTACGGCGCATAACCCACATAGCAACAAAGCCAATAAACAACATGCCATAAAGCACCATAAAATAAGGTGCACGCCAAAGCGGATACTTTACTTTTATTTTTAAAATAGCGGGCGAAGTATATTCGCCAGTTAGCGGATCTTTAGCCCAAACTTTTAATTGATAATTACCTGGATTTAATTTTGGAAACAGTACACGGTTGTTATTTCGAGTATAACTTTTTTGCCCGTTATCGAGTTGATACTCATAAATGATGCGTTCTTGATTACTGAATGCCATGGCCGAAAATGCCACTTCAAGCCCTATATCATCATGATTTAACACAACCTCGTTGAGCGGCTGTTTTAAATCAAGCGATAAATCTCGAGACATTAAATCAACTCGCGTAATATTTACGTGATCAATAAGCGACTGGTAATTTTGGTTTTCCATTGGATGAAAATAAGTAAATCCTTTTAAGCTACCATACGCAATATGGCCATCTTTGAGCTGTGCCATGGCGTTACTATTAAACTCAGCTGAAAGTAGCCCCTCTGATGTAGAAAATTGCTGAAAATGAAGTGTTTCTGGGTTTAATCGCCAAATACCTTTATGGCTGCTCATCCAGATCATGCCATCATCATCTAGCACCATATCGTAGAGCAGTGTGCCTAACTTATTTTTCTCTAAATCGATTGTATGGACTAATTGGTAGGTAGATGCGTCAAGGCCTATCAAGCCAAAATTAGAAAGTGATATCCACAATATATTGTTGTTATCAATTAAGTAAGAAAGCACACTAATGGCTACGTTTTCATGCTGTTTTGGCACTTTGTAAATCATTTTAAGTGCTAAATCACTTGGGTTTACTTGGTATAAAATACCGGCATTAAAAAACAATGGTGAGTCTGGTTTATTGCTCAGCGCAGGTAAAAAGCCATGAGCTAAAAAGGGTTCAAATTGATCAAATTGGCCACCCAAACGCGTTATTACTTGAGAGTCTATATTGTATATAAATACCCCATGATCTGAGTGCACAAAGTATAAGTCGCCATTTGGCATTAATGTAACGCCATGCACCCTACCGGTAATTAGCTCTTGATTAGCAGGGTCATGCACTTTAGGTTCGCTAACTTGATGCGTTACAGGATCAAAAATAAACAAACCACGGTTTGTATAAAGCCATAAATTGTCTTTATAAGGTGTTATTTCGTATACGGTAAACTCAGTGGTGAGTAAGTCGACTTTGTAGTCTTTTAAATAAACTTTGCCAATATTTGTTTTTAAATCAACTTCAGTAATACCATTGTGCGTTGCAAGCCAGAGTTTATCTTTATATTCAGTAATACCCCAAATAGAGTGATGTGATAAACCATCGCCCCCGAGTAAAGTGCCATCGATATTATTAAAATGATAACTGTCATGAGATAAATAAAATGCCCCATCGGTTTTAGTCGCAACCCAAGTACCACCCGATTTATCTTTAGCCATATCAATAATACTGGTATCAGCAAGCGTGTACTTACTTTGGGCTATTCGGGTGTTTTTAATCATTTCCCCAGTACTTAAATCAAATTTAAACAAGCCTTTATCAGTAGCTAAATCTATTTTTCCGTGTTCGTTTACTATGCTCCACACATTTAAATCAGTTAGTAATACCTTACTTTTAAACGGTAAATCTGGACGTTCAAACATTTTTGATAAGTTACTAATATCAACTTCGTATAAGCCTTTTACCGCCCCTACTAACAACTGTTTATTTTCACCTAATGCGAACGACTTAACATTATTTTGATAAATATGCTCAGCTTCACCTTTTAAGTGTTGTAGTGGCCTAACCTGCTCTGTTGCAATATCAAATACATATGCACCATGGCTTGTACCAATAAATATATAACCATTGTAGGCAAACAGCTTTCTCACAAGGGTATTTTTATATTTAGCGGGTAGCTCAAAGATAGTTGTAATTTCTCCGGTCGCAATATCAAGCTTTGCAAAATCGCGGCCTCGCCCAATCCAAAGTGTTTTTTTATCAACGGCCACCATACTAAAAACAGATTGATTGATAATTTCTTCTTCACTGGTGGGTTTTTCTAAAAACTGCTGATATGAATCTGTTACGGGGTCGTATCTAAATAGGCCTGCAAGTAAAGAAGCTATCCAAATGTGCCCTTGGGTATCTTGGTAAATACGATCAATGATCGCTTCCTCTAATTCACCATTAGGGCCGTTTATTGGAATAACTTGATAGCCATCATAACGATTAAGCCCAGCCTCAGTAGAAAGCCAAAGGTAACCATTAGTGTCGATGAGCATTGTATTAACGTAGCTTTGCGATAAGCCTTCGCTTGGAGATAAACGTTTTACTTGTGCGCCTACTTGGCAACTTAGGATAGCGATTAAAACTACAAAGCAACTAATGATCCCGTTAACGCATTTACTCATGCTTATTCCATATTATTATTTATTATTATGGGTACTCTAGAGCGACTATATTTCGATGTTTGTAAGTATCAAAAAGTACTTGTAAAGCAAGAGTATATGTTAACACCTGGTTAAAACCAATAGCACAATATAAATCAACTACGTTTTTATATGCGAAGGTATTAATCTTCTTATCTTGCGACTTTAAGAGTGTTGATAATAGCTGCTTAGCAACACCTTTACCGCGATGCTCCAGCGCAACAAACACGGTAGATAAAAATAAAAAATCTGTTTTATCTTGTAACCTACATGCTGCAACTATTTCATTATTATAGTAAGTAACCCATACTTTATCTTGTTTATTAGCCCGTCCTCTTACATTATGTTTTTTATAAAATTTATTAACGAGTGGAATTTTTAGCTCATCCAACAATTCAACTATATGCATATTTATATCAACACTTAGCTAAGCATCAAGGCTAAATATTGCTCAAACTTTTGCTTTAACACCATTTGCTCTGCCATTGGGCGGCTATGAATTGTATTATAAACTTGCTCTCGCGTTTTTTTGTTTCGCTTAATTTGATACGCCCAAAAAGACGCTTCATAATCTAACTGAATTTGGTATTTTTCTTCACGTGGCAATAGGCATAAATTAAAACTCACAATACTTCCTCATTCGCTTTTAAAATTATTTGATTAACCCCGAAACTGGGCAAGAGGTAATCTCCTTGTTATTATACGCGTCTTATTTTATTTATTTCTGTAGTAATTGGAACTGATAATGAATAGACATTTTAGTATCTTGTTATTATTGGTAAATTTATCTTTTAGTGCCTCTTGTTTTAGTCATCAATACAACCTCACTTTTAATCGTCCGCAAAGTACACCACAGGCTGATTATGCCTTAGAGCTATTAAAGTTAGCATACGCAGATATAGGTTTTAAAATATATATCATCGATTTTAGCCACCAAAATGCTTTGCTAGCTGCAAATAATGGCGTACTTGATGGACAGTTAGGAAGAGATGTAAGCGTTGAAGAAAATTACGAAAACTTAATTAGGGTCGATTATGAGCTATTTAAGTTTGACTTAGTGTTATATAAAAACTGTTTACCTAGCAGTTTAGAGCAACTAGATAGCGTCGCAATTGTTGATGGCTACCCTGTCCAAGAACATTATCTAGCAAACACTCAATTTGCAGGAAATATTATTAAAGTTAAAAGTATGAATGCCCAGCTTAATTTACTAGCTCAGCAAAAAGTACAAGGGGCTTTAATGATTAACTTTATAATGCAAAACAACGATCTCCCTACACCGCAAGGTTGCTTTGAAAAAGAAGTGTTGAATACGTATCCGCTTTATCATTATTTAAATAAGCGTAATAAAAACCTAGTAGAAAAACTTAAAATGTCATTAATTAACTTAACTAACAATGGCACTGTGTACGCGCTAAGAGCCAAATATGGATTAAGCTTTTAAAAATCGAACCCTTGTTGCTCTGCCTGTGTACTTGGCACTGCATTTTGCTGCTTTTTTTGAAGATAGCGTTTGTAGCGCTGCTGGCACAAACTAAGCACCTTCTTTTTTTGGTCGTTAGTTAAGGTATTCCACGAAAAGCGTTCATCGCGACTACGATAACACCCCTTACAATACCCTCTGTTATTAACTAAGCAAATACTTTTGCAAGGGCTTGGAATATCAAATATTTCAATTTGTTGCATAGCATTCGCACCGTTTAATTAGAGGTACTTAGTATAGCGTCATTTTTGAGCAAAAAAAAAGCAGCACTTAAATTACTGCTTACTTTTATTAAGCTATGAACATTAATGCTCGCAGCTATTTGTGTTTATCTCTGCTTTACGATGAAACGGCTTAGCATACATAGCTAGCACTAATGGTTTTAACTCTTCAGGCACACAGGCTAAACGTTGTTCAAATGTCGCTGTATCAGGAGAGTCTATTACCGCCTCTTTACAGCCACCAGCAATGTAATTGCCTGGGTGTAAATAAAACGAATCAACAATTTGCCTATCAATCGTTTTAGCAAGCTCTTCAGCACTATCACATTTAGATTCAATTGGTTGCCCAAATGCTAAATGCACATGCCCTTTAGCTGTACTAAAGCCTTCAACAATGCTCGCAATATCTTCACCAGCCGATTTAACGTACTCACCATGGTGTTGTTTATGGTAAAGCTCTTTGGCTTTAGCAATTGCACACGGCTCATATTGATAAGAAATAGAAACCGGCACTATTTTTAACTCTTTAATATAATCGCCAAACTCTTTCTTTTGTTTACGCCCGTTTAATTGCAACATTTTTAGAAGCGCAGGATCAGTTTGATCAAAACCGTCTTTTGCACGCCCTTCTTTTTGCGCAATCCAAATAGAATTTCCACCCACTATAGAATCGTAAATGTATGACGATAATTGAGTCAGTGCTTTTAACATCTCTTTTGGTGCTTTAGCAGAGCGCTTAACGATAAAGCTTTTATTTAGACGCATAAGCTCAGTAATGTAAGGTATTTGCAATAAATTATCGCCAATAGCAATACGCACTGTTTTCATTTTATGTTGATATAAACCCCAGTTTACTAATGCAGGATCAAGCACTATGTCTCTGTGGTTTGAAATAAATAAATAGGCCTGGTTAGCATCTAACTGATCTAACCCAGAAAAGGTTACTTTTGACGTGGTGCGCTTTACTAATTTATCTAAGTATTGCGCAACTTCGTTTTGCACGTCTTCGACGGTGCTTACTTTACCCCATTTTTTGCGCAATTGGCTTCTAACCAATGGACGAGCTATAAATGGCACAGACGATAAAAAGCGTGGTAGATTATATTTTGCGATCACATCAATAAACGCATTATCGTTCATTAAACGCGAAAGCGAAGCCGTAACTTCATCATCGTTATAAGGTCTTATATCAGCGTACTTATCTTCTAATTCACTCATTACTACATCTATAATGTTAAAAAACGGCACACGGAAGCGCCGTATTTTGGGATTATTATTCTCTAACTGATTATAACTCAGCCAATATCAAATGCGAAATAGCTCAATTTATACCAATTGCATTAAATAAGTGATTATTATATCGCGAAGAAAATAACACACTAACAAGGCGAAAATTGTGACATATAGTTGTTCTATATAAATAATTTTCAACACAGTTAGTGAGTTATTTAATGCGATAGAATGATCATGTTTTTAATAAAGTTGGTATTAGTTAGTGTTTTATTTTCTTCATATACCAATTGACCATTAAACGCAGCATAAGTGCAATTAAAACGATGCTACATAATAAAGTAAGCCAGTTAGGCAGGATATCATATTCTTCTCCTATAAGAGGGCTGACCACAAAGCCATATTTTTCAACTAAAAAATCGGTTAAAAAGCCAAATACTACTGCAACGCCTATTACACCAATTAAATAAGCTGCAAGGGCACGCTTTCCAAGCTCATTGGCTACAACACCAAGTGTCGCAATATTTGTTGCAGGCCCCGCCAACATAAAAACTAAAATAGAGCCTGGCGAAAGCCCGCTCATTAATAAGCCTGCTGCAATAGGCGTTGAAGCTGTCGCGCAAATATACATAGGGATACTGACTAATATCACAACGAGCATAGCCAAAACGCCACTTCCCCACTGGGATAAAAAACTCTCAGGAACATAAGTTTGTACTAATGCGGCAAAAAACAAGCCAATCAATAACCACTTCATCGTATCTTCTAAAAGCTTATTACAACTGAAACTGATTGCAGCTTTTAATTTAAGCCATTGCCCAGTGTGTTTAATTGAGTTTACTGAGCATCCGAGGGGCTCTTCTTTTTCAATATTACTGGAACAACATGAATCGCTCAGAGGTTTTTCGTTTTCATTATTTGTACTATGAGTTGATTGTTGAGGCACTTTTGATTGCGTATCACAACATAAGGAAGGCGCCGTTTTTACATCACTCGCACTACAGCTATCGCTCTCATTTTTACGACTATTATTAAAAGACCCTTTTTTATCATTTTTACTTTCGCGCCCAACTAATACCCCTGCCACAATAGCACTACAAATAGCTGCTATCGGGCGAATAACCGCCATAAATGGACCGAGTAAAATATAAGACACCGATACAGAATCAACCCCCGTTTCAGGTGTCGAAACTAAAAATGCAGTGGTCGCACTTTTAGAAGCACCCGCTCGCCTCAAACCAATAGCTGCAGGGATAACTCCACAAGAGCATAAGGGCAAAGGAGCGCCTATTAATGCGGCTTTAACGGTAGTCCAAAATCCTTCTTTACCTAAATGTTTACTCAATAAGTTTTCAGGTAAATATACATTCAATAAACCTGCAATCAAAAGCCCTAACATTAGCCAAGGTGCTGATAATAAAAATAACTGCCAAAAATTATTAAGTAACGTCATCTATATCCTCCAAAACACTTAAAATTGAACAATTTTCTGCTATATGCTGCGAGCCACAACACTTATCTGCCAATGTGGTTAATGATTGATGAAATTGTTGGAGTTCTTTTATACGCTGTGCGACCAAATCTCTTTTTTCAAGTGTAATTTTTTTAACTTCAGAGCAGGAATGTGATGATTTTTCAAATTTAATAAGTAAGAGATCTTTTATCTCTGCCAAGCTAAAACCTATATTTTTAGCTCTAATGATAAAATGCATCACTTTTAAATCGTTATTATCATATAGTCTATATCCAGCAGAATTTCGCCTGTTAGGCGTTAACAATCCCTGCTTTTCGTAGTACCTTAAAGTATCGTTAGAGATACCTAGTTGGTGTGATAGTTCACCTATTCTCATATTTCTCTCTCCGATTTATTTTAAACAGACTATAAACCCTAGAGTTAAGACTAAGGTCAAGGGTTTCATTTATTTTTAGGAAAAGCATGAACATCACCATTCTTGATAACGCTACGTTAGCTAAAACATCTCTTACTTGTATTGAACAACTTGGTAAATTAACGACTTATGAACTTACTAGCCCAGAGCAAGTTATTGAACATTGCCAAGGCGCTGATGTATTGATCACTAATAAAGCGGTTTTAAATCGCGATACGATTAGTCAGCTAACACAGCTTAAATTGATTTGCGTAAGTGCAACCGGTACTAATAATGTTGATTTAGAAGCCGCTAAAGAATTTGGTATTGCCGTAACTAATGTAGCTGGCTATTCAACCCCTTCTGTTGTTCAACATACATTTTCTTTAATTACTAACTTACTGGGTAACACACATCGCTATCAGGCGGATTGCCAGCAAGGCGCTTGGCAAAAAAGTGAAATGTTTTGCATACTCGATTACAGCTTTAACGACTTACAAGGCAAAACATTTGCCATTATAGGCGGTGGTACGCTAGGTAAAGGCGTTGCTAAAGTGGCTGAGGCATTTGGCGCAAATATTATTGTTGCAGAGCGCAAAGGGGCTGCATACCGCGATGGTCGTACGCCTTTTGAGGACGTTATTAAAACAGCCGATATAATCAGTGTTCACTGCCCACTTACCGATGAAACACGTGATTTAATTGCACTTAATGAGCTTAAAATGATGAAGCCAAGTAGCATTATTATTAACACTGCTCGTGGTGGCATTATTAACGAAGCCGACTTAGCTACAGCACTTGAGCAAAACCTAATTGCTGGAGCCGGGGTTGATGTACTAACTAAAGAGCCTGCTGAGCTTTCAAACCCACTTGCTAATTACAAAGGCAATAACTTATTACTTACTCCACATATTGCATGGGCAAGTACTGAATCTATCGTGCGTTTAATTAATGAGGTAAGTTTAAACATTGCGGCATTTAATAAAGGCGAATCACGCAACCGCTTGGTGTAACTGCACTGCGGGAAAATAGTTAAAAAAACTAAAATGTGGCTGTTTTTACTAATTATTTTTGCAAATGATTAGTAAAACATAGCCCTTAAAACCTAACCAACTGAATTAAAAAGATTTTAAACTTGGCCTACTACTTGCCTTATATGATCAAAATATTAAAAACTCATTTAAGGAATATCACAATGAAAAAATCTCTATTAGCAGCAGCCCTTATTGCACCATTTTTAACTGGCTGTGTTATTGCCGTATCTGATGGTGAAGCTGAGACTCATTGGGCAGGGAAAAACTCATCAAGCTGGCAAGCACAACATAAAAATAATCGTGAAGCTATATCAGAGCTAAAAATGGATAGCAGCTATCAATCTGTTTTAACGCAATTAAAAACACCTAATTTCACAGAGCTATTAAAAAAAGATGACGATATATACCAAGTACTTTTTTATGTAACTCATAGCAAGCATTCAGATTCTAAAACAACGAAAGATGAATGTACGCCACTTGTATTTAAAAATGATAAGTTAGTGGGCATTGGTGACACCGCTTTAGGTATGATCACGCAGTAACAATAAAAGTAGTTTGATATTAAAAACGCCAATATAAATGTTGGCGTTTTTTATATTAAATTTTTACCGTGCGACTATTCTATCTCGCCCTGCATCTTTAGCAGCATATAAGCCTAAATCCGCCTCTTCTAATAATGCTTGCTCAGCATACACTTTACCACTTTGCGTGGTGGCGATACCTATACTAATAGTGATGTGGTCTGCATTTAATGAGGCTTTGTGTTCTATATTTAAAGCATTTACAGCGTTGCGTAATTTATTAGCAAACTCCAAGGCTTCATGCTTATCAATTCCCGGTAAGACGGCTGCAAATTCTTCACCACCATAACGAGCTATGAAGTCACTACCACGTTCACACTGAGCTGCGAGTGCTTGCGCAACATCCTTTAAGCATTCATCACCAGCACGATGTCCGTAGCAATCGTTGTAACGTTTAAAATGGTCTATATCCATAAGCAACACAGATAGTGGTGTTCCGCTTCGTTTACTGCGGCGCCATTCTCGAGCTAAGTTTTCGTCTAGGTAGCGTCTATTTGGGATTTCAGTTAAGCCGTCAATCGAGGCTAGCATCTCTAGCAGATCATTTTTTTGCTTTATAAGTAATTGGTTACGTACTCTAACGCGCACAATAGAAGGGCTAAATGGCTTAGTTATATAGTCCATAGCACCGAGCTCTAGGCCCTTAGCTTCGTCGTCGTGGCTACGATTAGCTGATATAAATATAACAGGGATCGATTGAGTTATCGGATTTTCTTTAAGTTGTACAAGCACTTCATAGCCGTCAATTCCTGGCATAATCACATCAAGAATAATTAAATCAACTTGCGCAGTTTTTACAAAGGTCAGTGCTTTTTCACCACTTTCAACTAAGAATACGTCGTGTTCTACTTTAAGTGTTTTTTCAAGTACTAATCGGTTGATTGGATCATCATCTACAATAAGTACTTTAGCTCTTTTCGACATCCCTAGCCCCTACCCCTTTTATAAAAACAATTACCTGTTCTAACTGCATAATAAGCTCTTTCAGTGTTATTTCAACAGGCTTGTTAGTTGTTTTAAGTGTTCTTTCACACAATAAAGCGCAGTGAGACAATCGTATAAAACCTAAATTCCCTGCTACACCTTTTATACTATGCACTAAGCGTACCAAATCATCCTTATTGGTTGTTTCTTCTATTTGCGATAGCTGGGTTTCACATAAATTAGCAAACTTATCAATCATTGTATTGAGGAGCTTTTCATCCATACTAAACTGCGTTAAAGCGAATGATTTTTCGAAAAAGCTTGGTTTCACTAAGTTTAAATCGGCAATTGCATCAATAAGCACTTTAGCAACAACCGGTTTAGTTAAATGCTTATTCATACCGCACTTTAAAGAACGTTCAATATCAGCAGGCTCACAATGAGCCGTTAAGGCAAAAATAGGCAGCTGCTTTGCGTCAAACTGTTGGCGAATTAAGGCTGTTGCTTGGCAGCCATCTATTTGCGGCATTTGCACATCCATCAATATTAAGTCGGGCCTTAAAATTTGCAACAATTCCATGCCAATAGATGCGCTTAAAGCAGTCACTACATTTACGTTTGCTTGGCGAAGTACACTGCTAATTATTTCTAAATTAAGTTGATTATCATCAATAGCTAATACAAGTAGACCCGATATATCAGCTTTAATTTCAGCAACGTTGTGTATTACCGCATTGGTACTCGCTTTAGGCTTTTGCTGAGAGTTCAAGCTAAATAGCCTTTGTCCCAATGCCGATGCTTTAACGTGGTGCGCAGCTAAATGCTCACTTGTTGGTAAATTAAGCGTGTGCTGATGATTAATAATAATTACCGATGTTTCTTTAGCTGATAACGAATCATTAATTGCTTCAATATTTAAAAGTGCGGGCAAGTCGGCTGCATCTATTATTATTTTTTGAATATTGGAGAGCTTAATTGGGTATTTGAGTACTTCATCTAAATTAATATTAGCAAGCTCTGTATAAGCATTTGTTACTTGCTTAAGCTCTTTACTTTGATCCGATAAAATAGCTAATGTATTAGTCGGTAACATCGTATTTTTAGTGGTATCAACCAAAAAGCTAACGCTGAAGTAAAACTCACAGCCATGGCCTTTTTTACTCTTTAAAGCAATCTCTCCCCCCATTAATGACACCGCATGTTTAACAATAGCTAAACCTAACCCAACACCATGATGTATGCGTGTTGAAGACTCATCACCTTGCGTAAAGGCGTCAAATAAACGCCTTTGATCGGCTTCATCTATACCCATACCGGTATCGATTACTTTAAAGCAAATATGCTGTTGCTCTAGGCTATTGCTTTCAATCAGTTCCATTTTTAAAGTAATAGAACCTGTTTTTGTAAACTTAACAGCATTTGTTAATAAGTTACCTAATATTTGCTGCAAGCGAATGCTGTCGCATATCAAATCAGGCGCTATTAAAGGGTCAATATCAATAACAAATTCAATACCTTTTCCTTCGCACAATGGAGCCGTTAAACTTTCGCAAATATCCACCAGCTCAACCATGCTAAAAGATGCTTGTTTTAAATCAGTTTGCGAACTTTCTATACGTGCAAAATCAAGCATTCTATTGAGCATTAGCAACAAGCTTTGTGCTGCATGCTTAGCTTGGTCAGTTTGTTGTAATTGTTTTTGTGTTAAGCCTTGCTCAATAAGCATATCGAGCAGCCCTAAAACAGCGTTAAGAGGAGTGCGTATTTCATGACTTAAGTTGGCTATAAAGCGACTTTTAGCAAGGGTTGCCCGTTCGGCATCAAGTTTCGATTTAGTTAATGCGCTCACATCCTGAATGTGAATAACATAATAAGCTGGGTCACGGTTTTCATCCCATACGAGAGACACACTCAGTTGCAACCAACTTGTTAGTCGCCCCTGCGACAGTGTTAAGTGATATACACGTTTTTTGTCATCTAACAATTGCGCTAAGGTGGTTTTTATTTGCTGCCATTGAGAGTCATCAAACAATGCTTTCAACTGCTCGCCAACCAGTACTTGCTGTTCAGAGAATTGCTTCCTAGCTGCTTTATTTACTTGTAATATAGTATGTTCAAGCGAAAGTAAAACCACGCAGTTAGCGGCAAATTCAATCGCGCTTCTAAATTTAGATTCAGATGCTTTTAAGGCCAATAATGCTTGTTGCTGCTCGGTAATGTCACGGCCAATACCCATTGTTCCTAATAAGTGTTGATGTTCATTATAAAAAGGTGCAATAGTAAGTTGATATGATTTTGTATCAGTTTCGATGCGCCTCTCAACACTATTTCTATTTTGTAAAACTTGTTTTTCAAGCGCATTTATTTGCTGATCGTTGTCACCTAAATCATCTACATATTTACCTACTAATGCAGTTTGATCTTTACCAATATAAGCTTCAAATGCTTTATTACACCCTAAAAAAGAGCCATCAATATTTTTAAAATAAATTAGATCTGGCACACTGTTTAGCATAGTGTTGAGCAAAGCCAAGTGGCGCTCTTTAGCTTCGTAACTGCGACTTAGTTTTTCTGATTGCAGCTGAACTTGGTCATCTAGCGCTTTATTCGCATCTTGTAATGAATCAACCAACTCTTTATTTTTAATAAATACCCTCTTCACCTTAGAAAACCAAGGTTGCCAGCTCAGCGGTATTTTGTAATTTAGCTGCTCTTCGAATTGCGTACCGTTACTCTCCAAATACGACATTAAGTGAGTCATTGGCTTTATAAAAATACGCTGACTTAACCAAAAAAACACGCCAAACATAATGCTTAAAAACAGCGTTAAAAATGCAAACTCTAATAATATTTCATACTTAATTAAGCTTATTAATTGGGGTTTGTGCTCGTAAAATGCCGCGTGAATAGGCAACTCATCCAAAGGTTGCATAAAGTAATTACTATCACTAGTTAATACTGTTTTTTTACTATGGTGCTGGGCCAAGTTAGGCCAATAGCTTTTTAACGCTGTCGCTTGCTCTATTAACTGTTTAGAGCTGGCGATAATTTGATGTGATTGATTCATAAAAACGTATTCACCACTACTCGGTGAAACCTTTTTTAGCCATCCAGAAATTGCCTGAACATCATAAATTAAAATAATGTAATCGGCTGAGCCAGTGCTTCGTTGTCGGCCAATAGCAAAATACGATTTGTCATTAACTTTAACAATAGGACTTGAGGTAAGCTTATTTGGTAAAAACTTTGGCTTAAACTTCTCATTTAGAATTTCAGTAAGCATTGAACTTTGGCTTTTGTTGCGCCTGCTGACATAAGCAAAACCATTATCATCAACATATGCTACAGCCGATAACGACTGCATTAATGCAAGCGTTGTATTAAACGAAGGCCCTAATGCAATCGCCTGTTGCCACTGTATAAGTGCCTTTGTAGATAACGCAAACTCGCCCTTACCTACAATTTCAGTACCTTGCTCACTAAAGTGACGGTAATAGTAACCATCATATTGATTTATACCTTCAAGTAGGCTTTGGTTTATTTGTGGAACGGTCGTTTGCTCGTATAAGCTAAACATTGTGGTAAGTAGATTACTCACTGATTCCATCCCGTGAGTAACCTGCGCTGAAACATTCGTAAAATCGGCTTCACGTTTTTCAACCGCCCGCTCAAGCTTTATATTATATAAGTGCAAGCACAGTAAAAAAGCGACAATCAATGGCACTAAAAGCGCAATAAACAACGAACGATAATAATGTTTCAGAGGTAAAAAATTCAATGTACTGCCTGCCATTTGGCTCGAAAATCAATCGATAGACTATCGAGCCAATTTGTTAAGCGCAAGTTATAAATTTTCTTCTGCAAATGACGCTAAGCGGCTACGTACAACACCGTTAAGGTTTATAGTTGCGCTGCCTTCAAAGTTTTTAAAGCGCTCTACTATGTACGTTAAGCCCGATGTTACTGGCGTTAAATAGTTACTATCTATTTGCGCCAAGTTACCCGTACAAATTAATTTAGTACCTTCGCCGCAGCGGGTAATAATAGTTTTGAGTTGAGATGCCGTTAAATTTTGGCTCTCATCTAAAATCACTACCGCATTTTGAATGCTACGCCCGCGCATAAAATTAACCGATTTAAACTGTACATTAGCCTTCTCCATAATGTAATTTCGACTCGATATCGGATTTTCGTCGCCTTTGTGCAATACCTCTAGCGTATCGGTAATGGCTGCAAGCCATGGTGCCATTTTTTCCTCTTCAGTACCTGGTAAAAAGCCAATGGACTCTGCTATTTCTGGCGTATTACGAGTGACTATTACTTTATCGTAAATACCTTTTTCGATGACCATTTCAAGGGCGCTGGCAAGTGCTAACAAGGTTTTACCGCACCCTGCTGGCCCTGTTAAAATAACAAGTTCAATACTTGTATCGAGCAGCGCATCAAGCGCCATTCCCTGATAAATATTTTTTGGCTTAACGCCCCATGCTTGTTGGTGCATTAAACGCTCAACACCAATATCTTTGAGCGTTATGTGCTCGTCATCGTACGATTTAACACGTGCCGCAAACTGATCCCCACCATCAAGTAAATATTCATTACAAAATACATCTGGTATTAAGTTTTTAGGCACATGATGAAACGTATCACGCCCGTGTTGCTCGGTATTACACTCCCCAACATGATCCCAAAAATCACCTTCGATTTTTTTATAACCACTAGTGAGCAGGCTTATGTCATCAATAAGTTGATCAGTGCGATAGTCCTCAACATATTTAAGCCCTGCGCCTTTGGCTTTTAAGCGCATGTTGATATCTTTTGTTACTAATATAACTTTTGAATCACTGTGCTGCTTTTGTAAGTACACGGCGCAATTAATAATACGATGGTCGTTTTCATTACCAGGCAAACCAGAAATGGAGTCGGTAAATAAATGGTCGTTTACAATTATGAGGGTACCTGCAGAGCTCGCTTTTGCCTTTTTGTTACTCGGTAGCGCCACGCCTTGTAGCATTTGTTCGGGCGTTGCATTTTTAAGTACTTCATCTAATCCACGAATAGCGACGCGCGCATCACGACTTACGTCGTGTTTTCTGTCTTTTATGTGGTCAAGCTCTTCAAGCACCGTCATCGGAATTACAACGTCATGCTCTTGAAAAGACAAATAAGCGAGAGGTTCGTGAAGTAGTACGTTGGTATCTAGCACATACATTTTACTTTCAAGGTTCGAAGCTTTTTCCATAGCACTTTCCTTACGTTTTATGATTTTTATGCTATACCAAAATAACTAAGTAAAACGGGCAAAACTTAAACCTGCAATACTTAATTGCCAAGGCATAATGTAAGTTTAGTCTATTTGTCATAAAAGTCCGTTTTATTACAAACTGTAATTAGTTTTGATTTACCTAAAAAAGAGTCATAAACAAGCTGTTTTAATAGTAATAATTAACACTTACAAAATTAATTAAAAGTGAGCCAAATAGCGCCTTGCAGTGGTGTTAGCTTACAGGTAACATAGCCGCCTTTTTCATCATAGACGAGACATACATGAATTTTTCCTTAGGTCAGCGTTGGATCAGTGATACAGAGTCAGATTTAGGATTAGGCACCGTTGTTGCCATTGAAGGCCGTCAGGTCAGCATATTATTTCCTGCCAGTGGTGAGAGCCGTGTTTACTCTTGTGCAGAAGCACCTGTTACCCGTGTGGCATTTAATCCTGGCGATGTGATCAAAAGCGTTGAAGAATGGGAATTAGAAGTAGAGTCTATTGAAGTACAAGGCGAGTTACTGTGTTATCACGGCACCCGTGTTGATAACGGCGAAACTGCCAAGCTTAAAGAAACCTTTTTAGATCATTTTATTAAGTTTAATAAACCACAAGATCGTTTATTTGCAGGTCAAGTCGACCGTTTTGATCGCTATACACTTCGCTACCAAACGTGGTTGCATAAATTTGAACGTGAACAATCGCCTATTAAAGGCTTAATTGGTCAGCGTGCTAATCTTATTCCGCACCAGCTTTATATTGCCCAAGAAGTGGGTAAACGTTTTGCACCTCGCGTACTTTTATCAGACGAAGTAGGCCTTGGTAAAACAATTGAAGCGGGCATGATTTTACATCAACAAATTATTAGTGGCCGTGCGAGCCGCGTACTTATTGTTGTACCAGAAAATCTACAACACCAATGGTTAGTAGAAATGCTACGCCGCTTTAACTTACATTTTTCTATTTTTGATGAAGAACGCTGCGACGAAGCGTTTGCAGATTCACCAAACGTGTTTGATACAGAGCAATTAGTACTTACCAGCCTTGAGTTTTTAACCAAGAAAAAACGCTGGTTTGAACAAGCAACGCTTGCTGATTGGGATTTACTAGTAATCGATGAAGCTCATCACCTAAGTATAAATAACGGCAAGCCAAGCTCAGAGTACCAACGTATGGCAGAGCTTAGCCAAGATATTCCGGGCCTTATTCTACTTACAGCAACGCCTGATCAACTTGGTCACAGCAGCCACTTTGCACGTTTGCAGTTACTCGACCCTGATCGTTTTTACGACTACGATGTGTTTAAAGAAGAAGAAGCAAATTATAAAGACGTAGCTGAAGCTGCAAATCAATTACTGCAAGAGCAAGGGCTAGACGACACAGCCAAAGCCACGCTAATTGAGCTATTAAAAGAAACCGACATTACTGATATTCTTGAAAAAGCACAGCAAGGTGATTTACCAGCACGTAAAGAAATACTTAACATGCTGCTCGATCGCCACGGCACGGGTCGCATATTATTCAGAAACAGCCGCAGCGGTATTGATGGCTACCCAAGTCGTAAATTACACGCCTATCCAATGGCACTGCCAAAGCAGTATAAAACGGCTATGTCGGTTCTCGGTAATATGGGCGGCATTCAAAACCCTGAACTAAGTGCACACCGTGCTCTTTTCCCTGAAAAAATATTTCAAGAGTTTGAAGGCGAAAGCGCAAGCTGGGGTCTATTCGATCCACGTGTAGATTGGTTAATCGACACTCTTAAAACGCTTAAGCGCGAAAAAGTACTACTTATATGTGCTAAAGCTGAAACAGCTATCAGCCTTGAGCAAATACTGCGTGAACGCGAAGCAATTAAAGCATCGGTATTCCACGAAGGCATGTCTATTATTGAGCGTGACCGCGCTGCTGCATTTTTTGCAGATGAGTACGATAATGCACAAATATTACTGTGTTCAGAAATTGGCTCAGAAGGTCGTAACTTCCAGTTTTCACATCACTTAGTGTTGTTTGATTTACCACTGAATCCAGATTTACTAGAGCAGCGTATTGGTCGATTAGACCGTATAGGTCAAACACAAGATGTGAACATTCATGTGCCATATTTTGAAAACACCGCTCAAGAAGTATTGCTACGTTGGTACAACGAAGGTCTAGACGCATTCGAATCTACCTCGTCAACGGGGCAAATGCTTTACAAAGAGTTTCGCGATGACTTACTTGAGTATATTGCTGCGCATAACTGCGATGAAGACGACCTAGATCCATTACTTGAGCAAGTAGCACAGCAAAATGCCGTACTGCGTAAAAAAATGGAAAGCGGACGAGATCGTTTACTAGAGCTACATTCATCGGGTCAAGGTGCTGCAGATTCGCTTGTAGCTGAAATCGAAAAACTCGACAATCAGTTTGAACTACCAAGCTACATGATCAACGTGTTCGATACATTTGGCGTAAGCCAAGAAGATAAAGGTGAAAATACCATTATCTTAAAACCAACTGAACATATGTTAAACCCATCATTCCCATCGCTTAAAGAAGATGGCATGACCGTGACCTTTGATCGTGACACGGCTCTTTCGCAAGAAGACGTGCACTTTGTTAGTTGGGATCACCCAATGGTGCAAGGCACCATGGATATGATTTGTGACGACGACTTTGGTAGCGCATCGGTAGCATTGCTTAAAAACAAAAAGTTACCACCAGGCACCTTTTTTGTTGAGCTTATTTTTGTTGCAGAAGCAATGGCACCAAAAGTATTACAGGTTGGTCGCTTTTTACCGCCTACACCAATTCGTATATTGCTTGATAAAGCAGGTAATAACTTAGGTGAGAATGTGGCTTTTGAAGGTTTTAACCAGCAGTTATCTGCAGTTGGCCGTCAAACAGCAAGTAAACTTGCAGGTGCACTACAAAGCGCTGTCCACCCGATGATCACTACCGCTAAAGATATGGCACAAGAAAAACTTGAGGTTATTCGTGCAGCGTCGCTTGTTAAAATGCAAACGTCACTCAGTGAAGAGCAAGAGCGACTGGTTGCCCTTAAGCAAATTAACCCGAATATTCGCCAAGAAGAAATTACCTTCTACGATAAGCAACGCAACGACCTAACTACGTATATTGAAAAAACGCAGTTACAACTTGACGCAATTCGACTAATAGTGGTTTCACACTAAATATTTAGTTTTTAGCCTTTTAAGCCAACTCCAAAGTAAATGTGGAGTTGGCTATTAAAAGCTTAATTAACTAAATAGCTGTATCTTTTTTAAACTTCATTTTAAAAACCACGTGTTCTTATTTACATCTGAGCTAATTCCACCTCTTTAGCCTCGTACTGAGTCCTTTGTTGGACTGTCGATTTTGCTAAGCATAACCGTATCCAAAAACTTAAGCTGCGCTCTATACAGCTATTGTGAGAGAGAGCTGATAGGTTTATTTTCCCTTGCATAAAGTTGTTTTTTTGTTAACCTACTCGCCTTCCATTTTAGTCTTTTTGAGGTGTTTATGGCGTTTCTATCTCGTTCGATATTGGCGTTGTCCATAGCGCTCTCAAGCAGTAATGTCTTTGCACAAGCCCAATGCGATGTTGAATTACGTCATGGTTTAATTATTACTGACGATGCGATTCGCATATTAGATAAAGGCCAGACTCGTGTACAAATTAATAACAATAACCAACTGTTTATTCGCGGTTATTGGGTTGATTTAAGCGATGACGAAAGCAAAGTACTCGAACAGTTTAGTAATGGTATTCGCCACACAGTCCCCGAATTAGTAAATCTTGCTACAGATGGTGTTAACTTAGGTTTAAGCGCTATTGAACACGTAGTTGAAGGTATGTCTGACAAAGAACCTGAAGTACTTAAAACACAACTGCAGTATGTAGAGCGTGCGCTAATGGATAAGTTTAAGCGCGGCGATGACTTCTTTTTTATAGCCCCTCAATCACTTTCGCAAATAGATGATTTTTTTACTAAAGAGATCAGCCAGCAAATTCACTCTGCAGTGCATGGATCGTTAGGTGCTATTTTGGTATCACTCGGAGATGCGTTTAAATCGCGTGAAGGCAATATAGAAGATCGTATTAACGACATGGGACAACGTATGGATATTATCTCAAGAGAAATTGATAAGTCGCTACAAAAAAAGGCGCATCAATTAGAGCTTAAAGCTTCTGAATATTGCGAATGTTTGAATGCACTCGATGTAACCGAATCTCGCTTACAAGCAATAGTACCTGGTATGGCCGATTATGATTTAGTGCAAATAAAGTCTTAAAGTACTCATCCACTTTTAGAATCAAATAACCCCGAGTATAAATATACTCGGGGTTTTGCTTTTTAACTTACTAATATTGAGTGCTAAAACTAAGCGCTTCAATTTTTATTCTAAATTGGTGAGCCCGGAGGGATTGGAAGTACTTTAAAGTTATTTGGCCATTGCCCTTTAATTAAAAACTGATTTACTTGCTCTGCTAAATATTGCTTAAATGCACTCTCGCCAATACTTGTATGGCTCAACATTGAGTTTTGGTTAAAGTCTTCACTCAACTTAACTAAGTAGTAACGCAACTGCGCCTGCACTTCAGGGCTTACACTATCGCTTGCTACTAAATCAGCCATAGTTTTTGCTGCTAAAAATTGCACGCGCTGAGTAATTTTACCTGTCATTGTATTAGGCGACGACACGTTAAACACTTGGTTATATAGCGCCTCAAGTAGTTCATCTAGACTATAAAAGTCATTACTGCGTGCTTGCTGCTGCGCTAGGCGATTTAAACGCTGTGCATTTAATAAAAGCGATAAACTATGCTGCACTGCAACTTCGGGTAATGCCATTGCATCGAGCGTTAACCCTGTGCGCCCAACTATGCTCTCGCGCGATTTAGACTCGCCATAGGCTTTTGGCGGAATTAGCGATAATACAGATTCAGGAAGTAATAAGTTATTTGGCTTAAGCGTTGCAAAAATAGCACTTACCGCTTCTTGCTGCATTTTTTTATTAACGACTTGTGCGCCTTTTACGGGTGAGTCACCACGTGTTTCGTATTCGTAATCAACACCGCCTATAAGCTTAACTGCCGCCTCAACCTGAAAACGGTGGAACAGATAAAGTGGAACTAGTTTTTCCTCTAATTGCGATAGTGAATCGCCCGTTTTAATATTATTAATACCAAACTGCGAAAGCGCTTTTTTACGTACGTCGAGTACGCGTAAAAGCTCCTGAGAGGGATTAGTGCCGTTATCCCATAAATGAGCTGTTGGATGCGCGCCACCTTTAGCACGAGCGTCACTATCTGATATAAACTCAAGGCCTTTGGCTTTGTTCTCCTTTAAAATAGCGGCGAGTTCTGCGCTTTCATCTTGGTTAGTAAAATCGCTATAGCCATATTTAATTACTTGGGTATCCCACACGCCCATGCCTGTTGCATAGCCGCGCGTTACATCAAGCTTACCTTGTTCATTAAAACTAAGTAGCGGATGTGGGTAATCCATTACTGAGGCTCTATCCCCTACCGATGCAGCAAAGTTATGAGAAATACCTAACGTATGGCCAATTTCATGCGCGCTTAATTGGCGAATACGATCAAGCGCCATTGCTTGCAAGTTTTTAGCAACTTCATTACCTTTTAAATAAGGTGCAGCGAGTGCTTCAGCTATTAAAATATCTTGGCGAACACGCAATGAGCCAAGTGTTACATGCCCTTTAAGTATTTCACCTGTGCGAGGGTCAATTACAGAGCTTCCGTATGACCAACCACGCGTTGCACGATGTACCCATTGAATTACGTTGTAACGAATATCCATAGGATCGGCACTACTTGGCAGTACTTTTACTACAAATGCGTTTTTGTACCCTGCAGCAGTAAATGCGTCGTTCCACCACTTCCCACCTTCAAGTAAAGCGCTTTTAACTGGCTCCGGCACGCCGGGATCTAAATAATAAACAATAGGTTCAACTGGCTCACTAATTGGTAAGCTTGAGTCCTTTTTCACTAAACGATGGCGCGGTATATAGCGCACAAACATAGACTCGCCAAGCGGGGCTGCGTAGTCTTTATGCTCAATACTCCAAAAGCCAGATTGCGGGTTAAACTTGCGCGGCGTGTAGTTATCATCTGGTAATTGAATAAGCGAATGATGCATATGCACAGTAAGTGCGTATGGGTCGGCACTTACTTGGCGAACAAACTCACCTGGTTTTGTGCCTTTAAATGTAAGCACGGCTTCAAGCTCGGTGTTTTTTACAAATGCTTTTGAGCGATTCATATAAACGGCGCTACGTGATTCATCAAGGCTAAAGCTACCTTGCTTACGTGCAGCAAGCGTCCGGCTTACGCCATGTACATCACTTAATAAATAAGGAGTGTAATCAATAAGTGCTGTGGTTTTATCTTCTGCGACCACTTTAAAACCTGCAAGTATACTTGATGCAAACGCTTCTTTAATGCTTTGCTGCTCAGCCTTATTACTTGTATTAGCACGATAGTAAGTATTTACAGCACGTAGCATTACTTTTTCACCAAAACGCTCAAACTGCACAAGGTGAGTATTACCCAGCTGACCTCTATCAAGGCCTATGTCGTTAGAGCCAATACCGTAAGGTAAACTTTGTTGCAGTAAAAATTGCTGTTCAAACTTATCTACTTTTAAATAAACTTTGCCGTTTTGGGTATCGTAAAAAAACGAATAGTAGCCCGGAAAATGATTCATTTGCGTAGTAAATTCATCAATTGACTTAATTGCTGCGTGCGCTTGAGTTATGATAGTGCACAGCACAGTAAAGAATATGTAACTTAGTAGTGGTATTTTTTTCATAATCTTATCTTTGTTGTTTGTGTTTTAAGTACGATTAGGTGACACCATTATAGGGTGCTATTTAAACAATACAGTTATTTAAGACGAATTTCAGCGCACTAAGCTAATCTCTCTCACATTATGATTGGTTTTAACACGTTACCAGGAAAATAAAATGCGTAGACTCCCTCCAGTATTACTAGAAGACGGTTGCCCAAGAGAACTTTTATCATTAATTCGAACAATTTTAGCGGCATGTAAAGAAATTTCGTTTCGCGTTGGCCAAGGCGCGCTTTCTGGCGTATTAGGCTCAACCCTTGATGAAAACATTCAAGGTGAAACTCAAAAAAAGCTCGATGTATTATCTAATCAGCTGTTAAAAGATATTTTACTGGAATCAGGTACAGTTAAAGCAATCGCTTCTGAGGAAGAAGACTACACAGTAGCCGGTAACCCAGACGCTAAATTTATAGTGGCATTTGACCCACTTGATGGCTCATCAAACACCGACATAAACTCACTTGTGGGTACTATCTTCTCGATTATGGAAGCACCTGAAGGCTCTGACGCTGCTGATGAAAGCATTTTTATGCAGCCAGGCCACAAGCAAGTTGCAGCAGGTTACGTACTTTACGGCCCGTCAACAATGCTTGCGCTGACTACAGGTAAAGGCACCCGTATGTTTACCCTTGATAAAACACAAGGCAGCTTTTTACTTACCCAAGACTTTGCCGAAATCCCTACTGACACAAACGAATTTGCAATTAATACGTCTAACCAACGTCATTGGCAACCAGCTATGCAAGACTACATCAATGATTTGGTAGCTGGCGATATGGGCCCGCGCGCTAAAAACTTTAATATGCGCTGGATTGCAGCAATGGTGGGCGATGTGCATCGTGTACTTAGCCGTGGTGGTTTATTTACTTACCCTACCGACACTAAAGATCCTAAAAAGCCAAATAAATTACGCCTACTTTACGAAGCAAACCCAATGGCCATGCTAGTAGAACAAGCTGGCGGTATCGCTTCAACCGGTACCGAGCGCATTATGGATATTCAGCCTGATGCAATCCACCAGCGAGTAGCCGTTATTTTAGGTTCTAAAAACGAAGTAGAAACGTGCTTGGGATATCATAAATAATCGCTTAAAACGATTGTCTTCAATTTAAAAAACCGCATTCAATTGAAGTGCGGTTTTTTTGTAGGTGAGGTTTTACATCTCGCTTTTTAAACAAATCAAATTTTTACTAACGCAACTATTTGAGCAAGCTTTTGATGATTAAGCACTCCCATTTGCTCACTATTACTGAGCGCATAAATAAAACCTTCGTGCTCAGCACAATCAATGTCATCTCGCGATTCAATTACGTTTGCCCAAAGTTCCAAATCATCTAAGTCTATTTCGTTACTTAAACAGCGCTTAAGTACATCAATTAAAACCTCAGCTGAGAGAGTATAATGAATTTTATTACTATCAGCAGGGCTTGAAACAATAACCGATATAGCCTCATCTCTTTGTTCACCAAACGTAATAAATTCAGCTAATGCTTTTTGTGTATTCATAATATTTGTTATTCTTGGCTCACTGTTACTAAAAAGAATTATAATGACTCAACTTAACTGCACTCAATGCGACAACACTCTAACGTGTAATGTAGACGATATATCAGCGTGTTGGTGCAACGAGCTGCCTGCTATTTTACCGCTAGATACCACAGCAACAAGTTGTTTATGCAGCAAGTGCACGCTGAATAAAATAAATACTTTTTTAGAGGGTGTTTATACACAGTCTATTAAAACCCAAATAGACTTTGCAAAACAATTTAGAGGTAACGACAATTTAATCGAAGGGCTCGACTACACCATGCAAAATGATTACATGGTATTTAGTAAGTGGTTTTTTTTAAAGCGAGGAACCTGTTGTAAAAATGGCTGTAAAAACTGCCCTTATGGTTTTAGAAAGTAAAAACTATTTAATACAAATACGAGCAAACATTGGTTTTTACCTTCTCATCTTCTTCTCTTTCACTTCTCCTTGTGAATAATATTTTTAAGTACTGTTATTCACAAAGAGGTTTAGAGACGCTGCGCTTTTAGAGTAAGTGATTGTATAAAAATAGTATTCAAATACGAGTAAGCACTGGTTTTTACCTTCTCATTTTCTTCTCTTTCACTTCTCCTTGTGAATAATATTTTTAAGTACTGTTATTCACAAAGAGGTTTAGAGGCGCTGTGCTTTTAACGTGAGCAAGCTTTACATATCCAACACGTCTACTTTTCTCCCGTGGCGATGGGCAATGAATCACTCGCGCCCCACTCACTCCAGGAGCCATCATAAACGCTTAAATTACTGTAACCACATTCAGTAGCAAATAACGCTAAAACACAGGCTGTGATACCTGAGCCACAGCTAAATTGTAACTGCTGCGCATCATCGACCACATCACTAAACATCGCTTTAATTTCAGTAAGTGGTTTGGCTTCACCTTTATTAAGTAAATCCATAAAAGGTAACGAGCGACTATTTGGGATATGCCCGCTGCGCATACCTTTTCGGGGTTCACTTTCTTCGCCTGTAAAACGTTTATAAGCACGTGCATCTAGCAATACAGTGTTAGGCTCATCGATTACGTCAACCACTTGTTGGCTATTAATAAAATACTCAGAATTATAGTTTGCTGTAAAATCACCTTTACCTAATACTTCGCTATAACCTTGTTGTATGGCGTAACCGCACTCTAACCACTTTTTAAGGCCACCGCTGAGTACTTTAACATTGTGATGTCCCATAGCTTTAAACATCCACCACGCTCTTGCAGCGCTAAATAAACCGCCATCTTCGTATACAACTATAAACGAGTCGTTATTTACACCTGCATTTTGCATCACGTGGGCAAACTGCTGCTCACTGCATATCGTACTCGGTAAGGGATTTGATCTATCGGCCAATTCGTTTTTTATGTCAAAACGTTTAGCGTTAGGCAGCATTGCTTGCGGCGAATAAGTACCCAAAACCCCTGGGCGCAGCATACCTGCATCAAATATCACTAATACAGGATTATTAAGTTGCTCGTGTAATTGCTGACAGCTAATTAGGTTTTTCACTACGGCTCCTTATTACCATGATACTTAGCAAACTCGTCATTACCCGTAAAACGCGCTTCAATCGCTTTAATATGCTTATCTTCAGTATGTTTCCATACGCCAGGAATACAATATACGTGTTCAATAAAGCTAAAAAACTTATCCTTTAATAATGCATTTGGTTGCCAGCCCTGCATTACTTCGTTCATATTTGCTGCTAGCTGCTCAGCAGTGCTTGCATGCTTTACCAAACCCTCAATGTTGTAACAGGCTTGGCCAAGAGTTAAAACACGTTTATTTAGCTGTAATGCTTCTAAGCCGACCGTTGAATTAATCGTTAATACGGCTTCAGCGCACTTAATCAAATCACTCGTTTGATTTCCATTAGCAAAGATTGCAATCGGATCTTTTTCATAAAGGTGAGCGTAATGTTTATGCCATGACGGATGCTCTTTAAAAACCACTTTTAAACTTGGATCGTTTAAGCTTTTGACGGCTTTAATCACCTCGTCGTAAAACATGTCCATAGAATTTATCCACGGAGAAAAGCTAGCTAATTGAGTATCGTGTGGTACTTGAAAAGGCGCAAATATATAGCGTTCTGGCACATCGGCGCACTCAAATTCACAGCGCTTTTTATGATCAGCTCTTGGAATTAAATCTGGCGCACAAAAGTTTAACTTATTTTGTGGGTCAAAATTTAGGTAAAAAGAAGGGTCACGGCTTAACGACGCATTATAGTTAATACCGCTAGGGTCTAAACTACTTGTACCGGGTAGTAAACCATTTTCATAATAAAACTGCTTAACACCTGATGCTTTTGCAGCCATAGCAACGGTCGTATTTGGAAGTTTATTACCGTTCCAAATAACAATGCACTCAGGATTAGTCTCGGTTAATAAGGCTAAATACTTAGCGTATCGTAATCGTTCAAATAAAACTAACCCAGCACTGTAAACAGCAGCAATAATAGGACTATTCCAGATAGCATTACGTGCTCTTTTGCGTTTTAGCTGAGAGTTAACTACATCAGTAAAATTAACTTGAAACGCATCTTTTAAATACTTAACAGCAGAAAGCTTAGGGGCTCCCATGATATGTAATTGGCAATCCATCGACAATTTTTTGATTATTTTTTTATAGTATTTTGCGTGTACATTTTTGCGAGAGATGAATAGATAAGCCATACAAGCTATATTTGCCAATTATTGTTTTTATGAAATAATTCTAAGTGGACAATGACATCAAAGCAAGGTTCCCTTTACTTAATAATTACTTTAAAGCCTTTATGGCTACATTTTTATAATTTCACCACGAAATGGTGCCATTCTAGAGAGAATATCGTTTTGCAAACTATGGCTAATGTTCTGCTCATTCATTGCATTTATAAGTAAATCAACCACATGATTAAAGTCTTTCTCTGTAATATGCATACCTGTATGGATTGCTACCATAGAGTCGCCATCGTATGTACATGGGCCTTCTACTAACATACACATATGAGTAATAAACCCTTGGCGAAAGTACGCTATATTGCTGTGTTCAAAGTAATGAATTATCTGCTCGTCATTACCTATTTGATAGATAAAGCTATCAACAATTCTGCCTATCCCCGCTTTACCATCGAGCTTTTGATAAAGCGATAATTGTGTTGAGCTAGCACAACTACAAAGCAATCCTACGCATACTATAAAAATACCAACGCTTTTCATTACCAATACCCTGTTACCGATAAATACCAACCTGTTTGATCGTCAGTCCCTGCAATGCTTCCTAAATCAAGGTAAGCCGCTGTCACACTTACGTGCTTATTAGGCATCCATGCTACAAATAAGTCTTTCCAATCTTGTTCGCCTAAGTTTAAGTTATTTGATTTTTGACGATACTCAACACCTACGGCTACTTCACGACTGAAAAATATAGCTGTACTGCCTTCAAATAGCACTTTACTGCTACCATTTTCTCCACCGTAGCCAAGTAAACCAAGTTGATTAGCTTCGCTGTATCGTGTAGTTACGTTCCAAAACCAGTTATAACCAGCAATAGCCCCTAAATGTAATTTACTAGCAGCGAGGTAGTAGTCAGTGCCGCTAGTGTCTTGTGCACCTACAAGTGTTGCAACACTGCCATCATCCAGTGATTTATGCTGAATCCCTAAGCTTAATTGTGGCCAATCGCTGTAAACTATATCACCGTATAAACGAATTTTAGCACCCGTGATAGATTGCTCTATTTCGGTATCAAGCGCGGGTACATCAAATCGTTGCTGAGCATAGCTAAGCTCTATTCTATTAAATAAATTAAGTTGTGCACCGCATACATCGAGTGTGTAATCAGTTACATCTGCACGGCTACAAAAACCATTTACAGAAAATTCATCCTCGCTGGCATATCCGGCAAGCTGCGCCCAAGGCACAATGCCGCCGCCACCGCTACCCTCTATTTGAGAGACACCCGGCGTAGCTAGCAGTTTTCCATTACTTGCAATGCTAGGTAAACTACTTATTAAAAACAAACTTGCTAATAAGCATTTAATTTTTTTCATAGTATTCCTCCAGCCACTCTTCTAATAGTTCTGCTTTTAAAGGCCTACTTAAATAATAACCTTGTGCATGGTCGCACTGCATACCTCTAAGTAAATTTAATGAGCCGAGGGTTTCAACTCCCTCAGCTACAACCGAGAAACCTAGCTGATGCCCCAACGTAATTGATGATTGCACTATAAATTGATCTTTTTGCGATTCATCAAGCTTTAAAATAAAGCACTTATCTAGCTTAAGCTCATCAATTGGCAGCATTTTTAATCGGCCAAGTGATGTTTGCCCTACACCATAATCATCTAATGATATTTTAACGCCAATTGCCTTAAGGTTTTCGAGCGCTTTAATGCCTTTCTCTTCGTTTTCGATCATATCGCGCTCAGTAAGCTCAATAGTGATCAGCTTAGGATCTACTTTGTGTTTTTTAAGCGTACGAACTAATGCAGCATGAAAGCCCGCAAATGCTATATCTTGTGCAGATACATTTATTGCAGCCTGTAAGTTTATATTTTTAGACTGCCAATCAGCTACTTGTGCTACAACCGTATTAACTACCCACCCAGTAAGTTCAACAATAAGACCCGACTGCTCAGCTAAGTCAATAAACAGCTCTGGGTTCACCCAGCTACCATCTTTTCGCTGCCAGCGAATAAGCGACTCAACTTTATCTATTTTTTGCGTTTTTATATGTAATTTAGGCTGGTAGGTCATAAATAGTTGACCGTCGTCATCACAAATAGCCTGCTTTAGCTCATCAAGCATTATTAAGCGATCTAAGTGCGCCTCGTCTTCACCGTTTTGATAGTAATGTATGCTCTCTTGTGTGTTGGCTGCACTTTCAACAGCAATCAGTACACGGCGCATTAAGTCATCACTCGCAATACCTTGTGTGGGATACTGCACAATACCCGCACTAAAACGTAAATTAATTTTGAGTGTTTGAATGGTATAACAAGCTTGTAATTGAGCCATTAATCCTACAATACCGCTTTTTTGCTCGCGCGCTGCCGCAGTCGGAAACACAGTTAAAAACTCATCGCCGCCAATACGAGCATGGAAGCCCCCTAACTCATCCGAAAACTCACTTATTCTGCAAGCAACCGCCTTTAGGCAGTCATCACCAATACGCGGACCTAGCTTATCGTTTATATGGCGAAGCCCTTTTATGTCTATTGCAACGAGCGTGTACTCGGCTGATGAATCTAACTCATCATCAAGCACCTCAAGCATTGCCGAGCGATTATAAAAGCCTGTTAGGGAATCGTGTCTGGCTTGAAAACTAATTTGCTGTTCACGCTGATTGATATCGTTACCCATGCTATCGAAAGCGGCAACTAAGGTGGCTATTTCTGTACTTTGCTTTTGCCCTTTAAATTCAAAAGTATAATTACCTTGGGCAAATTGCCTTGCAATAACAGCGAGCTGGGTTAGCGGTGTCGTTAAGTTATTAGCAAATAAACTGCTAGTAATAACACCTACAAACATAGTTAAAATAGCTAATATAATGAGTGTAAAAAGAAGTTTTTCGAAGTCGCTATAGCTTTGAGTTAAATCGGCACTTAGTAAAATAATAATGGGGTGAGTTAGCAGGGATGGTAAATTTATATCGCGATTACGATACACTAAATACTCCCCCAAAAAGCGTGATGTAGTCACTGTATTAAAGTAATTAACGGGTTCAAATGGCTCTGGGCGATTAGCTAATGAGCTAATAACAATATCATCAGCACTGCCTATAAAACTTACATCCATGCCCGTTAAGCTTTTTAGTTCATTCGCTACATTGTCGTCAATTTTAAAGCCCACCAAACTATAGGCCACTGTACGTGGCGCTCTTACGGGTAATAAAATAATTTGGTAAAGCTCGTTATTTAGCACCACAAAACTAGACTCTTCTGGCGCACTTAAAAGCTCTTCCATTAACGGCTTTAAGTTATGTGCAAAAGCGTCTTCGTCAGTATTGGCGGAAATTAGCCTACCCGATAAATCAAGTAACAGCATTAATTCGGCATCAATACGCTGACTATGATTAAACAACACACTGCTTATTGTCCCGGCATCCCGCGTTGCTACAGCTTGCTTAAAACCAAAGTCGGAGGTGAGTACTTTTGCTGCGGTTAGTAGTAGGCTTTCTTTTGATTTTAAATATTGCTTATAAACATTTTGCGCTACGGTAATGTCTTGATTTACTTTTTCTTCTTGAAACTTACTCGTAGACCACCAAAAACTAAACAAGCTGACCATAGTGGTTAATAACACTAAGCCAACACATAAAATGGTTATGCGATTTCGTAAACTATTAGTCATTACCAGCCTTAAACTTACTACCAAAGGTATTTCTAGGTGCTGGGGTCGATGTGTTTACTGTTATCTGTAACTGTTTTTGAGAATTAATTGTTATCATTTTTTTATTCTCCAATGGCGCTGTTTGTAAAGGGTGCCACACACTCACTTGTGCAGGCAGCGTATTAATAGGCAAACTAACATAGCCTTTTTTATCTGTTTTATATACGGATTCACTACTCGCTACATAGATATAGCCAACCATAGAGTCATGAATATTACACCCTAAAACAACAACCCCTTGTTGCTCAAACGTAATGGGCTCTTTTGGTTGCCCTGAATATAATCTTAGTTGAAAAGGCTTAGCTTGTGAAAAAGAATAAACATGATGGCGAATATTATCGCTGTTAGGAAAGTTAACTTTTTGACCCTGTTGTACAACTAATAATTCGGGTAAAAACTGCTTATGGACTTGATCCATTATAGCAATGGGCAAATTTGATGGTGTGGCTTGTTTGTCAGCAATATTAAGCTCAACCACTGCACCTGATAACTTTTGGCCGTGTTGATCCTCTATTACTAATTCAATATTCGCACTTAAAGCAAACTGACTAAAAAACAAACCTATAGCTAAAAAGTAATGACTTTTAGCAAACTTTTGCAATGCCCGCTCAAACATAACAACACCTAAATATTAATGTTAGGTTAAGTTAATTAGAGACGAGCACTAATTGCAAGAATTATAGCCCAGTAACTAAAAATAAAGACTTAGTTACTGGCTTTGTTAGCACTTAAGTGCTGCTATTTAACAATTAATCCGTAATCGTTATCTAAAATAGTAATTACTTCTTGGCGAGGATCTTTAGGGATCACAATATCTCTGCCTACAATTTTGCTCGCTATACCAACATAGGTGTTTGACACTTCAAGCATTACTGATTCTGGTAAAATATAATCTTTAGCTAATTGCTCACGCTCACTCATGCGATCTTTATTTAATAATACGTCACTCTCTGGCACATTATTAATAAGCAATTGTCGAAAACCCTCTTTAGAATTTTCAACAATTTTACCGTTTTTGTATGCAGCTTCATCCCAAATGCGTGACGAGTCAGGCGTGCCTACTTCATCAATATATATAAGTTGTTGCGCGCCATTTAAATCCTCTACATAACCAAACTCAAATTTAGTATCTACAAAAATTTGGCCAAGCTTCGCTAGTTCATCACTAATTAATTTAAAACCTTCCACTAACAGCTTTTCGTATTTGGTTACATCATCTGCCGATTTAAAGTTAAATACGTCTAAGTTATTAGTAATGTTAGCGCGAGTAATATTTACATCATCAACTGGCGGAATATCAGCAACACCTTTAATAATACCTTTTGTTGATGGCGTAATTAAAACGTTATCAAGCTTTTGGTTCGCTTTTAAGCCTTCAGGCAAGTCAATACCACAAAAGTTACGTATGCCTTTAGCGTAGTCACGCCACATGCTACCCGTAATATATTGGCGAGCAATTGCCTCTACTTTTACTGTACTAGCTTTGCGTACAATCCACACATACGGATGTGGAATATCAACAATATGATTACCCGCAAGGCCTGCTTTATCAAATAACTTAAACCAATGGGCTGCCACTGAGTTTAACGCTATACCTTTACCTGGTACGCCATTTAAACCATTTTCGCCTTGCCAAATGCAATCAAATGCAGAAATTCGGTCTGAAATAACCATAATCGCAAGCTCAGTACCTGTCGGTACTTGGTAGCCTTTGTCTTTAATTAATCGTGCGCTGTCTTCATCAGTTAACCAATAAACTGAACGAACTTTACCGCTGTGTACTTCACCTTTGGTACGAATGGGTAAATCATCGTTTACGTCTAAAACTTTATAGCTAGTCATGCTATCTCCGGGGTTAGGGATGCTTATGATATGGGGTTATATGGGCTGTATAATAATCTAGCCAACCTCAAAGCTCAATCGGATGCTTAAAACAAATAAAGGCATATATTTATAAGCAAGTCGCAATGGGGTAAACTTAATGTGCTAACCAGCCTGAGGAGATAGCTTGAACTACTTAACTGCCACTAAAAATAAAAAATACTTGATGTATATCTCTCAAAATTATTCATACGCTATCTTGAGACCTTTGCAGGCGCAAATATTGGCATATGGTGGTGAAGTACGCTGGTTTTTAGCTGGTAGCGAAGTAAACCCCGATTTTTTAACCACAAACGAGCAGCGTTTACATACCATAAAAGATGTTAAGAGCTGGTCTCCAAACATTACATTTATACCGGGCAATATAGTACCGAGCTTTATTCCGGGTAAAAAAGTAGCTGTATTTCATGGTTTTAACTCTGAAAAGCGCAGCTCTGAAGGTAATCGTGGGCATTTTACTATTCGTGGTTGTTACGATTTATATTGTACGCAAGGTCCAAATACAACAACCCGATTTAAAGAGCTAGCTAAGCAGCATGGTTTCTTTAAAGTAACTGAAACTGGCTGGCCAACGCTCGATCCACTTTTTAGCAATACTTCAAATAATCCTTATGTAAGTGACGACTCTCGCCCTACTTTACTTATATGCTCTACTTTCTCACGAAAGCTGTCACTTGCTCCTAAATTATATGAGCAAATAAAACATTTTAGTAAACAAGGTAAGTGGCGTATTTTGATGCAATTTCATCCTAAAATGCCTACCGAATGGGTTAATAAATACAAAGCGTTGAGTAGCGAAAACCTAACATTTATTGAAACCGATAACGTCTTGCCGTTACTGCAAGCTGCCGATGTTATGCTGTGCGATACTTCGTCAGTTCTTTTAATGTTTTTACTACTACGTAAACCGGTAGTAACATTTTGCAATCAAAAACCACTTCCTCATTTACTTGATATTACCGATGCTGATGAAGTAGAAGCAGCTATTGAACATGCGCTTACTAAACCTAGTGATTTAATGCAAAGTATTGAAAGCTATTGCCAGGAACTTCATCCATATACCGATGGTCAATCTAGCCAGCGCGTATTAAATGCAGCTAATGAATTTTTACAAAGTAGCGATAAACTAAAATCCAAACCACTAAATATAATAAGACAACTAAAAATGCGTAAAGATCTAAACTATTGGGGTTGGTAACCAAATAATGATAAACCTAAAAAATGTTACTTTTAAGTGGCATAAAAGCGATAGCTCTCCCACGCTCAACATAAAAGAGCTAGTTATTGAAAAAGGCGAGCGTATTTTTTTGTATGGCCCTAGTGGCTCTGGTAAATCTACACTATTAGCGATTCTTGCTGGTATTAACACTGTCACTAGCGGTGAAGTGTTAATTTTAAATAAAAACCTCAGTACGCTAAGCAATACTACCCGTGATGCGTTTAGAGCGGATCACATTGGCTATATTTTTCAAAATTTTAACTTGCTCCCTTATTTATCACCTATTGAAAATATAACGCTTGGGTGTGAGTTTTCAAAAATCCGAAAACAAAAAATATTAAAGCAATCATCAAATAAAAGCGCTGCCTTACAAAATGAAGCGATACGGTTATTAAATGCTTTAGGGCTTACTGCGCAGTACCACAATAAAAACGTAGCAGAGCTTAGTATTGGACAACAACAGCGAGTTGCAGCCGCTCGCGCATTCATAGGCAGCCCTGAACTAATAATTGCTGATGAACCCACATCCGCACTGGACACTAACAATCGTGAGAGCTTTATAAAGTTACTGTTTGAGCAAGCAAAGTTATCTAATAGTACATTGGTGTTTGTGAGCCACGATGAAACACTTAAGCCTTTATTTGACCGCTCCATTGACCTTATAAATTTGCAGGAGCAGGTATGATCATCGCTAAACTTGCTTACAAAAGCTTATTAAATCGCCGCGCAAGTGTACTGCTTACATTATTCACTATCGCAATTAGTGTAATGCTACTTTTAAGTATTGAGCGTGTACGAATTGATGCTAAAAGTAGTTTTAGTAATACTATTTCGGGCACTGATTTAATTGTTGGTGCGCGTACCGGCGATATACAGTTGCTGCTTTCGTCAGTATTTAGAATTGGCCATACTAATAACGGCGTAAGTTGGAAAAGTTACGAATACATAACAAGTCAGCGAGGCGTAAAATGGAGTATACCTATAAGCCTAGGCGACAGCCATAAAGGCCAAGCGGTACTAGGCACAACACTTGATTACTTTAGCCATTATCGCTTTGCGAAAAAACAAAATTTAACCTTTAACAAAGGCCGTCCTTTTGCCGCAATTAACGAAGTGGTGCTAGGTAGTGAAGTCGCAAATAAATTAGGTTATAAACTTAACGACTCTATTGTTATATCGCACGGCATGGGGAACACAAGCTTTCATCATCATGACGATAACCCATTTAAAGTCGTCGGTGTTTTAAACCCTACAGGCACGCCTGTTGATAAAACGTTGCATATTCCTTTGGCTGCAATCGATTTAATTCACGGCGGTAAAGCTAGCCTTGTGCATGAGCATGAGCATGACGAACATAACAACCTAGTTGGGCATCCAAAGCAAATTACAGCATTTTTAATGGGATTTAATTCGCCTTTGTACACACTACAAATTAGGCGCAATATAAATCAATATAAGCCAGAAGCCTTGCTTGGGATTATGCCAACCGTAACACTTAAAGAGTTATGGGAAATGCTCGCCATAGTAGAAAAAATACTTTTGCTATTTTCAGCTGTTGTCGTGTTAATTAGCCTACTTGGCATGCTAACGACATTGCTTGCAAACCTGAGTCAGCGACGTCGAGAACTTGCTATATTACGTTCGGTAGGTGCTCGCCCTTGGCATTTATTTACACTTATAAGTATTGAGTCATTACTGACAACTTTACTTGGTTGCCTAGTAGGTAGTGCGCTTTACTATTTAGCTATTTTTTCAGCCGGCGGTTACTTACAAAGTCATGCAGGTATAAGCGTAAATATCACAATGCTCTCTTACTATGAACTGGGCTTAATCGGGGTTATTATGGCCGCAGGTTTTATTATTGGCTTAATACCCGCTACTCGCGCTTATTTTTATTCACTCAGCGATGGTATGAGTATAAAAGCATAATTTTTAGGTATTTTATGACATTTTTTAAAACAGTTTTTCAGTACATTGCTGCTATTAACTTATTATTTATAAGCGTAGCGAGCTATGCCAATCCACCAAAAGAAATTTTTTGGGAAGACTTAATCCCTAAAAACCACGTGCAAATAGACACTCAAGCACAAGCTAATCACGAAGGTAGCGATCAAAATTGGGTGCAACCCGATTTAGATGCTCCTGTGGTAAAGGCACTTGATGGCCAATCGGTGAGTTTGCCAGGTTTTGTTGTGCCATTAGAAGGCGATAGCGAAGTCATTACTGAGTTTTTACTCGTGCCTTACTTTGGTGCCTGTATACACGTACCACCACCACCGCCAAATCAAATAGTCCATGTAACGATTAAAGGTGGCGTGCCTATAGATAGCTTGTACGACGCAATCGTTGTAACCGGAATAATAAGTACAGAAACATGGTCGGGCGAAATCGCGCAGGTAGGATATAAAATGAAAGCGGTCGGTGTAGCACCGTTTGAGCTTTAAAATAAAGGGCCTGCTTTTAAAGCTGGCCCTTAAATCTCATTAAATTTAGAATCGATAAAATTCAAATAACTGAATACTCAAATAACTAGATAACTAGATAACTACTTTTGGCAATTTGAGCAAAAAATAGTACTGCGTTGCCCTAATCTAATTTCTTCCAATTCGTTTTCACACGTCATACATGGCTTGCCTTTGCGCCCATATACTAATAACTCTTGAGCAAAATACCCTGGCTTACCATCGCTTTGTGCAAAGTCTTTAAGCGTTGTACCACCTTGCATAATGGCCGCAGCAAGCGTGTCTTTTATAATAGGGATAAGTGCTTGATAACGTTTGAGCGATACTTTTCCCGCTTCTCGCTTGGGATGTATACCCGCTTTAAATAACGATTCATTCGCGTAAATATTACCAACACCAACCACCACTGCGTTATCCATAATAAATTGCTTTACGGGTACTTTTTTATTGCGCGATTGTTCGTACACGCGTTTAGCAAAAAAGTCATCAGTAAGCGGCTCAGGACCAAGCTTAGAGAGTAGCTTATGCACTTCACCAGGCTCTTGCCATAAGCAGCAACCAAAGCGACGAGGATCGTTTAAGCGCAGTGCTTTACCGTTGCCAAAAATAAACTCTACATGGTCATGCTTTTTAAGCGGCTCACTTTTATCTACAACACGTAAATTACCTGACATACCCAAATGTAAAATAGTGCTTCCAAGCTCACAGTGTAAAAGTAAGTATTTAGCTCGTCGTTCAATACTAGTAACAATTAGCCCTTCAAGTTGATACACGTCATCTGGCACTGGCCAGCGCATACTGGCATTGTAAATATTTACCTTTGTAACAACTTGGTTTTGTACGTGGGGAGTGATGCCCATTCGGCTCACTTCTACCTCTGGTAATTCAGGCATTAATTAGACTCACTTTGTGAAAAATTAAAACTAGGAAATAACTGCTGTGCAGTTTTTAAATCGAGTGCGAGTATTCGTTGGCTACTCTTTTCGAGTAAGTAATATTGCCCATCGCCTTTATAAAGCAAATAAACCCAAGGTAAACTCTCGCCAGCCAGCTCAAATGTAGCAACATATAAAGGTGCATTAGGATTAAAAACAACCGATTCGTTAACACCCATTAACTGCGCGCTTTGCCACTGATTAATTAAATCACTAAGCTGCTGCTCAGATGCTTGCCACACAAGCGGTATGTCTTTTTGTAGTGGGGTTGTACGCCAGCTTGTTCCTATTCGCTCAATTTTTTGATCAACAAATTGCAGTGTGAGTACAAAACTTTGTTCGGGGAGTACAGCTTGTAACGCTGGCTTATCATCACCTCCCAAAAATTGCTTATGCCAGCCATTCAAAAAGAAGATCATAATCAACATCGAAAATATTATAACGTTGTTCCAACCTTTACGGCCCAGTCGCATATAAATACACCTAGTAAATTCAAGATTTTAAAGTGTAACTAAAACTTAATTGCGCTGTCTATATGTTAAAGGCCGCAGACTTTGTTAGAATATCGGCAAATTTAAAGGAGTTCCGTCAATGTCTATGTATGTAGTGGGCCATAAAATCCCAGATTCAGATTCTATTTGTGGTGCAATTGCACTGGCTTATTTAAAAAACCAAATTGATGAGCCTGCAATTCCAACTCGTCTTGGTGAAATTTCACCTGAAACTCAATTTATCCTTGATAAATTTGGCTTCGAAGCACCAGAGCTTAAATTAAGCTACGCGGGTGAAGATGTGTATATTGTAGATCACACAGAAAAAACACAAGCACCTGATGATATCGACCAAGCTCGCGTTGTTGGCGTGGTAGATCACCATAAATTAGGTGACTTAACATCATCTACTCCGCTTGAATGTTGGATTCGTCCTGTTGGTTGTTCAAACACCATTATTAAAATGATGTACGACTTCTACAGCGTAGAAATCCCTAAGGATATCGCGGGTATTATGATGTGTGCAATTTTAAGCGACACAGTCATATTTAAATCACCAACATGTACCACTGCCGATATTAAATGTGTTGAAGCGCTAGCTGAAATTGCAGGTATCGATGACTTTAAAGAACTAGGTATGGATATGTTCCGCGTTAAATCTGCGGTTGAAGACACACCTGCACGTGATCTAGTAATGCGTGACTTTAAAGATTTCAACATGAACGGTAACCTAGTAGGCATTGGCCAACTAGAAGTAATCGACCTTGCTGTTTTTGACGATATTAAAGCAGACCTTGCAGCCGATATTGCTAAGCTAAAAGTTGAGGGCAACCGCCACTCTGTATTTTTACTGCTTACCGATATAATGAAAGAAGGCTCAGAAATGCTAATTGTATCTGACGATGCAAACTTAGTTGAGCAGGCTTACGGTGTAAAACCAGAAAATGATAAAGTATGGTTAGATGGTGTACTGAGCCGTAAAAAGCAAGTAGTACCACCACTACAAGATGCATTCACAAAAATCTAATAGTGCTTTCATTTATTGATTTAAAAGCCTTGTTGGTTATGCCAACGAGGTTTTTTTATATCAATTCACTAATCATATTTTAAAAAACAAAAAACCCAGCCTAAGCTGGGTTTTTAAATTCTAAAAGAACTAAAATTACTTAATTTTAGCTTCTTTAAAAAGAACATGTTTACGAATCTTTGGATCAAACTTTTTGATTTCCATCTTCTCAGGCATGTTACGTTTGTTTTTGTCAGTAGTGTAGAAAAAACCAGTACCGGCAGTTGAAACTAAACGGATTTTATCGCGCATGATTCAGATCCTTAAACTTTAACGCCGCGAGCACGGATTTCTGTAAGAACCGTGTCGATGCCTTTTTTATCGATAATACGCATACCTTTAGTAGTAGTGCGTAATGTTACAAAACGTTTTTCACTTTCAACCCAAAAACGGTGTGTTTGTAGGTTAGGTAGGAAACGACGTCTAGTCGCGTTTCTCGCGTGTGAACGGTGATTACCAACCGCAGGACGCTTACCTGTAACTTGACATACTTTAGACATGTCTATATATCTCCAATAACTTCGCTCGAGCTTAATTTAATCTAAGGCCGTGTATTTCCGCCCTAGAGATAAATCGAAGGGCGCTCTTTATACAGCTTTTACAGGCAAAGATCAAACACTGATCTATCCAATCAGCTCATATATGTAAATTTGATAGCGGCTAATTATAAAGATCGAATGCCCTTAGGGAAAGTAAAAACTGCATTTAAATTAAACTAATTTGCCAAAACACGTTAAACAGCTCATTTTTAACACACTTCTGTATCTAACAAAGCTAAATCAGGCCTCGCTCAGCAAACGAAACACACGTTTCTCCACCAACAATGATGTGATCGAGCACACTTATGTCGACCAATTGCAGTGCTTGCTGCAATTTATTAGTAATAAGTTTGTCTGCTTGGCTCGGTTCTGCAATACCACTTGGGTGATTATGCGCAAAAATAACAGCTGCTGCATTATTTTTAAGGGCAGCCTTTACCACTTCACGCGGATAAACACTGGCAGAATTAATTGTGCCATAAAAAAGTATTTCGTCTTTTACTAATCTATTTTGACTATCTAGGTATAACACCATAAATACTTCTTGCTGCAAGCCTCGCATTTGAATGGTCAGGTAATCGTAAACTGAGTTTGGCGAATTAAACACCGCATCTCGTTGGCAACGCTCCTGCATATAACGTTGGCTTAGCTCTAACACCGCTTGTAACTGTACATATTTAGCAGTTCCTAACCCCTTTTGAGAGCAAAACTCTTCTATACTGGCATTAAACAAATTATGCAGTGTTTTATTTTCGTTTAATAAATGCTGAGCCAACTCAATTACATTCATTCCTGGCAACCCTGTTCGTAAAAATATAGCAAGAAGCTCTGCGTCACTGAGCGCTTTAGCCCCTTTCGCGATGAGCTTTTCACGAGGTCGAAGTGAGTTTGGTAGTGAAGTAAGTTGCATTGTTCATCCTTGAGAGGCGAAAGTGTCTTATAAATGTAATGCAAATTTAAAATTTAGCCTGTTATTTCGAATTAAAAAACTTCGCTGTACGGGTAAAGATTTGTTATTTTAAGCGCAATATTTAATAAGACTGATGAATAACCATGACTAACTTAACAAACAAAAAAATTGTACTAGGTATTACCGGCGGCATTGCAGCTTATAAATGTGCAGAGCTCGTTAGGCGATTAAAAGACGCTGGTTGTGAAGTAAAAGTAGTTATGACTGAATCAGCTAAGCACTTTATTACCCCTTTAACTATGCAAGCCGTTAGTGGCGAAACTGTCTCAGACTCGTTACTTGACCCTTCTGCTGAAGCTTCAATGGGACATATTGAATTTGCAAAATGGGCTGACTTAATTTTAGTCGCCCCAGCAACGTGTAATATTATTGCTAAAATGGCAGCCGGCATTGCTGACGACTTACTAACAACGTTACTACTAGCAACACCTGCAAAAGTCGCAGTTGCACCTGCCATGAACCAGCAAATGTATGCACACTCAGCGACACAAGCCAATTTGACCACATTAAAAGCTCGCAACGTACTTATTTGGGGCCCTGGTAAAGGTGAGCAAGCATGTGGCGATGTAGGCGCTGGGCGCATGTTAGAGCCACATGAGCTAGTTGCGCTATGTACAGCAAAAGAGCAACCGCAATTACTTGCAGGAAAAACAATTACAATAACAGCAGGCCCAACGCGTGAGCCTCTCGATCCGGTACGTTTTATATCAAATCACAGTTCAGGAAAAATGGGTTATGCACTGGCAGAGGCCGCTTTGCAACTCGGTGCTACGGTTAATTTAATTTCGGGTCCTGTTACGATTAAAGCGCCTCTTGGCGTAAATTTAATAAATATTGAAAGCGCTGAGCAGTTACTAAATGAATCATTAATTTATGCACCACAGTCAGATGCATTTATTGGCTGCGCCGCTGTAGCAGATTATCGAGCGGCAGAAATTGCGACTCAAAAAATGAAAAAGCAAGGCGACGAACTCACTCTTACTTTAACTAAAAACCCTGACGTAATTGCAGCTATTGCCAACCTTAAACAAAACCGTCCTTATACTGTGGGGTTTGCCGCCGAAACTCAAAATGTAGAAAGCTATGCGAAAGGTAAACTAAAAAATAAAAATCTAGATATGATTTGCGCTAATGACGTATCAAAAAGTGGCTTAGGGTTTAATTCCGATCATAATGCTTTAACACTATACTGGCATAACGAACAACTTGAATTACCAACAACAAGTAAAATAGAAATAGCTCGCAAGGTGATCGAACAGCTGGCCAAACATCTATAAAAGGCTGGAAACAAACTGAATAAAACATTAACATACGCCATTCATTTGAACAAAAAATGACTAGGGTTCTTAACTGCGCCACTAAGAATAACTAATAAAAAGGAATGTTCATGCCTGCGACAAAAAGAAGTAATCGCAAAGAGCAAATACTGCAAGCACTCGCACAAATGTTAGAAACTAATTTAGGCCAACGCATCACTACAGCAAAACTAGCTGCTGAGGTGGGTGTGTCTGAAGCCGCGCTATACCGTCACTTTCCGAGCAAAGCGCGTATGTTTGAGGGCTTAATTGAGTTTATTGAAGATACCCTTTTATCTCGTATAAATATTATTATTGAAAACGAAAAAGAAAGCCAAACGCGCATTTATAACATTCTATTATTACTTCTAACCTTTGCTGAAAAAAACCCAGGTATTACTCGTATTTTAACGGGTGATGCTCTGCAAGGTGAGCAAGAACGTTTGCGAGAACGTGTACAAACCTTGTTTGAAAAACTAGAAACTCAGTTTAAACAAGTACTTCGTGAGCGTAAATTACGTGAAGGTAAAAACTTTCAAAGTGATGAGCTTACACTTGCAAACTTTTTACTCGCCTACGTTGAAGGCAAAATGAATCAGTTTGTACGTAGCGACTTTAAAGCAAAACCAAGTGTTCAATTTGAAAAACAGTGGTTTGAGCTACAAAAAATTTGGCTGTAATTTTTTGCTAAATTAATAAATTGAATACTAAAAAACGACCTACGGGTCGTTTTGTCGTATGTAGCTGCCATTTATCTGATCCGCTCGAATTATGAACCAAACTCGCTACAATGAAACAATGTCATAATACGAGAATCAATAATGAAAACAAAACTCACCTTATTAAGCACGGCACTCGTTGCCAGCTTAACTAGCACCGGCATACACGCCAAAGAATCACTACAATTTAAAGACATATTTAGTTTTAAATCAGCTAAAAGCACGCAACTATCTGACAATGGTCAAGTACTCTCTTTTAGTGCAACGCCGTATCGTGGAAATGCAACGGGCCAAGTTTACTCACTACAAAGCAATACACTCATCGCAGAAGTAGAGCGCGGCATTAAGCCTCATATTAACAAAACCGCTAACTGGGTCGCTTTTACACAAGTACCTACCTTACTTGAAAAAGAAACAACTAAGAAAAAAGACACCCTTAAAAATAACTTGATACTCGTAAACACACAATCAGGTGCCCAACAAAGCTTTGCTGATGTAAAAGAATACAGATTATCTGATGACGGTATGTGGCTTGCTTATCGTTTAAATAAAAAAGACGATGACGTAAAAGTAGAAGATAAAACCGATAGCACTAAAAACGAAGAAGATAACGCTATCACGCCCGATAAAAAAGATAAGAGCTATGCGCTTGTTATCGTAAATTTATCTGATAAACGCACCCATACAATAGAAAACGTATTTAGCTACGCTATTAACTCAGCTAGCAGCCAACTATTAGTGAGCCAAAGTTACAGCGATGGCAATAACAACCAAATAGCGTTAATTGAGCTAAGTGACTTTAATAACAGTGTATTAATTGATGAACCAGGCGTAATCGCAAATAAAATAGCGTGGCACCCAACTGACAATATTGCAGCGTTTACATTGGGTAACTATGTAAATGATGACACGCGCCGTCGTAGCTACACTTTACAGCTATATAAAAACGAGAAGCTTGCAACTATAGATTCACCGAATAAAGCATGGACGTTAGGGAAAACAGCCACCCTTGAATGGTCAGAAAATGGCGAGCGTTTATATTTTGAAAACCATCCAAAGCTTGCTGCTAAAGTTAAGGCTAAAGAATATACTGATGAAGCCTCATTGTACGACTTTGATACCATACGTGAACATAAAGGTTTAGATGTATGGCACAACAACGATGCGCAAATAAAACCGCGTGAAGAGCAGCAATGGAACGAAGTTAATAAAAATCGCCATTACAGTGCGGTGTATCACGTTAACTCGCAAAAAGTGGTACAGCTAAGTACCACTAATATGCCTGAGGTTGCACTAAACCCTCAGCGAGATGTATCTTTACTTGGTTCATCTAACATCCCCTACCTAGAAAAAATAATGTACGGCGGTTTTTTTGCTGATTACTTTGCAGTAAATATAAACACCGGTAAACAAACTCCAATTATTAGTAACTATCCGTTTAGACCGAGCCTTGCCCCTAGTGGTGAGTTTGCGGCTTATTTTAGCGACAGCCAAATACAGCTAAAAGATTTAAAAAACAATAAAGTAACACCGCTTACAAAAGCGATTCAGGCAACCTTTGCTGATGATAAACACGACTACCCATCTACTCAACCTGGTTATGGTTTTGCTGGTTGGATGACCGACAGCAGCCAAGTGCTTGCTTATAGTAAATACGATATTTGGGCATTTGACGTAAAAACGCAGCAAGCTAAACGCCTAACTAATGGTAAGCAAAGCAATACGCAGTACCGTGTTATTAAGCTTAATAAAACCCAAGTGGGGTTTAAAAAAGGCGATACATTACTTGTCTCTGCTATTAACTTGCAAACTAAACAAAGCGAAGTTGCAAAGCTCGACTTAGCTACAAACACAATAACTAACGTGCTTAGCGGTAATAAACGCTTTGATGTAGTTAAAAAAGCCAAAAAGGCTGACAAGTACTTGTTCACCTCGCAAACTTATAGCCAATTTCCTGATTACTACCAAACTGATTTTAGCTTTAGCGCACCAAAACAAGTGACCACCCTAAACCCACAAATTAGTAATTTTTCCTGGGGAGAAAAGCCAGAACTAATAAGCTATAAAGGCTTTGATGGCGAAGATTTACAAGGCGTACTAATAAAACCAGCGGGCTATAAAAAAGGCGATAAAGTACCTGTGGTTGTGTATTTTTATCGTTACATGAGCCAGCGTATGTTTGATTTTCCAAAAATGGAATTAAACCATCGCCCTAACTTTCCTATGTTTACCTCAAACGGCTATGCGGTATTTTTACCTGATATTCGCTTTGAAATAGGTCACCCTGGTAAATCGTCAACGCAAACCATGATAAACGCCACCCAAAAATTAATAGATTTAGGCATAGCCGACCCAGATAAAATAGGTTTACAAGGTCACTCTTGGGCAGGTTATCAAAGTGCGTTTATGATAACCCAAACAGATATGTTTAAAGCGGTTGTATCTGGCGCGCCAGTATCAAACATGACAAGTGCTTACAGTGGCATACGTTTAAAATCGGGCCTTGCTCGTCAGTTTCAATACGAAACAGGGCAAAGCCGTATTGGCAAAAACTTATTTGAAGCACCAGAGCTGTACATAGAAAACTCACCAGTATTTTTTGCAGACAAAGTTAATACGCCTATCTTAATAATGTCTGGCGACAAAGATGATGCAGTGCCTTGGCATGAAAGCGTGCAGTATTATTTAGCACTACGCCGTGCAGGAAAAGACGCTACATTTTTACAATACGAAGGTGAACCACACCACTTGAAAAAGTTTCCTAATCAGGTCGATTTTTCAGTGCGTATGATGCAGTACTTTGATCATTACTTAAAAGGCAAACCAGCTGCAAAGTGGATGACACAAGGCGAGGCATTTCTAAAGGAATGATACTAATGTAATTGGTATAAACAACACTAAAAAAGCCGATATAGCATAAACAATATCGGCTTTTTTATTTTAAAGTTTCTATTACTTATACCAATTCGTTTAATTAAGTGAGCTATTTTGAGGCTGGAAAAACGTGTTGATAGCTAGGCAAAAAACTCGCTATTCAGTTGTTCTAAATGAGATTTTTTTAACGCAGGTAACGACACGTTTAGCCCCGCAAAATGATTAAGTATTATTGCGGATTGGTATTAAGCTACAAACACAATTCTCTAAATGGCAATGTGGCTGCGCCAATTGATACCGGAAAATTATCAATATTAGAAACCACCAGCTTTGGCATAGGGCGTTTAGCGCCACGTCTAAATTGTGCATAAACCTCAGTTCGTGCAATAACTTTTTCAGCCAACTCTTTTGGAATATGGCCACCAATAATAATCGCTTCAGCATCTAATAATGCAGAGCAACAGGTTGCCACTAAATCAAATGAGTCTTGAACTTTAAACAGCCACTCTTCAACGCCAGGCCAATCGGGGTCAAAGTTGTCATGCAGGTCGTAAATAGAAGTAACCGCTACGCCATTTTTTTTCAAAATACGTTTTAGTAATTCAAGATTAGGGTGCGCATATAATTTAGGCGGTAGCATGTCGCCAAGCTCACCTGCGTTTCCGTATGTACCGCGCAGTACGTCGCCATTATTTACAATACCGCCACCAAATGCGGCCGATACAAACATATAAACAAAGTTTTTGTACTCACGACCAATACCTGCAACACCCTCGCCTGCAGCTGCGCCTGTAGCATCGTTAACAACCCAAGTAGGGAGCTGAAAATGCTGCGACACAATATCGATAATATCAACCTGCGACCACTCTTCTAGCATATGGTGGGTATTCATTTTCCCATCCATTGAGCTAAAAAAGCCAGAGATACCCACGCCCATTCCTAGTACTTTTTCACTTGGAATGTCACGCTCAGCGCTTATTTCTTCCACCAGCTTTTGTGCACACTTAAGCACATTATTAATGCTCATATCCGACATTAGCTGCATATGGGTGTACACAACCTTTCCCGTAAAATCCATTACAGCAATCGAAATGGCATCAAGCAAAATAGCTAAGCCAAAGGTAAATCCGTAATCGGGGTTAAGGGCAATGCCAAACCCCGGCTTACCTTTTTTATTAGGAATAAGCGTATCGCTTTGTACAATTACACCGTGCTGGGTTAACGACTTAAGTAAACGCGACACAGTTTGCTGTGGAATACGAGTTGCGCTCACAATATGACTTTGAGTTACGCACTTTTCCCAAAACACCACTTTTATAATATCGCGCTCAATATCTTGAAAAAGCTTTTCGCCTTTTCCAAGCTCAAAACCAGAGCGTAATAAGTTACTGTTGTTTAACGAAAACATAGGTATTAACCCTAACAAAATTGGAGCACAAGATTACGTGAAACCATTATAAAGAACAAGTGGGCAAACTGCGCCTACTCAATCACTATCACTCTAAAATCATTCACATTTGTGTTAGTTGGCCCAGTAATAATTAAATCATCAATTGCTTTAAAAAACTGATGGCTATTATGTCCTTCTAATTGCGCTTGAAGGCTCTCTCCTGCGCTTTGTGCCCGTGTAACCGTTGTGCTATTTATGTAAGCACCCGCTACATCTTTACTACCATCTACACCATCGGTATCACAAGCAAGTGCGTAAATACCCGCTTCGCCATTAAGCGCCTCAGCCAACGCCATTAAGTATTCTTGATTGGGCCCGCCATCGCCATAAACATCAGCAACGGTTACTGTAAGCTCGCCGCCTGAGAACAACATAATGCGCTTGCCTTGGGCTTTTTGCTCAAGAGCGATAGCCGCATGTTGCTTTGCAACTTCTTTAGCCTCGCCTTGAATATCATACCCTAGTACCTGGGTTTCCCAGCCTTCATGCTGTGCAATACTTATAGCGCTATCAATAGCATGCTGCGCGTTTGCAACAATAAAGTGCCCACCTATGGTATCGGCAGCTCGTTCTTGCTCAGGTTTTAATAAATGTGCTTCAACCTCTGCAATTACCGGCCAATTGTACTTTTGTAAAATAGCCAGTGCATCAGCTTTAGTACTGCCATCGCTAATAGTAGGACCAGACGCTATATCACTTGGTTTATCCCCTACTACATCTGAAATAATAAGCGTAACGTAATCCGACTTAGCAGCCTGCGCTAGCTTACCGCCTTTAACAAGTGACAACTGCTTACGTACTACATTTATTTCATCAACGCTTGCACCACTTCTAAGTAAAAACTGATTAAGCTTTTGCTTTTGTGAAAAAGGCACATCATCAACAGGTAGGCACATCAACGACGAACCGCCCCCCGAAATAATAAACAAAATAGGAATATCAGCCGGATTATTTTTTACAAGCTCCAATAACTCTTTGCCAGCAGCCAAGCTATTATCATCTGGTGTTGGGTGGTTCGCACTAAGCACTTTAATTCGCCCAGTATCGCCGCTACTTTCGTAGCCATAACGCGTTACCACTGCGCCAAAGCATTTATCACCATAAAAGCGATTAACTTCGGCGGCCATTTCAGCGGCGGCTTTACCCGCCCCTACTACACACAAGCCTTTGCTTGCATCTATGTTTTCTAAATACTTACTCATGCAAGCGCTGGGTTTACAGGCATTTACCGCAGTGGTAAATAAATCAATTAAAAACGATTTTTTAGAATCCATTAGTCACAGCTCACGAAAAAATTGAAGGAATAGCTAAACAAATTAATATCATCACAATAAACATGCTAAGTAGCATAACAATATCTTTGCCAGTTAAAATTGAGTTTGATATTGTCTCGGCATTTTGTACTTTTGTGACTTCGTTCACTTCTCGTGGGATTAAACGACTCGTGACATAAATAATCACAGCGGCGCTGACAAAGCCTATAAAGTTCCACCAGAACCAGAAAATATCAGGTGCAAATACCGACACCAACAGGTTAATTAATACACCACTAATTAAGCCAATATTGGCATGTAGTGCAGCACTGCGTTTACTTAGCACAGCAATTAAAAATACGGCGAGTATTGGGCCATAAAATAACGAGCCGACTTTGTTAATAGCTTCAATAATAGTTGGGGCTATGTCACCGGCAAAAAGTGATAACACTAAGGTAATTGCGCCCCATGCTAAGCCTAAGTATTTAGCCAGTTTTAAATACGCTGGTTGGTCTAACTCTTTATTAGAAATACGCCTGTAGTCTTCAATACTTACGGCCGAAAGTGAATTAATTGCAGAGCTAAGTGATGACATCGCTGCCGACAAAATAGCGACAACTAACAAACCAATTAAGCCGTGCGGCAAGTAATCTAAAATAAATATAGGCATCATCCAATCGGGGTTATCTGCTGGAATTTTTGCTAAAAATTCAGGGTTACTCATTGCCAGTGTGCCAACAATTAAACCCGACACGCAATATAAAATAGTAATAGGAAAACGCACTACGCCGTTGGCTAAAATCATGTAGCGTAGATTTTTAGGATTCTTTGCACTGAGCGCACGTTGCGCTTGAGTTTGGTCACACCCGTAGTAAGAGGCGTAAAGTACCACACCACCAAAAATCATCGGTAAAAAGCCAAAGCCATCACCGCTAAAACCAAATGAATCAAACTTAATCGCTTCTAATCGGCTCGAATCAACATTGGCAATAAAGGTATCAACGCCACCTAAGTGATAAAGCCCAAATCCGATACAAGCAATAGTACCTAGTACAATGATGATCATTTGAATCGCATCACCGTACACTACCGCTTTCATCCCACCTTGTAGTGAATATAAAACGGTTATAACACCCGTTAGTACAATGGCCTGCCATGCTTCTATTCCCATGGTGCCTTGTAGAATAAGCGATACCGCGTAAATCATAATGCCGGTGGCAAACGCACGGCTAAATTGAAACACCACGCTAATAAGTACACGGGTCGAGCGCCCAAAGCGCATTTCTAAATAATCGTAAATACTGACAATGCCGCTTTTATAAAGCTTGGGTAAAATAGTCGCTAAAATTAAAATCATCGCCAGCGGAACACCCAGCTCATACGAGAGCCATTGCATACCACCACCTTCACGCAAACCAACAAATGCAGGAGCCGAAATAAAGCTAATAGCCGAAAGTTGAGTGGCCATTACCGACAAAGCTAAAGGCTTCCAACCTAAGCTTTTACCCCCTAAAAAGTAATCATTTTTATTGGTTTGTTCGCGTAGCATAAATCCCATTACCAATAAGGCACCAAGATAAAGAGCAACTATTGAAAAATCTAATATATTCATAATTAATTCGCGTATTCACAATATGAAAACACTGCGCCTTTTCAAAATTAAAATACTAAACGGCTACCTGCCCTTACCTTTTTAATAAACGAGCCTAGTCAAAAAGGTAAACCTGTAACTAACTTAGCTGAAAAATGCATCACAATGCAAAAAGCCTATTAACCCAAAAGTGAGTTAATAGGCATAAAGCATTTATTTAAAAGTCGTATTTAACTCTTAAAGTAACGCGTCGTGGGAGAATCGGGCGACCTACAAAGTATGGATTATCTGCCGTTTGGCTATTACCTAAACGTGGCGAACCTTCAGTAACACCGTCAGAATCAAACAGGTTAAATACCCCAACGCTTAAGCGTACTGTTTGCTCTGGTGCAACTTGCCAGTTATAACCTGCATCAAATCTAAATAAGTGGAATGAATCGAGCTCTACAGAGTTTGCATCGTTAGCAAAGTTTTTACCTGTAAAGTTATGATAGATAGAAGCATCCCAGTCATCTGTGGTATAGCTTATAGATGTATTGAATAGTATTTTTGGTTTACGACGTAACTCGTTACCAATAATAGAGGGGTCTGAATCAAATTCTGTAAATTCGTGATCGGTATAGGTCATGTTGGCATCAACAGCCCACTCATCGGTAATATCGTAACGACCTGTAAGCTCAACACCCGTTGCTTTAGTTGACTGCATTACTGGCAGCTCTAGTACGCCACCGTTACCATCGTTTACAAAGTCTACGCTGCGTCTATCTTTTAAGTCTGTTCTAAATAAAGCAACACTACCGCTAAAGTCGTTATCAAAAAACTTAACACCTAATTCGCCCTGCTCTACAATTTCAGCCTCGTAACTAGCTGGTTCGCCTAAATCATTAAACTGAATCCCCCTAATTTCAGGGAAGAAAAACCCGCGCGATGCATTAGCATATACATTTAAATTATCTGTTAAGCGATATAACGCCGCCCCCGATACAGCAAATTCAGACGTGTCGACTTCGCCGTAAGTCATTACACCACTGCCCGTAGTGTTTACTTGTAAGTTAGATGCAAGTGATGGGTAGTTATTTATTTGTACAACTTGGCTGCCTTCGCGGCTAATTTTGCCTTCAATTTCTTCGTAGCGAACACCAAAGTCAAAAATCCAATCGTCACTTTCCATTTGATCCGCTACGTACAGTGCTCGGCGGGTAGCGCTAATGGTTTGGTTAGTATAAGAAATACCTGGGCCACTAATACCATTTTGAGTGTACTGAACCTCGTCGCCATTAACATCGGTATACGTTAAGTCGATTAAGCGAGGGTTGTTATTAAACTCACCTAAGTAAGTTGTGATAACGTTGTCGTCGTCGGCTTCACTGTGAGAGAAAAATGTGCCGACTGTAATATCATGGCTAAAATCACCTACAAAAATACTTTTGATGATATTAAATTCTGCAGAAAAGTCTTCAGCTGGGCGGTCGCGGTCTAAAATGCGGTTAGCAAATAGTAAGTCATCACTTGCAAGTGCGACACCTGAATTAACATAAGAAAACTCAGCACCGCTTGCATCACCTAGCCCCCGGTTAGCTAAAAAGTCGTCTTGGCTTTCAGGTACATTAATAATACCGTCGCCGTCTAAAAATAGATTAAATTCGTGTTGGTACTTAGCGTATTTACTGCGCATATTAATGGCAAAATCGTTAGCGAGTTCTTTTTCAAACACCACTGAAATAGAGCCACCTTTAGTAACGACACCATCGCTGATTGGCGATTCGTAACGACCATTTGCTGTATCGTACGTTAAGTTAGATACTTGCGCCGTTTGCAGTGACTCAACTTCACGACCATCGTTACCAATTAAGCGCTCGCGGCTGTCGCCATCAAGTGGAATAGGTAAGTAAAACTGCGCTTGGTCGTCAATGTACTGTCCGTAAACAGTAAATGAGCCAGAGCCATCATCAAATTCTTTACGAATATTACCACGCAACTGTGTACCTTTCGTCTCAAGGCCTGTATCTAAAGGACCCTCGTCGTAGCGGTAAAAACCAGAAAGCGCGTAATATAAGCCATCTTCGTTAAGTGGACCGCTCGTTGCAAAATCTAAGCGAGTACGTCCTTGATCAGAAAGCTCCATTTGTACGGTACTTTGCGGATCGTCACTGCCCGTTTTAGAAATATAGTTAATAATGCCGGCCACAGAACCTTGACCAAATAAATTAGATACCCCACCACGCACAAACTCTACGCGCTCAATACCCAAATCATTACGGTAATACACATCAAACGCTGATGAGTTCAAACCAAAAACACTCAAACTAGGTGAACCATCATAAGACAGCGGCGTAAACTGAAACTGACCCGATGAAGGTAGTCCTCTAACTTGTAGGTTAGTAGCGACTTCACCGCCACCGCCTTCTACTTTAATACCCGGAATATAGCGAAGCACATCCGCTTGGCTACTTGAAGACAGCTTTACCAGCTCGTCTTCGCTAATAGATGTTACTGATTGAGGAGTGTCTGAAATAACACGCCCTTTACTGGTACCAGAGACGATAATACGCTCAACGTTGTTAGCTTTTTTTGCTGTATCTGGTGCAGCTTCTTCTGCTGCATAAGCGCCCTGTGCAAGGCATAAAGATACAATAGAGGCGATCGTTGTTTTATTCACGGGTATTCTCCAATTGTGCTAGTTGTCTGTGTGTATTTACTTAGAGTGTGGCTAAGCAAAGCCGAAATAATCAAGTAAACATGTTAGTTTTTTGTTACTTCGAACAGGATTTAAGCATAGAAAAAAAACATTTACAACCCATAATGAGTGCTTTAATATTATCCAAATCGGAAATAACACACAAAGAGCACCCAATATGACTACTATAAACAGCGGTAAAATTGACTCAGCAACGGCTTCATCGCTTGCAGACCTTGCTACTAAAACACTTATAGCAAACGACTTAGGTGGCTATACAGTACCAACACATGGCCTATACCCGTTTCAGTGGAACTGGGATTCAGCCATTACAGCGCTAGGCTGGATGAAATCAGACGAAAGCCGCGCATGGCAAGAAATTGATGTGTTATTTTCAGGCCAATGGGATGATGGCATGGTGCCGCACATCTTGTTTCATAAAGATTCTGATACTTATTTTCCTGGTCCTGACGTATGGGGATCAGATAAAAAAATTAAAAGTACCTCTATTTCACAGCCGCCAGTAGTTGCTACTGTAATGAAGGAAATGCTTGCCAGCGCGAAAGATAAAACACTTGCAGAACAAAAGATTAAAGTATTATTTTCACAAGTAGTTGATTATCATTTATGGTGGTACAACGACCGAGATCCTGAAAAAACAGGTTTAGTAGTGACCTACCACCCGTGGGAGTCGGGCATGGATAACAGCCCATCATGGGATGACGCTCTTCATGCTGTGCCGTGTGTGGATTGGGAATATACGCGCCGTGATACAAGTCATGTAGATTCTTCTCAGCGTCCACATAAAAGTGAATACGATCGCTTTTTATACCTTGTAGACTTTTTTAAACGTAGCAACTTTGACAGTAAAGTAATTTACGAAACCAGCCCTTACAAAATGAATGACCTAGGTATTATTGCTATTTTACACCGTGCAACCAAAGATTTACTCAAAATGGGTGAACAACTTGGCTTAAACGATGCTCGTACTGATTACTTAGCACAGCGTTTACAAATAACAGAGCAAGCCATAAACACTTTATGGTGTGAACAAAGCCAGTACTTTTATTGCAGAGATGTACTAACTAACAGCTTAGCTAAAGTTAAAACATCAGCTGCGCTATTAACTGTATATGCAGGTTTAACAAGCGATGAGCAAACTAAAATAATTAATACAGCCACTGAAGATTTTATTGAGTCGAGTCAATTTAGTGTGGCATCTACTCACCCTAAAGAAGAAAAATACGAGCCACAACGCTACTGGCGTGGTCCTATTTGGCTACACATAAACTGGATGATAGCCACAGGCCTTAAAGAAGCAGGTTTTGTAACAACGGCTGAAAAAATTCAAGATGACACTCGCAACCTCGTTGTTAAGTCAGGCTACTACGAATACTTTAACCCAGAAACAGGCGCAGGCTGCGGTGGTAAAGATTTCTCGTGGACAGCGGCAATAGCACTGCATTGGCTACTTGACTAACAACTAAGGCAACATCATGAAACACACAATATGCTTTGGTGAAGTACTGGTTGATTTACTTTCAAATAAATTGAGCCAAAACAGCAACGAACACGAAGCGTTTACAAAGTTTGCAGGCGGTGCGCCTGCAAACGTAAGCGTTGCCATTGCAAAGCTAGGCGGTAATGCCTACTTTGCAGGAATGCTAAGCACTGATAGCTTTGGCGACTTTTTACATAACGCATTAAAAGAGCAAGGTGTAAAAACCGACTTTATGCGTTTTACCAACCAAGCAAAAACAGCTCTCGCGTTTGTATCACTTGATAACGACGGCGATCGCACATTTGAGTTTTACCGTGATAACACCGCCGATCTGCACTTTAGTAATAATGACTTTAGTCGCGAATGGTTTGAGCAATGCGATATTTTTCATATTTGCTCAAACACATTAACCGACAAAAACATCAGAAACACCACTGCTTACGGTGTTAAATTTGCAAAACAAAATAACTCAATTGTGAGCTTTGATATTAACTTGCGCCTTAATTTATGGCCAAGCAATGCCAACCCTCGCGAGCATATTTTACCGTTATTAAAAGACTGCTCAATTATTAAAGCCTCAAAAGAAGAGCTTGAATACTTAGCGGGTGAGCAATCGAGCGATGAGTTTATTGCCCAAACACTGAGTAACGGCTGTGAGTTATTTGTAGTTACCGATGCAGGCAACCCTATGCATTGGTATACAAAAAATGCCAAACAAACGCTTCACCCTAAGAAGGTTACTATGGTTGATGCCACCGCTGCAGGAGATGCGTTTGTAGGTGGACTGCTGTATCAACTAGGCTTACAAAACCTGACACCCAACTCTTTTAGCGAGCTTTGCAACACGCCCGAAACACTAAATACTATTTTTGAATTTGCTTCATTATGTGGTGCTCATGCCGCATCTTATAAAGGAGCGTTTACCTCCTTACCTAACGAAAAATCGCTTAACGATTTTAGGAGCGCACTATGAAAAGTACACCTGATAACTTTAAAAGCCGCGAATTTTTAACACAACATATTGCCGATACGCTAGCGTTTTATGAGCCAAATATTGACGACGAACACGGCGGTTTTTACCAAAACTTTTCTGATAATGGTGAGGTATTTGATAAACACACTCGCCACTTAGTAAGCTCTACTCGTTTTGTATTTAACTATGCACGCGCGTATCAAACCTTTAATGGCGAAAAGTACCTAAACCGTGTTAAATCAGGGATTGAGTTTATTCGTAAGCATCACCTTGTTGAGCAAACAGGCGGCTACAACTGGTTATTAAAAGTTGAAAACGGTCAAGCTACCGTGCTCGATAATACAAACCACTGTTATGGCTTTGCGTTTGTTATTTTAGCGTACAGCTGGGCATACCGCGCAGGTGTTACTGAAGCGCGCGAATACCTAAATGATACATTTCAAACAATGGAAACACATTTTTGGGATGCAAAAGCAGGGTTATATAAAGATCAGCACAACAGCGACTTCACAAAGTGCGATTCATACCGCGGCCAAAATGCCAACATGCATACCTGTGAAGCCCTTATTGCCGCCTATGAAGCCACAAATGATGAAATATTTTTAAACCGTGCGCTCACACTTGCCGACAATATGGTTAATCGCCAAGCTAATTTAATGGGCGGATTAATCTGGGAGCATTACGATATAAATTGGCAGGTCGATTTAGAGTACAACAAAGACGATCCTAAAAATTTATTTCGTCCGTGGGGCTTTCAGCCTGGCCATCAAACAGAGTGGTCAAAACTACTTATGTTTTTAAATAAGCATAAACCACAAAAATGGCTTATTGAGCGCGCTCAAGCATTATTCGATAAATCAATAGATGTAGCGTGGGATAAAAAGTACGGCGGTATTTGCTACGGCTTTGCTCCTGATAAAACTATTTGCGATGACGATAAATACTTTTGGGTTCAAGCCGAAACTCTGTGTTGTGCCGCGTATCTTTATCAAGCAACAGGGGATGAAAAATATCAGCAATGGTATGACAAAATTTGGCAGTATTCGTGGCAGCATTTAGTCGATCATAAATACGGCGCTTGGTTTAGAATTTTAACCGCTGACAATAAAAAAATAGACACGATGAAAAGCCCAATAGGTAAAACTGATTACCATACAATGGGTGCCTGTTTTGATGTGCTCGAACTATTAAAGTAACTATGTAGTTATAACTTTTACAGTATTGTGTAGACCTTTTAACCGCCAGTTTGGCGGTTTTTTTCTTAATGGGTGGCCAAAATCACTGTACCACTTGTATCTTGAGGTTTTGGATGCAATCTCATCAGAGAAACAAACTCAGGCTAAAAAAACTGGTAAGGCTCGTAAACGCTCTGTTAGCACTGACTTGGAGAGAATTAAAGAAGATAAATCAAAAGAAAAAAGGCTAAAAGATAAATACCGACATGAGTTAGATGTTGCTAATCAAAGGCTAGATGAAGCATATGCAGAGCAAACAATGCTGTTAACTGCGATGATGAATTTTCTAGATATAGAAGATAGAATTAGATTATTACGAGAATCAAAATCTAAGATCGTTAGCATTAAATAGCTAGAGGTTATTAATAATTGCCGCTACATTGTAGGGAAAATATAAATGAAAAAGATAACAAGGAAGCAGCACTTCGTACCCAGGTGTTTACTTAAAAACTTTAGCTATAACGATGGTGCTATTAATATATTCGATTCAACTAGGAATAAGTTACGGCCATCTAATGTTGGAGCTGAACTATTCGAGAATAACTTCTATGATAAAGACAACACGATCGAAAATTTTTTGCGTGATTATATTGAAGGGCCAGGCGCTCAGGCTTTAAAAATAATTACAAGGGAAGTTGATGGACAATTGGATTTTGAAGGGCGAGTAGACCTTCTTCGGTTTATTTTAGTTCAATTAAGCCGTACACCAAATGCATATTCTTCCTCGCTAGATAATATTGACAATTATTTTAATGAATTAATAAATCAATTAGGTCAATTAAATGGTTTTGATAAAGAAGCTCTAGACGGTATAAAAGTTTCTTTTGATAACCCAAAATATTTTCTTCAACTGCAAACACTGGAAGCTGCGCTCAAAGTGCCTCTTCTCTTAGATTTAGAGTGGCACATACTAATTAATGAAACAGCCACTGAGTTTGTGATATCAGATCATCCTGTGGTTCATTACAACTGGTATCTTCGTAACTTACACTCAATAGATATCAGTGGTTTGTCTAAATGTGGATTGCAAGTTTTCTTACCAATATCAAGCACTATTACCTTATGTTTATATGATAGTAAGATCTATAAAATGGGAGCTAAAAATAGTTCCTGTACCATAATTGAAAACTTACCAGATATACATCTGCTAAATGAACTTCAATTTAGGAGTCGAGGCTCATTTATTGTTTTTAGGTCTACAGATGACTCAAACTATGTTAAAAAAATGAGCGATAAGTTTCCAGCGAATAGCATTTATAGTAATACAGTAAAAGCCATAGCTCCCACAATTATTGGAAGGGAAGCTAAAAGTAAAATCACCCTCTGGCGTAAATCTTATATTTTTGATAGATGGTTGTCATTTTGCAAAGTTAAAAACAAGAAAAAAAGTCAGGATATAACCTGTTATGATCGAATACCTGAAGAATTAGCTAAACATGAACAATTCATTAAAGAAATGAGGTCAAAAAAAGAATAAAAATATGACTTATTTGCTTGTTTTTCAATCGCTATTTTATTGCTTTTATGACTTAAATTATGACTTTATTTTTAAGGAATAAAATACATTAAATTCAAGTGGTTAACTTTTAATCATATTTTAAATAATATTTTTTACCAAGGTTAAGGGGTGAAGCGATCACCCCAAGGTTACAAACTTTATTGTCTCTACACAACCTAAGCGTACTGCCCACAAGCAAATCCACAGCTCCAAGCATACTGGAAATTGTAGCCCCCAAGCCAGCCCGTTACGTCAGTTACTTCGCCTATAAAGTATAGGCCTTTAGCTTTTTTAGCTTCAAAGGTTTTTGAGCTCAACTCGTCGGTATCTACACCGCCCAATGTTACTTCTGCTGTTCTATAACCTTCTGTGCCATTGGGTTTAATTTGCCACGCATGAATGTAATTTACTAACTCATCTATTTGGGCATGTGTAAGCTGATTAATATTACAATCTGGTATCGCTTTGCTTTCGTGCAGTATTTCTATAAAGCGTTTAGGTAAAATAGTCGAAAGGCTGTTTTTTAGCGACTTTTGGGCTTGCGCTTCTCGCCAATCGGCAAGTTGCTGCCTTAAATTAATTTCAGGTAATAGGTTTATAGTAACAGCCTGCCCTGCTCGCCAAAATGAGCTTATTTGCAATATTGCAGGGCCCGATAACCCTCGGTGGGTAAAGAGGATATTTTCTTTAAATACAGTGCCGTCTTCGCTTGAAACTTCACAAGGAATACTAATTCCCGAGAGCCCTTCAAAACGCTCTTTATCGTGCTGATGCAAAGTAAACGGTACAAGTGCAGCCATAGTTGGTAATACACTTAATCCAAACTGCTCTGCAATTTTATAACCTATTGGTGTTGCACCTAGTTTTGGCATGGTTAAGCCACCTGATGCAATGACTAACGACTCACAGCTTAATGTTTCTTGCTCTGTGGTAACGCTATAGCCGATTTCGGTTTTTGATACGCTGATCACTTCGTTGCGTAGCTTTATATTTACCCCGGCCCACTCACATTCGGTCAGTAAAATATCAACAATGTCTTGTGCATTGTTATCGCAAAAAAGCTGACCTAGTGTTTTATGGTGATACGCCAAGCCATGCCTGTCCACCAGCTCAATAAAGTCATGCTGTGTATAACGACTTAAGCATGATTTAACAAAATGAGAGTTTGTGCATAAGTAGTTATCCGGGGTTGCATTTTCATTTGTAAAATTACAACGCCCACCACCACTTATTAAAATTTTACGACCTGGTTTTTTTCCCATATCAAGTACTGTAACGCTTCGGCCACGGTATCCAGCTTGCGCTGCACACATTAATCCTGCTGCTCCCGCACCTATTACAATTACATCTACTTGGGTCATTTATTTATCTCATTAAAAAATTTGCTCGATTATAGCAAAATTTAATAGCTAACAGCGCAGCATTTCAATTATTAGTAATAACACAACAAAAACGCATCAGTAATAAGAGAGGAATAATTACCCGCACAAAAAAAACAACCCTTTATACTTATTTTCAATTTATATGACAAATACTAAACAACGAGTAAACCGCTAAAAACCTGAGTTATAACTAAATGAAAGAGGTACATACTAAATTGATATTTTAACCAAATTAACAGATCGTTTACTTTTGTTCCCGCATCGTGATCTTAAATCACGAAATAATAAATAAAAATCTAGGGATAATTATGACAACAAGTAAAACTTTTAAAAGATGCGCAATTGCAATTACAGTTAGTACGCTTTTTGCAGCAACATCTGGCATGGCTCAATCGGTTTCAAGTTCAATGGCTGAAACATCAGCTAAGCTACAAAGCCAAGGCGGCTTTGAAACTCAGTTTATTATTAAATATAAAAATAATAACGAAATGGCGAGCCTCTCAACTGCTGACGCAAGCCCATCTAGCATGAAAAAGCGCGCACAGAGCTTTGTTAAAAACTTCGCTTCTAAAAAAGGCAAAGTAAAAGCAAAATATATTCGTGCAATGGCACTTAATAACCACCACGTAATGCGTGCTGATAAAAAATTAAGTACAGCAGAAGCGCAAGAGTTTATGCAAGAAATGGTTGATTCTGGCAATGTTGAATACATTGAAGTGGATCAAATGTTAAAGCCGTTTTCAACTCCTAACGACCCTCGCTTTGATGACCAATGGCATTACTACGAGCAAGCCGGTGGTTTAAATTTACCGACCGCTTGGGATACCGCAACGGGTAGCGGTGTAGTTGTAGCTGTACTAGATACGGGTTACCGCCCACATGCCGATTTAAATGCTAACATTTTACCGGGTTACGATATGATCTCTAACCTATCGGTAGCAAACGATGGCGGTGGTCGCGATAGCGATGCACGTGATCCGGGTGATGCTGTTGCAGCAAACGAGTGTGGTACTAACGGTGCACAAAATTCTAGCTGGCATGGTACACATGTAGCCGGCACTGTTGCTGCGGTAACCAATAACGGCGAAGGCGTGGCAGGCGTAGCTTATAATGCAAAAGTAGTGCCTGTTCGTGTGCTTGGTAAGTGTGGTGGTTTAACCTCTGATATTGCAGACGGTATTATTTGGGCATCTGGTGGGAGTGTTTCAGGCATTCCGGCAAACTCAAACCCTGCAGATGTAATTAATATGAGTTTAGGTGGCAGCGGTTCATGTAGCTCTACAACTCAAAATGCAATTAATACCGCGCGTAGTAACGGCACTGTGGTAGTTATTGCTGCAGGTAACGATAACGATAACTCGGCAAACTACAACCCAGGTAACTGTAATGGTGTAGTAAACGTAGCATCAGTAGGCCGTAATGGCGGCCGAGCTTATTACTCAAACTACGGTAGCAATATTGATGTTGCAGCACCGGGCGGCGCGCAAAGCTTTGCAAACGACTCAGAAGGTGTTTTATCAACTTACAATTCAGGTTCGTCTACACCTTCAAGCGACAGTTACGGTTATTCGCAAGGTACATCAATGGCTGCGCCTCACGTAGCAGGTGTTGCGGCACTTATTAAGCAAGCAAAACCAGATGCAACGCCTGATGAAATAGAAAGTATTTTAAAGTCGACAACCCGTTCGTTCCCTGCGACATGTACTAGCTGTGGTACGGGTATTGTTGATGCAGCCGCAGCTGTTGCAGCAGCAAGTGGCGGCACTACCCCGCCTACAGGTGGCGATAGCGAGCTTATTAATGGTGAAGCTAAAACAGGTTTAAGTGGGGCTGCGAACGTACAAGCATTTTACACGATGACAGTGCCAAGCGGTGCTACTAACGTAACATTCACTATGAGTGGTGGTACTGGTGATGCTGATTTATACGTACGTGCGGGCAGCAAACCTACAACAACTACCTATGACTGTCGCCCTTATAAAGGCGGTAATAGCGAAGAGTGTTCTATTGATAACCCTACAGCAGGAACTTACCACGTAATGCTTAACGGCTACTCTGCGTATTCAGCTGTGAGCTTAGTGGGTAATATTACTGGTGGTTCATCATCTGGTGGCGGTTCAGGTACTCCACAAGCTGGCGGCGGCACTATAAGCGATGTGACAGCCAATACTGGTCAGTGGAAACATTACACGTTAGATGTACCTGCAGGAATGAGTACGTTTACAGTAACAACGTCAGGTGGAAGTGGCGATGCAGACTTATTTGTAAAATATGGCAGCCAACCAACAACCACTACGTACGATTGTCGCCCTTATAAAAATGGCAACGCAGAAACATGTACATTTACCAATCCACAAGCAGGTACTTGGCACTTAAGCGTGAACGCTTATAGCACTTTCTCTGGTTTAACACTTAGCGGGCAGTACCAACCGTAATTTAAAGTTTAAACCGTAAATAAAAAACCGATGTTGTTTCCAACATCGGTTTTTAAATAGTAAGTAGCTGATTAATTAAAGCTAAAACCTACACTTTATTACTGTTATAACTTCTCTAGTACTGATTCTGCACGGCTTACAACAAACTCTTTGTCTTGCTCTACAAATAAACCAGTTACGACTGCATTTTCAATAATCATAGCGTAACGCGTTGAGCGTACACCACCAAAACTAGCGGTATCCTTATCAAGCCCTAACGATTTAGTGAAACTACCATCGCCATCAGCAAGCATTGCTATTTCTTGCGCGTTTTGCGAGTCGCCCCATGCTTTCATAACAAATGCATCATTAACAGATACACAGTAAATAGCATCAACACCTTTTGCTTTAATTTTATCAGCAAGAGTAATAAACTCAGGCAAATGGGCATTTGAACACGTTGGTGTAAATGCACCTGGTACTGCAAATAACACGACTTTTTTGCCTTCAAATAACTCTTTATTTGTAAGAGATTGCATACCGTCGTCAGTTAATTGCGTTAACGTAACCGATGGTAATTCTTGGCCTTGCTCAATCATGGTGGTTCCTTTAAAAGATCAATACAGAATAAGTAACAATCATACTACGTAACCTATTACAGTGTAGGTAAAGTGTAACTAACTTAGTAACTCAAGGTAGTCTAGCAAGGGTTTATAGACTGAGTTCACTACATTTTATGAAAACTATTTTAGCTTCTATAGTTTTCATAAAATTTATTGCTCTGTAGTTAAGGTAAATTCAAATCGTTTATAAAGCGAGAAAAGTCATTACCTAACTTTTTATCCCGCATGCTGTACTCTACAATTGCTTTTAAATAACCCAACTTATCTCCGCAATCGTGAGAGCGACCACTCATATGAAATGCTTCAACGGTTTCTTGCGCCATTAATGCGTCAATAGAGTCTGTAAGTTGTATTTCACCGCCAGCACCTACAGTCGTTTTTGCGAGTAGAGGCCAAATATTCTTACTCAGTACATATCGCCCTACAACAGCAAGGTTTGAAGGTGCTAAGTCTGCATCAGGTTTCTCAACCATCGCTTTAATTGCAGCACTTTTACCTGGCATTAACTCAACACCGTTTATATCAGCAATACCATATTTACTAACGTCTTCTTTAGCTACTGGCTCAAGCATTATTTGACTTGCTTGAGTTTCTTTAAAGCGTTTAATCATGGCCGCTAAGTTTTCAGTTTCTTGATCGGCAGTATAAGCATCAAGTATCACATCTGGCAGGAGCACTACAAAGTTGTCGTCACCTACTATTGGCTTAGCACACAAAATAGCATGCCCTAGCCCTTTAGCTTCACCTTGGCGAACACTCATAATAGTTACATCAGGCGGACAAATAGAGCGAATCTCATCTAATAAAGCACGTTTAACACGCTTTTCAAGAGTAGCTTCTAGCTCGTAACTTGTATCAAAATGGTTTTCGATTGCATTTTTAGAGCTGTGTGTAACTAATACAATATCTTTAATACCAGCAGACACACATTCGCTGACAATATATTGGATAAGTGGTTTATCGACTATAGGGAGCATTTCTTTTGGAATAGCTTTTGTCATAGGGAGCATTCTTGTCCCTAAGCCAGCCACTGGAATTACAGCTTTCATATCTATCCTTAGTGATTAAGTTTGTAAATAAACTAGCAGATACAAAATAGATACCAGCTGAATAAAGTTACCTCTTTTGAAGAAGTAAATTTGAAGCTGCTTTTAAAGTGAAGACTCTACACTTTGGGAATATAAAATAGATAGGTAAATAGTGAACTTATTAATAATTTTGTTAGGAAGTGAGATTAGATTAGCTAAGAGAAATAAGTCTAGGTTTGTTATTAATAACAAACCTAGACCAATCAATTTTTCAACAATACTTATTCGAAGTAGAGCTGTAAAATCTATTTATGATTAAAGACCAGCGCGATCTTTAATTACTGCAATAAGTGGTGAGCTGGCAAAGTTGCCTTCAGCCCAAGCAATGTCGGCACCATCTGTTAAAGCACTTTTTGATAAGTTTTTAACTATATACTCACCTGTATCTACTGCATTACTCGCAACGGCATGACGTAGTAAGTTATTACCATTACATTGTACTGCATCGTAGATATTACGAATTTTTACGCGAGAGCTTTTAAGCTTACTACGTAATCGGTTTTTATCATCAGCAGCAATGTACTCACAAATAGATACCGCTAATTGATCTTCAGCATTTGCTGGTGCTGTATACGACAACGAACTTACAGCGACAACAGCAGTAAGTGCAACTAGCTTTGGTAATTTAAACATGACAAACCCTTTATAATACTTTATTCTTACATAGACTATCGAATATTATATCAATCTATCAAAAATTACGCAATAATGTTAATGTTCTTTATATAAAGTTACGAATTTATAACTAGATTTGTTCTTATCATCTGGAAGGTTTTCTTGCTCTTCTTTTATATTCCAATTTGCGATTTTGTTGTAATCAGGAAACTGCGTATCGCCATTAACATCTAAATTAATAAAAGTTAAATACAAGCGATCTGCTTTCGGTAAAAATTGCTCATAAATATTGCCACCACCAATAATCATCACTTCTTCTACATCACAAACTAGATTTAATGCATCCTCTGGGGTGGTTACAGTTTCAATACCCTCTGCAGAATATTCGCTGTTTCGAGTAATAATAATATTACGACGCCCAGGTAAAGGACGGCCTATTGACTCAAAAGTTTTACGACCCATGATCACAGGTTTACCCGTAGTTACTTTTTTAAAATGCTGAAGATCCGCTGGTAAATGCCATGGCATTTTATTATCTAGGCCAATTACACGGTTATTTGCCATTGCTGCAATCATTGAAATTATCATAATAAACACCTAGTACTTTATTCTTAAACAAAGAAAAAGGAGCATAAGCTCCTTTTTAATAAATTCTATTTAATTAACGCTCGTAGACTACTTCTACGTCGTAATCATCTTCATCCCAGTCGTCCCAATCATCATCATTGCCCTTACCTTTAGTGGCTTTTTCATGATAGGTATCCCACTTGAATTCAACTTCTTCATCTTCAACTTGTACAAACTTCTCTTTAGGCATGCTATCGAGAAGCGTCATTATGTTGTGGATTAAAGGTTGAGTATTAAGTTTATTAATTGCTGAGATGTGATAAATATTTTCACTTTCGCCCAGTTCTTCTGCAATCGCTTCGCATAGCGCTTTTGCTTCGTCTTCTGGTAATAAATCTATTTTATTAAACACTAACCAGCGTGGCTTTTCAGCTAATTTAGGGCTGTATTGGTGTAGCTCGTTAATAATCGAGAATGCATTATCAACAGGGTTTGAACCATCTACCGGCATTACATCAATAATGTGTAATAACACACGACAACGCTCTAAATGCTTCAAGAAGCGAATACCAAGGCCTGCACCATCAGATGCACCTTCAATTAGACCTGGAATATCGGCTATAACAAACGATTTATTTGCTTCAGGACGTACCACACCTAAATTAGGAATAAGCGTCGTGAATGGGTAATCAGCTACTTTTGGTCTCGCTGCAGATACACTGCGGATAAACGTAGATTTACCTGCATTTGGTAATCCGAGTAAGCCTACATCAGCTAATAATAGTAACTCTAATTTTAAGTTACGTACTTCACCAGGTGTGCCCAATGTTTTTTGACGAGGTGCACGGTTAGTACTTGATTTAAAACGTGCATTCCCCAAGCCGTGGAAACCACCTTTTGCAACCAAAATTCGTTGACCATGTTGAGTTAAGTCGCCAAGTCCCTCTTGGGTATCAACATCCATGATGCGTGTGCCTACAGGCACCATAACAAATAAGTCGTCGGCTTTTCGGCCTGTACAGTTACGGCTACGACCGTTAGTCCCACGTTCAGCCCTATGGAAACGCTCAAACTGATAATCAATTAGGGTATTTAAGTTTTCATCAGCTTGTAGATAAACACTACCACCGTCTCCACCGTCACCGCCGTCTGGTCCACCATCTGGAACATATTTTTCACGACGGAAAGACACGATGCCGCTGCCACCGTCTCCAGCTTCTGCGCGAATTTCTACTTCATCTACAAACTTCATGATTACTCACTTTAGGGATTGGCTTGTTTAATAACTCTATTATATACCCAAGCCAACACAAATGCAGGCTTGGGTATATATTTTGACTGACTACAAAACAAAAAACCCCGCAAAGGCGGGGTTTTTAACTACCTTACTGATTACTCAGTTACGATAGTTACGTATTTACGGTTTAAAGGACCTTTTTGTTCAAACTGAACTTTACCATCTGCTTTTGCGAAGATAGTGTGATCTTTACCGATACCTACGTTAGTACCAGGGTGGAAACGAGTTCCACGCTGACGAACAATGATGCTACCCGCTAGAACTGATTCGCCACCAAAACGCTTAACACCTAGGCGTTTGCTTTCTGAATCGCGACCGTTACGAGTACTACCAGCTGCTTTTTTATGTGCCATTTCTAAGTACCTCTAATTAAGCGCTAATGCTAGTGATTTTAACTTCAGTGAACCATTGACGATGGCCCATTTGCTTACGAGAATGCTTACGGCGTCTAAATTTAACAACCTTAATCTTCTCACCGCGACCATGTGAAACAACCTCAGCTGTTATCTTGCCACCGTTTACGAACGGTACACCGATCTCGATTTTCTCACCATCAGCAACTAAAAGTACTGAATCAAATTCTACTGCCGCACCAGTTTCAACGTCTAATTTTTCAAGACGAATCGTTTGACCTTCAGTCACACGATGCTGTTTACCACCACTTTGGAAAACCGCGTACATAATTAACTCCGTCTGTGCACCCTCAAATCGGCGCAACTAAAATATTCTTCGATAGGGCGCGAAGTTTACGCTAACGCGAAATAACTAGCAAGCCTATTTTGTAATTAAAATGAATAAAAAGTAGCTGCTTTGAGAGCAATTCAATATTTACCCCATTTTATATTAATTAGCCCTTTTGCCAAGCGCTTTTTAACTCTTAGTCGAAATAAATTAATGTACTCAAATATGACCCTCACAGCTTAATATCTAAGCACACCACAAACTGTATATTGATTATCAATTAATCAGTTATCTTGGCCAATTCAGTCTAAATTAAGTACTTTAATAGTGTTTTTTCAATCAATCGTCACAAAATATCGAGCTAGTGCATTTTTTGTTGTACAATCTGCGCCGTTCACACATAAAAATTGGCTCGGAGATCAATGGATATAAAAGCTATCCAGGCGTTAATCGAAAGCGATATGAATGACGTCAATCAACTTATACATGCGCAAATGCGCTCAGATGTGGCGTTAGTTAATCAGCTTGGTTTATATATAGTTAGCAGTGGCGGCAAACGCGTTCGTCCAATGCTGGCGATTTTAGCAGCCAAGGCGCTCGGTTATCAGGGTAAAGATCACATAACACTTGCAACAATTGTTGAGTTTATTCATACAGCAACGCTATTGCATGATGATGTTGTAGATGAATCAAACTTACGACGTGGCACGCCTACAGCAAATGCTGAATTTGGTAATGCTGCTAGCGTATTGGTTGGTGACTTTATTTACACTCGTTCATTTCAGCTTATGGTTGGCCTTGGCAAAATGCAGGTTATGCAAGTACTTGCCGATGCAACAAACATTATTGCTGAAGGTGAAGTATTGCAGTTAATGAACTGCAACGACCCAGATACGACCGAAGCCAGTTATATGCAGGTTATTTACTCTAAAACAGCTAAGTTGTTTGAAGCAGCGACAGGGCTTGCTGCCATTATTACTGAGCAAGACCAAAGTACTCTCGATGCACTAAACCTGTACGGTATGCATTTAGGTACTGCATTTCAGCTAGTAGATGATGTACTTGATTACAATGCAGATGCTGAGCAGTTGGGTAAAAACATTGGTGATGATTTAGCTGAAGGCAAACCAACCCTTCCGCTTATTTATGCCATGCAACATGGTAGCGAGCAGCAAACACAGCTTATTCGTGATGCAATAGAGCACAGTAATGGTATGGAGTATTTAGAAGAAATTTTATCGGCACTAAAGCAAACTAATGCGCTTGAATTTACAATGCAAAAAGCTGAGCTTGAAGCTGACAAAGCTATTGCGTGTTTAGACTTTTTAGCTGAGTCTGACTATAAGCAAGCACTTATAAGCCTTGCACGTATTGCGGTTGACCGCGACCACTAGTTTTAACTAGTTACACAGTGTGAAATTAATTCTGAGCAATAAAAAAGCCTGCAAATGCAGGCTTTTTTGTTGCTTAAATTGGCTATTACGCCATGAAATCAACACCTTCTTTGATGTCTTTTTTCAGTGTTTCAAGCATGTCATTTTTTGCTTTTGTTTCAAATGCGCTTAGTTCGCCGTAAGAAAGAATTTCTTCTACGCCGTTTTTACCTAAACGTACTGGATGAGCAAAGTACTCTGCATCGCCATTTTCAATAGCAACATAAGCGTAATCTACCACTTCTTCACCCTGTAGGCCTTTAACTAAAGACATACAAAAACGAGCAGCAGCTGCGCCCATTGATAATGTAGCTGAACCGCCACCGGCTTTAGCATTTACAACTTCAGTACCCGCATTTTGGATACGTGGAGTAAGTGCAGCAACTTCTTCATCAGTGAAAGAAACACCTTCAACTTGAGAAAGTAGAGGAAGAATAGTTGTGCCTGAGTGACCGCCAATTACTGGTACTTTAACAGTTGCTACGTCTACGCCTTTAAGTTCAGCAACAAATGCTTCTGAACGAATAACGTCAAGCGTAGTAATACCGAATACGCGTTTAGCGTCGTAAGTACCTGCTTTTTTGAATACTTCAGCAACAATTGGAACTGTGCCATTTACTGGGTTAGTAATAATACCTACTAACGCTTTAGGACAGCTAGCAACAATGCCTTCTGCTAAAGTTTTGATGATGCCAGCATTTACATTAAATAAATCAGCACGATCCATACCTGGTTTACGTGGCATACCCGCTGGGATAAGAACGATATCAGAGCCTTCAAGCGCTTTGTTTAATTCGTCTGCGCCAAAGCCTGCTACTTTAACATCTGTTGGGATGTGAGAAAGGTCAACCGCAACACCTGGTACTACTGGTGCAACATCATAAAGTGATAATTCAGAGCCAGCTGGTAAGCCTGTTTTTAATAATAAAGATAACGCTTGGCCGATACCGCCTGCAGCACCTAATACAGCAACTTTCATTGGAATTCTCCGTAATTTGAGGTAGGAAACATTTGTGGCTCTTAAGATAATGAAATTAGCGACTAAAAACAAATTTATCCTGTCTATTTCAAGTATATTTTCGACCATAGTCGTAAACTTTTGTGATTTAACGCATCAAACTGGCAAGTTAACTAAACAACTGCTGCATAATTATTCATTTTTGTGTAGAATTTGCAGCATAAATAACAAAAACGAATAAAGACTATGCAACCACAAGATAAACAAGAAGCACTGGTAAAAGCATTTAAATCACTATTAAAAGAAGAAAATTTTGGATCTCAAGGCGAAATAGTTGATGCGTTAAAAGATCAAGGCTTTGACAATATAAGCCAAAGTAAAGTATCACGCATGTTAAGTAAATTTGGCGCTGTACGCACACGTAATGCCAAGCAAGAAATGGTTTACTGCTTACCTGCTGAAATGGGTGTACCTACGGCTAAAAGCCCATTACGCCAATTAGTAATCGACATTATGCACAACGAAATGATGATCATCATTCGTACCAGTCCAGGTGCTGCTCAGCTTATTGCGCGTTTATTAGATTCATTAGGTAAAGCAGATGGCGTACTAGGAACAATTGCAGGCGACGATACTATTTTTATCGCTCCTGCTAAAATATCTGAAATAGATGTAACACTTGAACGTGTTCGCATTTTATTTGATACGGTTTAATAGCAAACTAAATTTGTTTTAAAAACCCGACTGAAGGCGCAAAGAAAGCAGAACCCATATCGGCTTGAGTAAAATCAAGCCAGTGGTCGTAACAATCCCCTTCCCCTAAACGACTATTAAGTACTTTTTCAAATGCGGTACCCGTACAAGCGCATGTAATTGATAACATTCCCTGCTCATACACATCGCCATAAGGCATGCTCTGATTTAATAGTAGCGATTGTCCGTCTTCGTCTTTTAGCTCACTTCGCGAAGCATGGCTGGTTTCAATTGCGGGGGTAATTAGTGTGTTATCAAGGCGCGTACGCCCCATTATTTGTTCTTGCTCGCTCAATGATAAGTGCTGCCACATAGTTAAGTCATGCTTATAACGCTGTACATGAATATAACTTCCCTGATCTTCAAAATTACCAGGGTTACTAATTAAAGCCGTAGCGCGCTTTTTTCTTCCATGAGCTGTATCGCCACCATAAATAAAACCATTAAAATCACGACCATCTAAAAAGCGAAAATTACGAATTTGCTCCACCAGCTCAACATCGGGGGCAAATAATTTTAAAACTTGCAGCGCAAATAAATGGTTAACGTCTTCACGGTCAGAGCGAATTTGTACAAATAAATCGCACGGTTGTACGCTCATTTGATGATCGCTATGGTTTATATTAGGAAAGCTCTGTAATTCGCTTGGGATGTATTCAGGGAGGATATGCGGCCAATATTGCGCACCGATAGCAACCATACAAGAGAGCATTGATTCTGAAAATTGATCGCTAAACTCTTCTTCAATGGCGCTTACTTGTTTTAACTTTGCGCGAAGTGATTCATCTTGACCATCAAACACATTAAAAAATAAGTGCAAACCGTGTAAGTTTGCTTCAGCACAAATCCCTGATTGCGCTTGCGCCATTGTTATTCCTTAGTTTTACAGATAAAAACACAGCGAATAACAAATTAATTACGATTCGAAAAAATTCACCGTGTGAGGTTTTATTTTTATTATAACCTGCTCATTATTTTCAAATGACTGGCCATATTGTGCAGCAACTTCAATTTCTTGTTCATCAATAACAACCGAATAAACATACGCCGAACCAATAAAGCGACGACTTATGATTGTAGCTCGCTTGCTGAATTTGTCACTTTGGTTATCTGCCACTAATTCTATTTGATGGGGGCGTACATATATAAGCCCGACGCTTACGTTATGTTTACTCTCAACATAAGATTCGACTAAACCAAATGGTGTTTTATATTCAGTTGCTGTTAATGCTTCTGCACTCAAGTATATGCCTTGACCCAGAAACTCTGCAACCTCCTTTGAACATGGAGCTGCAAAAAGCTGCTCAGGCGTGCCTTGTTGCTCAATTTTACCGCGATGCATAATGGCAAGTGTATCTGAAAAGGCAAATGCCTCTTCTTTTGAATGTGTAACAAATACAGCAGATACTCGAGTTGCCTTAATAATTCGACGTATATCAGCAATTAATTCAAAGCGTACTTGTGTGTCGATATTTGAAAAGGGCTCATCAAGTAGCAATAAACTAGGCTTATAAGCTAATGCACGAGCAATAGCTACACGCTGCTGTTGACCACCCGATAACTGGTGTGGAAACCTGTCAGCACAGCCAATTAAATGTACAAGCTTAAGCATTTCATCAACGCGTTGCTGCTTTTGAGCTTTACTCATTTTACTAAGCCCAAATGCGATATTATTTGCCACCGTTAAATGCGGAAACAGCGCATAATCTTGAAACATCATGCCGATGTTACGGTGCTCAGGCGAGACAAACGATTGCTCATCACTCACTAATTTACCGTCTATAAAAATAGACCCTTGCTTAGCTTCAATTAAACCTGCAATCGCTTTTAACGTGGTCGTTTTGCCACACCCACTCGCTCCAAGTAGACAAACAATTTCATCTTTACCCACCGTTAAATCTAAATCGTGGATAACCTTTGTGCCGTTATAGTGATAGCTCACGCCTTGTAAAATTAAACTACTCATTTAACTACGCTGCTCCATAGAACGATTAATAAAATACAAAGGAATAAACCCAACAATAACAATAAATAAAGCCGATATTGAAGCAAGCTCTAATTGCTCGTCACTCACATACTGAAATACATGAGTAGCTAAGCTTTCAAAATTAAACGGTCTGAGCAATAGCGCAGCCGGCAACTCTTTCATACACTCAATAAATACCAATAACGCAGCAGTAAGCAATCCTCTTCGCAGTAAAGGTAAGTGCACTAAACGCAGCGTTTGCCCTTGGCTTTTACCCATTGATTGGCTTGCCATATCAAGTGATGGGCTAATACGTAAAAAACTCGACTCAATTGCTCCGTGTGCAATGGCGTAAAACCTAACAATGTAAGCAATAATAATAGTAAGAATGCTACCTGTAAGCAGTAAGCCAATATCTAAATTATACGGCTCGAGCGCTGTGTTAATGGTGTTCTCTAATAATGTAAGGGGTAACAAAACCGCAATAGCGAGTACCGTGCCAGGCAACGCATAGCCTGTGCTTGCTAAACGCCCAGGAACAAGCGGATACGTTTGCTTTGCCACACGCTGATAAAAAACAACAAAAATACTCAACGTAATCGTTATTAGGCTCACAACCCCTGCCACTTTTAAACTTTGCCAAGCGTAACTAAAAAACTCTACATTCCATGCTTTATCAAAGTAGGTAATGGCGTAATTTATAAGTACTGCAATAGGAATTACAAACGCGATAAGTAAAATAAAGCTGCAAAAGGCCGTTGATAGCCAAGCTGACTTTCCTTTTAATACATAGAGAGATTCACTATTTACGCTTGATTGGCGCTCAAATACCGCTTGATTACGACGACTAAAGCGCTCTGCCATTAATGCTAAAAATAACAGTAATAACATCACACCCGATATTTTAGCGGCCGCTGTAAGTGAGTAATAACCAAACCACGTATCGTATACGGCGGTTGTTAATGTACTCACGGCAAAATAACTCACTGTTGCAAAGTCAGCCATGGTTTCCATGCTAATAAGCGCAAGAGCCGCCACAATAGCCCCACGAGAGAGCACTAAGCTTACTTTAAAAAAGCTTTGCCAAGGAGATAACCCCATTAACTGGCTAGCTTGCACTAATTTGAATGACTGCTCGCGAAGGGCCGTTTTAAAAATTAAAAATAAATACGGGTAAAGAACCAAGGCAAGCATAACGATGGCACCGGGCAGTGTACGTATATCAAAAAACCAATAGTCATTAGGCGATTGCCAGCCAAACCATTCTCTCAGTGCTATTTGCACCGGGCCCGCATAATCTAATAAATCAGTGTATACATAGGCAATAATATAGGTGGGCATAGCAAGGGGCAGCATAAGAGCCCATTCAAACTGTTTTTTACCCGGGAAACTACAGTAAGCCGTTAGCCACCCAAGTGGCAAAGCTATGGCGCAGCTAAGGACGCAAACACCTAAAACAAGCAATACGGTATTAGTTATGTAATCCCAAAGCACGGTATCCCACAGGTGAGAAAACACCTCAGAGCTACCTTGTAGAGATTCAAAAAGAAGAAAAAACAACGGGGCCGATAGAATTAAGCCTGTCGACCACGCAAAGAGCTGCCATTTAGACAGCTTAAATTTATTAGTCATTAAAGATCGAACTTCACCTCATCAATTAGCTTAAGTGCTAACGGACGATACTTACTAATCTCATCAAGTGGCAAGCTGTCTTCTTTAAAGCTACCCCAAGAGGCAACCAAACTTGATAGTTCAACACCCGACTTAACTGGATACTCCATATTTAACGAGGCATACATGTTTTGTGCTTTGCTATCGGTCATATACTCGATGAGCTTTAATGCATTTTCAGGGTTTTTAGCATATTTGGTAATAACCGCACCCGAAACATTTATGTGTGAGCCACGATTAGTTTGATTCGGAAAGTTAATATTTACGGCCTCAGCCCAACCTTTTTGCTCTTTATCTTCTAGCATTTTGCCAAGATAGTAACTATTGCCTAATGCTAAGTTACATAAACCTTCTTTAACGGCTTTAACTTGAGCACGATCGTTACCTTGAGGTTTGCGTGCTAAATTAGCCTTAACACCTTCAAGCCACTCTTTGGTTTGCGCTTCACCGTGGTGTGCAATCATAGAAGCCACTAAACCTAAGTTATATGGATGTTTGCCAGATCGCGTACAAATTTGTCCTTTGTATTTAGGATCTGCTAAATCTTCATAAGTGAGTTCAGGTAACGCACCAACTCGCTCTTTTGATGAATAGACATTACGCACTCGCTTAGTAAGCGCGACCCATTGGCCATCACCGTCACGAAAAGCTGCAGGCACGTTACTATTTACACCGTCACTTTTTATAGTTTGTGTTAATTTTAAATCTTCTAATTGAATAAGCGCACTAAAATTAGAGGTTAATACTAAATCGGCTTTACTGTGTTTACCTTCACGTTTAACACGCTCAATTAACCCTTTTTTAGCAAAAACTACATTGGTTTTTATTCCCGTTTGTTTTGTAAAATCTTCTAAAATTGGCTGAATCAAAAACGGCTGACGAAAAGAATAGATATTAACAACGTCACTTGCAAAGGCTGGTGCCGATGCTGCTAATCCCAAAACAAGTGTAAATACTGTCTTCATTATTTCACCTAAATAATTGTTATTATCATCGAATTCTACCGCGCTCATTCAAAAAGTGCACACTTTAAATAAATGTAAATATGTAAATAACGCCCAAAAAGGAAATGCCGTGTAAGAGATGTCTCACGGATGTGACAGCTAATGAGTAAAAATCAAGATAAAAACATACAAAAACACACTTAACCACCTGTATTAAAAGAGCTTTTATATTATTACTATTGCATAAATACTAATTGAATGTAGTTTTATCCCTATTTTGGTTGCTCTATTGCACTATAATTTACGCATCAACCAAGCAATGATGCTTATTGAGTAAAAGGAAATGGATTGCTTACTCAACCAACCAATGATTAGGTTACCAGGACAACACGGATTTTAGGACAGGCTCAGGATGAGTATCACAACGCAATGTTGTAAAAAGGATAGCGTCAGGAAGATGCGAAAAGGATAACAACGCGGCTAAGTTGTTTAACAGGATGTTGAAGGAATAAATGGACAGGCCTTCAAGGCAACACAATGGATTGGTTAAAATAGGGATACACTAGGAAGTGTAATTTAGGATTTGGTAATAGTATTTACCCTACAGGATGTTCAGGAATTTAAGGATACAGGCCCGGATGGTCTACATTACATAGAACTAAAAAGTAATATAGTAATAAACATGGATTAGTGAAAATTGGAGTTGATTAAGTTCAATTGCAGGATGCAGAAAATTAGAAGATTCCGCAAGCGCGCCTAGAAATAGAGCGCGCTTTTCTTTGTCTAAAATTTAGGTTTAGTAAAGACCCAAGCAACTATCACTAATTTTTACTGGGTAATACCGCATTCCAGCCATTCAATATTAATACCACCAAATACTTCATTAATATTTTAAACTTCGCTAAGTTTTTTATTAATTGCGCCGATAACTAAATAACGCATAAATTAAAAATACTCAATGGATATGAATTTTAAAACACCTCAAAGCAATACCTTTTTATATAAAGTATCAGACACAAGTACAGCAAAACCAATTGGTATTTTTACTGCCCAAACTCCCAGCGTAAATCCATATAAAGCTTTATTTAACCCTAAAGGTTATAACTTTTTTAATATGCCAATGAGTGAGTTTAAAAACATACTTAACGTAATTATCCAGTTAGAAGGCGATATTTCTATTAGTAAATGGGGGGAAGGTGCCCGACCTGATGAATTTAGTTATCAGCTTAATAGAATATCGAATGCTATAGCAACTACTCAATTTAATGGCAGAATAGACATTAGCGGTTACTTTTTAAAACGAGTTGAGGAAGCAAAGGATATGATTGGTGAAGACTGCATCTCATTTATTCAGGTGCACAACAATATAAGCCAACTGTACAACACTGTTTTACAATTAACATCTGAAGAAGGCTTCAGAGCAATTCAAAATAAAGCACTTGCTCACTTAAAAAATCAGCAAGCATTTGCTTAACTTCGTAAAATTAACCTTCTAGCGGTCGGCCTTTATTGCGCTTACCCAATAAATACGCATCACGAAACTTAATAAAATGCTGCTCTAATTTTGTCGATGCATCCATTTCGCCCGCAAGTGCTAATACCATAATAGCCACTTCAGCAGTGCCTAGTTGATGCGCATGAGGGGCTACACGTAATCGGTAATCAGATAGTTTATCAGCAGTAACAGAAAGTACAGGCAAGTTATCTAAATAAGGGCTTTTGCGAATCATTTTTTTAGCTTCGCGCCACGTACCATCTAAGAATATAAATAGCGGCTTTTTACCTGATTCAATACTCACTTCTGTAATGGCTCTGCCCTCTTCTACATCTTCAGCAGGAAAGACGACCATAGGCTGATACTGCGAATCATTTATTAAAGCTAAAAGAGCGGGGTTAGGATCTGTTCTATCCCATCTAAATGCGTGGTTATCTGGCACTATTTCAGCAATTAAACGCCCTGTATTAGAAGGTTTAAAGCTTTCATTATGATACATCAGTAAGCACACAGCGGCCTTACAATCTGCATGCTCAACACCTTTGCAAATACAGTAGTGCTTAGCAATCAGGCATTGTTCACAGCGATCTAATTTACCGCCTCGAGCATTAAACTCTCGACGAGATTCACTTATTTGTTGAGCGCGTAATGCTAAAACTGAGTTTTTCACTGTATTTACCTTCAATTAATTAAGCGCGCATTGTAACGACTTCTTGTTATTTAATCTTATATTTATCTAAGTTAAAAATAGACATAAAAAAACCCAACCGAAGTTGGGTTTTTTAAGCAAATACTAAGAAGTTAAATTACTTCTTTTTAGCTGCTTTTTTGTTTGGTAAATCAGTGATTGAACCTTCAAAAATTTCAGCTGCAAGGCCGATTGATTCATTCAATGTTGGGTGAGCATGAATTGTAAGCGCTAAGTCTTCACCATCAGCACCCATTTCAATACCTAAACCGATTTCGCCAAGCATTTCGCCCGCGTTAATACCGATCATAGCACCACCGATTATACGGCCACTTTCTTTATCAAAGATAAGTTTAGTAGAACCTTCAGTACGAGCAGATGCAATTGCACGACCAGATGCTGCCCACGGGAATACCGCAGTTTCAACTTTTAAGCCTTGCTCTTTTGCTTCTTTCTCAGTAACACCTACCCAAGCGATTTCTGGGTCTGTGTACGCTATTGAAGGAATACATTTAGGGTCGAAGAAATGCTTCTGACCAGAAATAACTTCTGCAGCAACATGACCTTCATGAACCGCTTTATGCGCAAGCATAGGCTGTCCAACTAAGTCACCAATTGCAAAAATATGGCTTACGTTAGTACGTAATTGCTTATCAACATTAATAAAGCCACGCTCATCAACGTTTACGCCCGCTTTTTCAGCATCAAGTAAGTTACCGTTTGGAGTACGGCCAACTGCAACAAGTACTTTATCGTAACGTACTGGTTCTGCTGGTGCGTTTTTACCTTCAAACGTTACGTATAAGCCGTCTTCTTTAGCTTCAACACCAACAACTTTAGTTGAAAGCATTACGTTGAATTTTTTGCTTACGTATTTTTGGTAAATTTTGATAATGTCTTTATCAGCTGCTGGTACTAATTGATCAGCAAATTCTACAACATCAATTGCAGAACCTAGCGCACGGTAAACCGTACCCATTTCAAGACCGATAATACCACCACCAAGTACAAGTAGCTTTTCTGGTACGTCTTTAAGTTCTAGCGCGCCAGTTGAATCAATTACACGGTCATCTTCTGGGATGAAAGGTAAGTTAACTGGTTTAGAACCTGCTGCAATAATCGCGTTATCAAACGTGATAGTTGTAGCGTCTTTCTCGCCTTCAACTACTAAAGTATTGCTGCCAGTAAATTTGCCGTAACCATACACAACTTTTACTTTACGCATTTTAGCCATTCCGTCTAGTCCGCCAGTTAACTGGCCAACGACAGAATCTTTCCAAGAGCGTACTTGGTCAAGATCGATCTTTGGTGCGCCAAAAGTAACACCGTGAGATGACATTTCAGCTGCGTCATCAATCACTTTAGCTACGTGTAAAAGTGCTTTTGAAGGGATACAACCAACATTAAGACATACACCGCCTAATGTTCCACGAGATTCTACTAATGTAACTTCTAAGCCCAAGTCAGCAGCACGGAAAGCCGCAGAATAACCACCAGGACCACCGCCTAGTATAACAACTTGAGTTTTTAATTCGTTGCTCATGCTTTTACCTTAATTGTTTGAACGGGACACTGCCCTAAAATTTAACTGCCGTGTTTCTGCAAGGCAGAAATTCAGAGCAGCGCATAAAGTGATGCAATATGTACAAAGATTGTATCATTGCAAATGCTAAAAATCCCAGCTAAAAACAACTGGCTGGGATTTGATTCAATTTATTTAATTACGTACACCAATTTCATTAAATTGGTTACATCACTAACTGACGAATATCGCTCATGTAGCTCGCTAACGTCACAGTAAAGCGTGCAGCTAATGCTCCGTCAATTACCCTATGATCGTATGACATAGAAAGTGGAACCATTAACTTCGGTTCAAATTCTTTACCATTCCATTTAGGTTTCATTTCAGATTTAGACACACCTAAAATAGCAACTTCTGGCGCATTAACAATCGGCGTAAATGCCGTTCCGCCAATACCGCCAAGGCTAGAAATAGTAAAACAACCACCTTGCATATCAGACGATGTAAGCTTACCGTCACGTGCTTTAACAGATACTTCCATTAATTCGCGTGATAGTTCAATAATGCCTTTTTTATCAACATCTTTAAACACTGGTACAACTAAACCGTTTGGCGTATCAACTGCAACACCAATGTTAATGTACTTTTTAAGGATTAAGCTTTCGCCGTCTGCAGAAAGCGATGAGTTGAATTTTGGAAATTCAGCAAGTGCTTTTGCAGCTGCTTTCATTACAAACACAAGTGGTGTAATTTTAACACCCAGCTTTTTCTTCTCGCTAAGCACATTTTGCTCTTTACGGAATACTTCAAGGCTTGTGATATCAGCTTCGTCAAACTGTGTAACATGCGGGATTTGTACCCAGTTACGGTGTAAATTTTTGCCTGATAGCTTTTGAATACGAGACAGCTTTTGCTCTTCAATTTCGCCAAATTTAGCAAAATCAACTTTAGGCCATGGAATAAGACCAAGCTCGCTACCACCAGCACGACTACCTGCTGATAATTGACCAGATTCAACTTGCTTAACTAGATTTTTAACATAGTTTTGCACGTCTTCTTTAACTATACGGGCTTTACGACCAGTGCCTTTAACGTTAGCTAGGTTAATACCAAACTCACGCGCTAAACGGCGAACAACAGGTGATGCATGAGCATACGCGCTGTTTTCTGTGAAGCTTTCATTACTTGCTTTTACAGGTGCTGCTTGAGCCGGTGCCGACTCAGTTTTAGCCGCTGCTGCAGGTGCTGATTTTTCAGCTGGTGCTGATGCTGCTGCCGGCGCGCTGCCTGCAACTTCAAATACAAAAATTAATGAGCCTGTCGATACTTTATCGCCAGCAGCTACTTTAATTTCTTTAACTGTACCTGCAAATGGAGCTGGTACTTCCATTGCCGCTTTGTCGCCTTCAACGTTTAAGATTGATTGATCTTCTTCAACCGTATCGCCAACTGCAACCATAATTTCAGTTACTTCAACTTCATCACCACCAATATCTGGCACATTAACTTCTTTAGTGCTTGGTGCTGAACTTGCTGTTGAACTCTCAGCTGGCGCTTCTACAGGAGCAGACTCTTTAGCCGGTGCTGCAGATTCACTTCCTGCTACTTCAAAAACAAACACTAATGAGCCAGTTTTAACTGTATCGCCAGCGGCTACTTTAATTTCTTTAACTGTACCGGCAAATGGAGCAGGTACTTCCATTGCAGCTTTGTCGCCTTCAACGTTTAAGATAGATTGCTCTTCTTCAACGGTGTCGCCAACAGCAACCATGATTTCAGTTACTTCAACTTCATCATCGCCAATATCTGGTACGGTTACTTCTTTAGTTGAAGAACCTGTAGAAGCAGCAGGTGCTGCCTCTTCAGATTTAGCTGGAGCAGCGGCTGGCGCAGTATCTTCACCAGTGCTTTCACTCTCGCCTTCAAACAAAAATACTAAAGAGCCCGTTGTAACGGTGTCGCCAACGTTTACTTTAATCTCTTTCACTGTACCCGCTTGAGAAGCAGGTATTTCCATTGATGCTTTGTCGCCTTCAACATTTAATAATGATTGGTCAACATCTACTTTGTCGCCAACGCTTACTAATATTTCGGTTACTTCTACTTCGTCGTCACCAATATCAGGTACTTTAATTTCAATACTCATTGCAAACCTCTTATGCGTACAGTGGGTTAAGTTTGTTAGTGTCGATGTTGAACTTTTTAAGTGCTTCAACAACTACTGACTTCTCAACTTCACCGCGTTTAGCAAGTTCAGATAACGTAGCAACTACAACATAGCCCGCGTTAACTTCAAAGTGACGACGTAGGTTTTCACGGCTATCAGAACGACCGTAACCATCTGTGCCTAACACTTTGTAGTTGCTGCTTGGAATGAATGAACGCGCTTGTTCTGCGTAGTTTTTCATGTAATCCGTTGCTGCAACAGTCACAGAGTCGTTTAACATGCTTGTGATGAATGCTGTTTTTTGCTCGCCTTCAGGGTTAAGCATGTTGAAACGTTCAACATCTTGACCTTCACGCGTTAATTCGTTGAAAGACGTTACAGAGAACACGTCAGACGCAATGCCATACTCTTCACTTAAAATCGCAGCGGCTTTACGTACTTCAGTCATAATAGTACCTGAGCTTAATAGCTGTACGTTGGCTTTTTTACCTTCGTAACTTTCAAGCTTGTAAATACCTTTACGAATACCTTCTTCAGCGCCTTCTGGCATAGCTGGCTGATGGTAGTTCTCGTTCATAAGCGTTAGGTAGTAGTAAATATTTTCTTGGTCATCACCGTACATACGACGAATACCGTCTTGTACAATAACCGCTACTTCAAACGCGTAAGTTGGGTCATATGAAATACAGTTAGGAACGGTATTAGCAAGAATATGACTGTGACCATCTTCGTGTTGTAAGCCTTCACCATTTAGTGTTGTACGACCCGCTGTAGCACCTAATAAGAAACCACGTGCTTGTTGATCGCCCGCCATCCAAGCCATGTCACCAACGCGTTGGAAACCAAACATAGAGTAGTAAATGTAGAATGGGATCATTGGTAAATCGTTAGTGCTGTATGAAGTTGCAGCAGCAACCCATGACGACATTGCACCTAACTCATTAATACCTTCTTGGAGCACTTGCCCTGATACAGTTTCTTTATAGTAAGAAACAATATCACGATCCTGTGGCGTATAATTTTGACCATGCGGGTTATAAATACCGATTTGACGGAATAAACCTTCCATACCAAATGTACGCGCTTCATCGGCAATAATTGGTACGATGTTTTTACCAATGCCTTTATCTTTTAATAAGATATTAAGTGCACGAACAAAGCCCATAGTGGTAGAAATATCACGTTTTTGCTCTTCAAGTAGCGGCTTAAATGCCTCTACTTCTGGCAACGCTAATTTTTCACTAAAACGTGGTATACGCTTAGGTGTATAACCTTTAAGTTCATCACGACGAGCATGTAGGTATTTATACTCAGGTGAACCTTCTTCAAGCTCTAAGTAAGGAAGTTCTTTTAACTGTTCTTCAGATACTAAATCGTCAAGACCAAGGCGTGAACGTAAATGTGCAACATGCGACATGTCCATTTTTTTCACTTGGTGCGCAATATTTTTACCTTCAGCTGCTTCACCCATGCCGTAACCTTTTACAGTTTTAGCTAGAATTACAGTTGGACGGCCTTTAGTGTCTTCTGCTTTTTTAAATGCAGCAAATAATTTTGATGACTCATGACCACCACGCTTAAGCGCGAAAATTTCATCATCTGTCATGTCAGCAACAAGTGCTGCTGTTTCTGGGTAACGACCAAAGAAGTTTTCACGTACGTACGCGCCATCTTTAGCTTTATATGTTTGGTAATCGCCATCAACAGTTTCGTTCATTAACTGTAGTAATTTACCCGTTGTATCTTTAGCTAGAAGAATATCCCAGCCGCTGCCCCACACTAGTTTAATTACGTTCCAGCCAGCGCCTTTAAACAAGCCTTCTAGCTCTTGAATAATTTTACCATTACCCATAACTGGGCCGTCTAAACGCTGTAAGTTACAGTTAACTAAGTAACACAGGTTATCTAGTTTTTCACGTGCAGCAAAAGAAATAGCACCGCGTGATTCTGGCTCATCCATTTCACCATCACCTAAAAACGCGTATACACGTTGGTTTTTAGTGTCTTTTAAGCCACGACCATCTAAGTATTTTAAGAAGCGAGCTTGGTAAATAGACGAAATAGGACCTAAGCCCATTGATACCGTAGGGAACTGCCAAAATTCAGGCATTAACTTAGGATGTGGGTACGATGGTAAGCCTTCACCATCAACTTCTTGGCGGAAGTTATCTAGCTGTGCAGCCGATAAACGACCTTCAACAAACGCACGTGCATAAATACCAGGAGAAATATGACCTTGGTAATAAACTAAGTCACCACCGTCTACATCATTTGGCGCTTTAAAGAAGTGGTTAAAACACACTTCATAAAATGCAGCAGATGATTGGTAAGACGCCATATGGCCGCCTAAGTCGAGATCTTTTTTAGATGCACGTAGAACGATCATAATCGCGTTCCAACGTATAATTGAACGAATACGACGCTCAAGATTTACATCACCCGGGTAAGCAGGTTCTTGATCTACAGGAATAGTATTAACGTAGTTCGTGGTAATACCCGTTGGCATATCAACGCCATCTAAACGGGCTTGCTCTAATACTTGCTCAAGTAAAAACTGAGCTCGTTCAACACCTTCTTCGCGCACAACTGATTCAAGAGCTTGTAACCACTCTTGTGTTTCTAGCGCGTCTACGTCAATTTTATTGACTTCAGACATATGGAGGTTTCCTTATGTTTAAAATACGAATATTGTTAATTTAATATCACAGCTACTTAATTTGTGTGTTCAAAGTAGTTATGTACTAACTTAATTTTGTTTAGTGCGTCTTAAACTACGTTCAATTCGCGAATGTTCTTTGCCTGCTTCAAGTAGTGCTTCTTCAATAAACGCTAAGTGCGCATTACTTGCTAAACGGGCTTGTTCTGGATTACCGTCAATAACGGCATCCATTAATAAACGCCTGTGCTCGGCTAACTGACTGCTAATATCTGACTTTTTTAATAAAACAGTTAAATTTTGCAATACATTTTGCTCAAGCAGCGCTTTCATGCCTCTTACTAAATGCAGTAAAACCACATTATGCGAGGCTTCTGCCACGCTAAAGTGAAATGCATTAATTGCTTTTGCTTTTTGCTGTAAATCATCATTAACGAGGGCAATTTTATCAAAGCTTTCTTTCACTTTACTAAAATCGTTGCTGGTTCCGCGCAGTGCCGCGTAGTAAGCAGCAATCCCTTCTAATGCATGACGAAATTCAAGTAAATCAAACTGCGACTCAGGGTGTTTACTAATCAAATCAAAAAGTGGATCAGTAAGCCCTTCTTCGAGCTGATTTTTTACAAACGTGCCGCCACCTTGGCGACGCGTAACTAAACCTTTCGCTTCTAATTTTTGAATTGCCTCACGCAGTGACGGGCGAGACACTTCAAATTGCTTTGCTAGTTCACGCTCTGGTGGCAACTTTTCACCTGGTGCTAACGAGCCTTCAAGAATCATATTCTCGAGTTGCTGTAAAATAACATCAGATAACTTTGCTGCTTTGATCTTTAAAGACATGAATCAACGTCCGCGTTGTATAAATACCAAGAGCCCATAAAGCGGGGCTTTGAGTAGTATGATTTACCCAAAAGGTAAATTGGTCATACCAAAATTTTTCAATACGGTATCAAAAACCTTATTAGCTGTCAATTTACAGGTAATTTGAGCAATTAAAGTAGCGTAACGCATTTTGAACGAAGATTAAACAATGCGCAATTTACAAAAATTGTTATAACGTTAATAGGATGAAAACAATTGGTCTGACCAGAAAAATAGAGTGTTAACTCTAGTTGAATTTATTAAAGAAATTAACAACAGGATAAAAGTAAACCACAATGCGCGATATAAAACTGCGACTACGCAATATCGTAGCAGCGGGTTTACCCCGCGACCATTAGCCAAGCAATCAACTAAACGTAAAACACAATGCGCGATGTAAAATCGCGACTACGCAATATCGTAGCAGCGGGTTTACACCGCGACTATTATGCAAAAAACCTCCCAACCGAAAAACATATGTGGGATATAAAATCGCGACTACGCAATATCGTAGCAGCGGGTTTATCCCGCGACTATTGTGCAAGCAATTACCTAAACGTAAAACACAATGCGCGATGTAAAATCGCGACTACGCAATATCGTAGCAGCGGGTTTGCCCCGCGACATTTAGCAACTAATCTCCCAACCGAGAAACACAATGCGCGATATAAAATCGCGACTACACAATATCGTAGCAGCGGGTTTATCCCGCGACATTTAGCAACTAATCTCCCAACCGAGAAACACAATGCGCCATATAAAATCGCGACTACGCAAATTTATAAAAATTGCATATGCTTTAAATTCGTGGGTCTGTGATTGCTAAAATACAGGTATGTTATGCATCGTTCATATTTATTACGAAAGGGAAGAGTATCAAAAGCAAACCACTATTATGCTATAACACTGGTTTGTCATGAGCGAAATAACCTACTCACAAGCTTAATAATTAATAGAGCTATTATCAATGAAATGAGGAAATTAGAAAGAGAGCAACTGATTAAATCAAATACTTTCGTGATAATGCCAAACCATATTCATTGGTTACTACAATTATCCGATAGCGCAACATTAAGCGAGGTAATTAGAAGCTTCAAAGGACGCTCAGCCACGGTGTATAGACAATTTGGCAGACAAAAGCTTTGGCAAAAAGGGTTTTATGATCACTTAATAAGAAATACCGAAGACTTAAATAGATGCGCTAGATACATAGTCGCAAACCCTTTGCGTGCAAATTTAATAGAAAATATTGCAGACTACCCATATTGGGATAGTATTTATCTAAACTCGTAGCAGCGGGTTTACCCCGCGACATTTAGCAACTAATCGCCCAACCAAAACACACAAATGCGCGATATAAAATCGCAACTACGCAATATCGTAGCAGCGGGTTTATCCCGCGACATTTAGCAACTAATCTCCTAACTAAAAAAACACAATGCGCGATGTAAAATCGCGACTACACAATATCGTAGCAGCGGGTTTACCCCGCGACATTTGGCAACTAATCTCCTAACCAAAAAACACGATGCGCGATATAAAATCGCGACTACGCAATCGTAGCAATGGGTTTACCCCGCGACATTTGGCAACTAATCGCCCAACCGAAAACACAATGCGCGATATAAAATCGCGACTACGATAGTCCGCCAAATAATGTAAGTAGCGCTATAAGTACTAAGTAAAATAATACATTGCGCTTAACAAGCTTAATCATACAAGTGGCTTCGTAGGTACAGCCGTAATAACGCTTTTCAACTTGCTCTGCAGCAAGTGCAGTACATGTTACTACTTCTCGGTTTGGAGATTTAAAGTTAAGCACGTAACGTAGCCAACAACTGGTGCCTTTATTAAAGTTACCTATTACTAAATAACCAAAGCTGGTAATACGTGCAGGTAACCAGTCGAGCCAGAACAGTAATTTATGTATAAGTTTAAAACGCTTAGCAAATATTACTTTATGATCTTCTCGTACTAAATCAGCTAAAGTACGTACCAGTGCATATAAAACCGCACCTGGAGCACCTAAAACAACAAACCAAAAAATAACCGCACAGTAAAATCTAAAATTTACCCACGCCAATGTTTGCCCAAAGGTTTCACCACCATCGATGTCATCAGTACGCTTTTGACCAATTTGCAGTGCATATAAAGATGCAGCAGTACCGTCATCTCGCGTTAACGCATTTAAGTACGACTTATATAAAGCACGCTGCTTAGCACAACCAAAGCAAACCAAAAGCACCGCGATATTAATGCCCAACTGCCACAATACAAAATCTGACAAACAATAAATTAGTGCCACCGCAATCACCGGAAGCAAAAGCCAAATTAAAAAGCCCGGTGCTGAGCTAAATAAGCCCTTATCACTAAGTAATTTATTAGAGCGATTTAAATAACCATTTGCGTAATAACTTATCTGCCAGTAATTAGACCGAGCGCCTAAGCGCTCTAGTATTAATGCAATTATTATAGAAACTAAAATCATGGGAATAACTCTCTTAACTTAGTTGTTCAAGCATATTAAAAAACAATGGCCAATTAAAGCTACTACCAGGATCGGTTTTACGCCCTGGAGCAATATCGCAATGCCCAACAATACGCGAAGAGGTAATTTTTGGATAGCGCTGCATTATAGATTTACTAATAATAGTTAATGTTTTGTACTGTTCTAAAGAATATGGTGCGATGTCGGTACCTTCAAGTTCAATACCAATACTAAAGTTATTACACGCAGGCGCGTCCTCAAACTCAGATTGGCCTGCATGCCAAGCACGCCTTTCAAAAGGTACATATTGTATAGCCTCACCGGTGCGCTTTATAAAACAATGGGCCGATACACGTAAATTCTTTAAGTCACTAAAACTTGGATGAGCATTACAGTCAATGCTACCCATAAATAAGTCATCAACGAAAGGTGTACCAAACTGCCCTGCTGGCAATGATATATTGTGAATCACCAATAAAGAAATATCAGCCTCATCAGGGCGCTCATCAAAATGCGAACAAGGCCGCTGCGCTACCGTACTTAAAACACCATTTAAATCTATTTTCATGATACGTTTATTATATAAACACCAAGAGATACATAGTACTGATGCTAAAGGATTTATTAGAAAAATGATAGTAACAAGCGAGGTATAAAACCTCACATACAAATAATTCAAACCCACCCGTAGGTACGAATTTACGTCCGCCAATGTAACGTAACTTTCGAAATTAAAAGCGAGGTATAAAACCTCACCTACAAATAACTCAAACCCACACGTAGATACTAATTTACTATACGCACTTATCTTTATATTGGTGAAAAGGCAATCGCTTCTCTTTCTTTTATAAACATAGTAAAATTTGCTTAATTTATTAACGCTTATGAGCATCCTATGTCTATTTCGCACTCCCTCATTACTCAACTAGTCACTCTTGCACTTGACGAAGATTTAAATTATCAAACCGCGCAAGAAGGCGATATTACCGCGCAGCTTATCCCTCAGAGCGAGCAAGCCAACGCAAAAGTAATCACTCGCGAAGACTGCATTTTTTGTGGAAAAGACATCATCCTTGAAGTATTCAAACAAGTAGACCCAAGCGTTAAGGTTAATGTACTTATAAATGATGGCGACGCAGTTAAAGCAAACAGCACATTATTTACCGCTATTGGTTCAGCTCGTTCAATATTAACTGCCGAACGTACTGCACTTAACTTTGTGCAAACGTTATCAGGCACTGCAACTACTACAGCGCGTTACGTAAAAGAGCTAAGCGGCACAACTACGCAACTACTCGACACACGCAAAACCATACCTGGCTTGCGAGCACTTCAAAAATACGCGGTAAAATGTGGTGGGGGTGCAAACCATCGTATTGGATTATTTGACGCTTTTTTAATTAAAGAAAATCATATAGCGGCTTGTGGCACAATAAACAAAGCCGTAGCTCAAGCTAAACAAAACCACCCAAACAAACCTGTCGAAGTAGAAGTAGAATCACTCCCTGAACTTAAGCAAGCAATTGAAGCTGGCGCCGACATAATTATGCTAGACAACTTTAGCGTAGAGCAAATTAAGCAAGCTGTAATTTTAACCAACAAACGCGCCAAACTAGAGGTTTCAGGCAATATGACCCTAGAAACGCTCAAAACTTATTCACAAGCAGGCGTCGATTTTATATCAAGCGGAGCATTAACAAAAAACTTACAATCAATCGATTTATCGATGCGTTTTGAGCAATTTTAAAGCAATAATGGGTAATTAATACCGCTAATTAATTGACAAGTTAAGTAAAAAAGCATTAAATAACCCAAAAGGCTTACTTTGTAACAAATTGTTAAATTAAATCGCTTTTTTATAATAAGATACGTGCTAAATACTAAAATAAAATGGTAGACTAATTCTGTTGTACTATTTTATTTAAAAAGATAGTCATAAATAACTAGTGCCTTTATTTTTTAAAGACATAATTAAAAACTAAAGCAACTAAACTACTTACTTTATGCCTATACTATTTGTTGCTACAACATGTAGTGCACTTAGTAAACTTTTATAATTAGTACTAAACATAATGAATTCACATTCGGCTTTTGTGTTTCATACTCTAAAGCTAAAGTGTAATAAAATTAATTTTAAGTAAAACTGTAAAGTAAATCAGTTAAATTAAGTGAGGCATTTTGCCGCTTAAGTGATTTAAGTTACAAAAATCTATCCTTTAGGAGAGGAAACATGAAAACAATGACTCAAAAACAACAGGGTTTCACCCTAATTGAATTAATGATTGTAGTAGCAATCATCGGTATTCTTGCTGCAGTAGCATTACCAGCTTACCAAGATTACACATTAAAGGCGCGTTTTGCTGAAGTAAAAACCTCTGCAGCTTCGGTAAAAACAACTATGGCACAATGTTTACAAGAAAATAATAATATCATAACAGCTTGTGATACTTTTGATGATCTTGGTATAGCTGCACCTGCTGCTAATGACAACTTATCATCAGTCGCAATCGCTGCAACAACAGGCGTAATTACTGCAACTGGAACAGATAGTGCTGGCGCGTACACCTACACTTTGACACCACCAGTAATCGCAGCTGGCGATCCACCTCCATCAACTTTTGTATTTACAGTTGGTGGTACATGTTCTTCGCAAACAAGAATACCTAACCTTTGTTAATAAACAATTTATAAAAGGGCTGTTTAGCCCTTTTTATTTGATGAATTATGAAAAAAACAAATAAGCTAGATACATTCCAATGGATAGGTGTAAGCGCTCGAGGTAAGCGCCTTGAAGGTGAACTAGCGGGTTCTAGTATGGCCTTGGTGAAAGCCCAATTACGTAAGCAAGGCATAACACCATCTAAAGTTAAGCGTAAAGCAAAACCCCTGTTTGGCTTAGAAAGCGTTCAAAAAATAACCCCTAAAGACATATCCTTAGTTACTCGTCAAATTGCCACCATGCTGATGGCGGGCGTTCCGTTAATACAGTCAATCGAAATGATTGGTTCTGGTTCTACTAATAAAAGTATTAGTAAATTAATGGGAACTATTGCCGATGAAGTTAAAGCCGGCCAAACTCTTAATTCAGCACTAAGAAAGCATCCCCGCTATTTTGATGATTTATATTGTGACTTAGTTGCATCTGGTGAACAATCAGGATCTCTTGATAAAATATTCGACCGTGTAGCTTTATACAAAGAAAAGTCTGAAGCACTCAAATCAAAAATAAAAAAAGCAATGTTTTATCCGATTGCTGTTTTAGTGGTCGCACTAATAGTTACCTCTATCCTTTTAATATTTGTTGTACCTCAATTTCAAGATATTTTTAATGGCTTTGGTGCTGAACTCCCTGCTTTTACTTTATTTGTAATTGGCATATCTGAATTTATGCAAGAATATTGGTGGATGATACTAATAGCCATAGTCGCTTTCGGTTATGCTTTTAAAGAAGCAAAGTTAAAAAGTTTAAAACTCAGGGATGCGACCGACAGAGCCATACTAAAACTCCCTGTTATTGGTATGATTTTAAATAAAGCAGCAGTTGCTCGCTATGCACGAACGCTTTCGACCACTTTTGCCGCTGGTGTGCCGCTGGTTGATGCACTTGACTCTGCTGCAGGCGCTTCAGGTAATGCAGTTTATCGCTACGCCATTTTAGACATAAAACTCGAGGTTAGCTCTGGTAATCAGATGAACTGGGCAATGCGTAACTCAAAAATATTCCCTGATATGGTAATACAAATGGTGGCGATTGGTGAAGAATCTGGCTCACTAGATGGCATGCTTGCTAAAGTAGCTACTATTTATGAGCAAGAAGTTGATGATGCAGTAGATGGCCTTTCAAGCCTACTTGAGCCACTTATTATGGCTGTACTAGGTGTACTTGTTGGTGGCTTGATTGTTGCGATGTACTTACCTATTTTCCAATTGGGCTCTGTGATTTAATCCCTTTGGAAAAATATAAGCAACCTTGCGATTTTAAAGGGCCGCACATGTAGCAGCGATTTTATATCGCGTCCTCTTAAATGGTATGATTAAAAAAGAATTTTTAGTTTTAGGTAAATAAATGCAAAGTATTATAGAAATAATGCAAAGCCGACTATGGTTTTATTTAACCACCGTTGGCTTAATTAGTTTATGTATTGGTAGCTTTTTAAATGTAGTTATTTATCGCTTACCGTTGATGATGCAACGTGACTGGCAAAGCGAATGCAGGCTACTGTTAGAGGATGAACTTACAGCTAATAAATCTAAACAAGCCAATAACAATGAGCCTTTTAACTTAGTAACACCCAATTCTACCTGCCCAAAATGTAAAACTGCCATTAAACCTTGGCAGAATATTCCTATTATTAGTTGGTTAGCACTTAAAGGTAAATGCGCAAGTTGTAGTAACCCTATTTCGGCCCGATACCCTGCTGTAGAGCTAATTACTGCCCTATTAAGTTTAACTGTTGCCTATAGCTTTGGTGCGACCGAGCAAGCCCTTTTATATATTTTTGTAACGTGGATTTTAGTAGCGCTAACCTTTATTGATATTGACCACATGTTATTGCCAGATCAACTTACACTTCCGCTTGTATGGCTTGCACTTATTGCCTCTGTAATGGGTTACACAATTACGCCTACTAATGCCATTATTGGTGCGGCTTGTGGCTATTTAAGCTTGTGGAGTGTGTTTTGGTTATTTAAGTTACTAACCGGTAAAGAAGGTATGGGCTATGGCGATTTTAAATTGCTTGCAGTATTTGGCGCTTTGCTTGGCTGGCAGTCATTACTTACAATTATTCTGCTTTCGAGCGTAGTAGGTGCCATTATTGGTATTGCACTATTGAGCATACAAGATAAAGACAAAGCGACCCCCATCCCTTTTGGGCCTTATTTAGCGATAGCTGGTTGGATCACCATGCTTTGGGGCAACCAAATTCAAGGCGCTTATTTTAATTTAATTGGTTATTAAAATGAGAGAGCAAATTACTAGAGTTAATAGCTGGGTACTAGGTTTAACTGGTGGTATTGGCTGTGGTAAAACAGCCGTAAGCAATATGTTTAAAGATCTTGGTATTACAATTGTTGATGCCGATATAATTGCGCGTGAAGTAGTACTTCCAAATAGCAAAGGGCTAAAAGAGATTACCCAACACTTTGGTGAACATATTTTATTGCCCGATGGCACATTAAATAGAGCAGCGCTGCGCGCAAAAATATTTACTAACAACAATGATAAAGAATGGCTTAATGCGTTGATACACCCTCTTATACGGATAAAAATACTAAACGATTTAAATAATGCAACTAGCCCTTATGTTGTTTTAGTAGCGCCTTTATTGTTTGAAAACAACCTTGATAAATATTGCGACCATACCTTACTTATTGACGTACCAACCTCTGTACAAGTAGCGCGAACAGCAAAACGTGACAGCACAAGCGTTGAGCAAGTTAAAAGTATTATTGCCTCGCAAATGTCACGTGCCGATAAACAGCAAAAAGCGGATGATATTTTAAATAACGACCGTAGTTTAAACCTAGTGCATATAGAACTTGTTGATCTACATAAAAAGTACCTACAATATGCATTACACAACAAAACTAACTCACTTTAACACTGTCCTAACTCACACAAACTCGTATTTTAGTTAGTAAAATCACAACAAAGAATGAAAGGTGATGTAATCCCCTTCTTTTTTCTGATAAATTGCTTACTATTGAAGGAATAAAACAGGTGCGCAATGAATATTAACTCACCGTTATTGAGAAAATTTATAACCCTTGGCCGCATTGATGCCGACACGGTTAAAAACAAACAAAATGAATTTGCCTCAACAGCTGAGCTTATTTCTAAATGTGGAAAAATCGATAGTAAAGATTTAGCTGAACAATGTATTGATTTGTTTCGCGTACCTTATTTTGATTTAAAAGATTTTGATCCTACAAGAATCCCGGCCGATCTCGTAAAAGAAAAACTCATACGTAAACATCACATTTTACCGCTTGTTCAAAAAGATCGAAAAGTTTATATAGCAGCATCAGACCCAACAGATTACGGCGCATTCGAAAACTTTGAGTTTAGTACCGGTCTCTCATGCGAAATTGTTGTTGTTGATTATATTCAACTCGATAACAAAATTGAGCAGTTGCTAGATGCCACTGGCAGCTTAAATCTAACTGATGACGAGTTTCAGGAATTTGCTGATTTAGATTCAGAAAGCCAAAGAGATACAGCACCACAAGATGACGATAAAGATGATGCGCCTATCATCGTTTACATCAACAAAATTTTAATGGATGCCATTAAAAAAGGCGCCTCTGATTTACACTTTGAACCGTATGAGCACAAGTACCGTATTCGTTTTCGTATTGACGGCATTTTGCATGAAGTGGCAAGCCCACCTAATACATTAGCAACCAAGCTTTCTGCGCGTATTAAGGTTATGTCGCGACTCGATATTGCCGAAAAGCGCAAACCACAAGATGGTCGTATAAAACTAAAAATTACTGAACGCAAAAGTATCGACTTTCGTGTAAGTACCATGCCTACCTTGTGGGGTGAAAAAATAGTAATGCGTATCCTTGATTCATCAAGCGCTATGTTAGGCATTGATGTATTAGGCTATGAGCCTGAGCAGAAAAAGCTCTATATGGATGCGCTTGCCCAGCCTCAAGGGATGATATTGGTAACAGGGCCAACGGGTTCTGGTAAAACAGTATCGCTATACACAGGTTTAAATATATTAAATCAGCCAGAGCGCAATATTAGTACTGCGGAAGATCCGGTTGAGATTAACCTTGAAGGTGTAAACCAAGTACAAATTAATATTAAAGCCGATATGACTTTTGCCAACGCATTGCGTGCATTTTTACGTCAAGATCCTGATGTAGTTATGGTAGGTGAAATACGTGACCTAGAAACCGCAGAAATATCAATAAAAGCGGCGCAAACAGGTCACTTGGTTTTATCAACATTGCATACAAACTCAGCACCAGAAACAATCACCCGTTTATTAAATATGGGTGTGCCGGCTTATAACGTAGCAAGTTCGATCAGCTTAATAATAGCCCAACGTTTAGCACGTCGTTTGTGCCCCAAGTGTAAAACGCCGGAACAACTTCCGAGTGAAGAACTGACTCGCCAGGGGTTTAGTTCCGAGCAAATTGAAGAAATGACATTATATACACCTAAAGGGTGTGATAGCTGTACCGATGGTTATAAAGGCCGAGTGGGTATTTACGAAGTAATGCAAATTACCCCTGAAATTGCCCAAATTATTATGCGCGGTGGTAACTCGCTTGAAATAGCAGACGTATCACTTAAAGCCGGTTTTAATAATTTACGTTTATCAGGTTTACGCAAAGCAGCCGATGGTCTTACATCCCTTGCTGAAATTAATCGCGTGACTAATTTTTAAAGGTCCATAGTAAAAGTGACAAGGTTCTGAACACTAAACTCAGAGCCTTACTTATACCTAGAGACTCATATCTAAGTAATGTAAAATGCAGAAAAAGATTGTAAAGAGTAAATTATGCCTACTGTTGTAAACTGCCCGACCTGCAAAACTAAAGTTGAATGGTCAGAGCAAAGCCCATTTCGCCCTTTTTGCTCCAAGCGCTGTCAGCTAATTGATTTGGGTGAATGGTCGTTTGAAAATAATAAAATTTCTGCGCCAATCACCTCAGCAGAAGAGTTTAGCCAAGACATGATTGAAGATATTGAAGCTATGCTGGCTAAAAATGAAGATGACTTTTTTAAATAAACGCTGAACTTTTCATTTAAAAGCACAAAAGCCAGCGCGATGCTGGCTTTTTAGTGTTCAATATAATTGAACGATTAGTCTTTTTGCTTACGATGCTTTTTATTCATACGCTTTTGCATTTTAGCAAACTTCTCTTTTTGCTCAGCGTTAAGAACTTGCATTACTTGGTGCTGCGTTTTTAGTTTGATTAAACCAAATTGCTCACCTTTTTCGCGGCGTTCGCTTAATAGCTCTTTAGCTGCATTTTCGTCAAATGTTGCCGCCGAAAGTAACGTATCCATTTTTGCTTTGTGCGTTTCACGCATTGCTTTACGGGCTTCTTTATCGTCGCCGCGTAATGCTTTCATTTGTGTTTTTTGTGCTTCAAAAATAGCTTTTAGCTTAGTTTGCTGTTCATCTGTTAGGCTTAATTTTTCAACGCCGCGATCAGAAAGTAAAAAACGAGCTTGAGAATGGCCTTGCTTATGCCCGTCGCCTTTAGCTAATACGCTACCAGCGCCAAGAGTTGCTGTTGCTAAGCCACAAATAAGTACTAATTTTGATAGTGTGTTTACTTTAGTCATAATCATTACCTTAATATTGAATTGGTTGGTTGAGCGATTGTGGCTGCTAAGCCAGTGAGTTAACTATACCCAACTCAACGCAAAGTAACGCAAAGCAGTGTAAAGGTTGTGTAAAGATTCACCTTTGCACTATTTAGCGGGTAAAATAACGCTATAAACAACTCTAAGGGTTTGTAAATGAAACTATTAATGATTGATGACGATACGGGCCTTTGTGAGCTATTAAGTGAATATTTAACTGCTCAAGGCTTTGAAATACAAAGCGTACACGACGGTGAGCAGGGCCTTAAACTAGCACAAGCAAACGACTACGCACTTATACTGCTTGATGTAATGCTACCAACGCTTGATGGTTTTGAAGTACTCAAACAGCTTAGGCAAACAAAGCTCACCCCTGTAATAATGCTTACTGCAAAAGGTGAAGACTTTGACCGTATTTTTGGTTTAGAGCTAGGCGCTGACGATTATATTCCAAAGCCTTTTAATCATCGTGAATTACTAGCCCGCGTAAAAGCGATAACACGCCGTATAGAGCACATTAATAGCTTAAATGCGGCTACAACGAGTAAGTTACTCGTTAATGGTATTACTGTTAACCTTGCAGCGCGAGAGGCCTCAATAGACAGCTCTACACTAACCCTTACCGGTACAGAGTACGAAATACTCACGCTATTGTGTAAAAATGCAGGCGAAGTTGTTAGTAAAGAGCAAATTAGCGAAGAAGTGCTAGGCAGGCGTTTAGCTTCTTTTGATCGCTCTATTGATATGCATGTAAGTAATATCCGTAAAAAAATTGCGGAGCATATTCCAGGCGAGCGAATTAAAACAATGCGAGGTACAGGTTATGTCTTTATCCAAGGCGAATAAAAGTACTTACTTTGCTTGGTTAAAGCACCCTGGGCACTACCTATTTTTTAAAATATTTATTTGGTTTTGGTTAACTATAATCGGCACCGTAGCAGCGCTTGTATTTTTAAGTAATATTACCGCTATTAATGCGGTATCTAACGAGCCACTTTATGGGCCGATGAAAAAAAACCTGATATATACCGCTAAAAGCATTGAGCGATCTGCTGTTAAACATAAGCGCACCCTAAGCGAAGTATTAGTTCACCCTCGCCTATCAAAGCGTAAACTTTTATATTTAAGCGCAGCACAATCCGATGACTCACTTAGTAACAAAGAAGTGCCAGAGAGCATCGACTTAAGTTTATTAAACTTTACTCAAAACATGTCACCGCAAATTATTTTCACTGAAAAATACCAAGCCTTCGGCCCTGTTAATATAAAAGTGCCTGAAGGGAGTTTTTATCTTTATGAAATAGATATTAACCATCAACCGCCGCTAATAATGCGCTTTAAGCTAATGCCTAATTGGATGAAAATAGTCATCGCAATTGTTGCATCTCTCATTTTAAGTTTTGTATTTAGCCGTAATTTAATAGCCCCTATAAATAGCCTTAAAAAAGCAGCAATTAAATTATCTGCGGGTAACTTAAGTGCAAGGGCCGATATTTCTGTAAACCGTAAAGATGAACTCGGAATACTTGGGCGAGATTTTAACAGTATGGCTAATCAGTTAGAGCTTTTAATTAGCTCACAAAAACGCTTGTTAGCCGACATATCACATGAGTTACGATCGCCTCTTACACGTTTAAAAATGGCTACCGGACTTGCACAAATGCAAGCTAACGACGCTAGCCAATCGTATTTATTACGCATAGAAAAAGAAGCAAACCAGCTCGATAAAATGATTGCAGACGTGCTGCAAGTTTCTCGCTTAGAAGCAAAAAGCCAAGCGCTTTCACTGCAAAAACAATCATTACAAATAATTGTAGATCACGTTATTAACGATGCGCAGTTTGAAGCAAAACAAAATAATAAGCAGCTAGATATAATGGGCGCTGTAGACGTAAATATTAATTGCGACGAAGGCCTTATTGCCAGCGCACTTGAAAACTTACTACGCAACGCTATCAAATACGCAAATAATACAATTAGCATTACTCTAAAGCATGCTGATGCCATTTATATAGAAATATGTGATGATGGCTCTGGTGTGCCAAATGAGCAACTGGGCAAGCTTTGCGAGCCCTTTTTTAGGCAATCAGATGCGCGCGACCGCGTAAGTGGTGGCACGGGTTTAGGTCTCGCGATTGCTAAAAATGCTATTACTGCGCATGGCGGCAGTTTAGTATTATCAAATAAAGAACAAGGTGGCTTGTGTGCTAATATAACCTTGCCATTAATAAAAGAGTAAAGCATGTTTTATAGTAGTGAGCGTGAGCTTAAAAGTAATCAAATAACAATTAATAACTTTTATAAAAACACGCTAATTAAAGCTTATTTAGATACGCCTAACGGGCAATTATTTTATGCTTATGCCATACCTGATAAAGCTAAAACTGCCATTGTAATAAGCTCGGGACGCCTTGAAGGGTTAGATAAATATAAAGAGCTGTTATGGGAGCTTTATAATAATAATTTTGCCATATTCATAGTCGACCACCAAGGACAAGGCCGCTCTTATCGCCACCTACTAAATAAGCACAAAGGCCATGTTAATGAATTTAAAGATTACAGTGCCGACCTAAACTTATTTAATACACAAATTGTCGATACTTATTGGCCGGGCAAAAAAATATTAGTGAGTCATTCAATGGGCGGCGCTATTGCTTTTGATTACCTTGCGCATTTTGAACACAATTTTAGTGGCGCGTTTTTATCAGCGCCTATGCTTGATATTTACACAAAAAACACACCAAAACCTTTAGCTAAATTAATAGCAAGTACCGCGACCCTTTTGGGTCAAAAAGACAACTACGCACTAGGTCAAACCGATTACATACCCGATGAGTTTGCTACAAATGTATTAACCAGCAGCTCAGTGCGTTACGAGCTATTTAGGCAAACATATCAAGAAGAGCCATTACTACAGCTCGGCGGTGTTACTTACGGCTGGCTAAATGCAACGTTTGCATTTATAACTTCGGTTGATAACTTGAGCGTGACTATTCCACTTTATATTGCCAGTGCGCAAAACGACGAAGTGGTTGATAACAATGCCCAATACAAATTAGCAAACAGACATGCAAATACAGTACTTAAAAGCTTTGAAGGCGCTAAACACGAGCTGTTTTTTGAACGTGATGAAATACGCCAGCCATTGCTTAAGAGCTTGTATCAGTTTTGTGAGTCGGTGACGGCTTAACAAGTACCGACAAAGGGTCGAGGTGGATCAGTATATCTACCTCAGACTCAAAGCGTTCGCTAAGCATTGCCTCTACTTCATCAGCCACATTGTGCGCGCGAATCAAACTTAAATGGTCATCAAGCTCTAAGTGCATTTGGATAAACTTAACTTTCCCGCCTTGGCGCGTACGAATATCATGCACACCATGTACATCTGCATGGGCTCTGGCTATATCAAATATGCTTTGCTTTTCATCGTCCGGCAGCTCTTTATCCATTAAATGATCGGCACTATCGCGAGCAATATCCCAGCTGTTATAAAGTAAGTAACCGGCAACACCTATCGCAAAAACAGGATCGGCATACAACACACCATAATAAGCTAACAAAATAGCTAATAGCACAGCGGCATTTAATATTAAATCACCTTTGTAATGTACTGAGTCGGCTTTTATAGCAATTGAATCGGTATACTTAACCACCTTGTTTTGTACAAATACAATGACGAGCGTACACGCAATAGCAAAAATACTTACCCACACACCTAATAAAGAATGGCTTAACTGTATAGGGTTAAATAACCGCTCAATACCATGAAAAGCAAGTAGGCAACCTGAGCCCGCAATAAACGCGGCTTGCCCAAGTCCAGCAAGTGCTTCAGCTTTACCGTGCCCAAACCTATGGTCATCATCTGCTGGGCGCAGTGCGTAGCCTAACACCAAAAAACTCATGGCGGTGGCTGTAATATCCATTAACGAATCAGTTAACGAGCCAAGCATTGAGGCCGAGCCCGAAGCAAGCCACGCCCATGTTTTTGCGCCAATCATTAAACTAACCATTACCATGGTAACAATGCTGGAAGTTTTAACCCAAAATTCGTAGCTACGGTTATGCACGTTTTAATCCGATAATTAGGAGTATTCAATAGTGTGAGTATATCATTTTTTTGAAGGGTTTCGTGTATACTGAAAATCGTTAAACTACAGATTATTTAAAAGGCTCACTATGCTGGATATTGTTTTATACCAACCTGAAATACCGCCTAACACTGGTAATATTATTCGCCTATGTGCCAATACCGGCTATGCACTGCATTTAATTGAGCCGTTAGGTTTTGAATGGGACGACAAACGAGTAAAGCGTGCGGGCCTTGATTACCACGAATTTAGCCATGTTCAACGCCATGCTTCTTTTGAAGATTATCTTGAGAAGTGCAAGCCTAAAAAAGTATATGCATGTACAACCAAAGGTAGCCAATTCCATCATGAAGCTAACTACGAAGCCGGCGACTGCTTAGTATTTGGACCTGAAACCCGCGGCTTACCTGATGATATGATCCAAGCATTACCAAAAGAGCAGCGTGTGCGTATTCCTATGCAAGCCAATAGCCGCAGCATGAACTTATCAAACGCAGTAGCCGTGTTTGTTTACGAGTCGTGGCGCCAGTTGGGTTTTCCTAACGCGCAATAAACACCTTGTACCAAACAACAAAAAACCGACATAACGTCGGTTTTTTAGTTTTAGTATATTTGTATAAGTTTATTCAGAACGCTGCTCTCGGCCTAATAGCGCCATTGCAGCTTCTTTCATATCTTTATTTTCATAAAGTACTTTATAAATTTGCTCGGTAATCGGCATTTCAACACCGCTACGTTGCGCTAATAAATACACTTCTTTGGTGTTTCTAAAGCCTTCAACTACTTGACCAATTGACTCAATAGCAGCATCGACGCTTTCGCCTTTACCCAGTGCTAAACCAAATCGACGATTACGTGATTGGTTATCTGTACACGTTAGTATTAAATCGCCAAGGCCAGCCATTCCCATGAAGGTTTCTGGCTTAGCACCAAGAGCGCAACCTAAACGAGTAAGCTCTGCAAGGCCTCGGGTTATAAGCGCGGTACGCGCATTAGCGCCAAAACCAACACCGTCCGAAATACCGGCACCAATGGCAATTACATTCTTAACCGCACCACCGAGCTGTATACCAATAAAATCATCATTGTTATACACACGGAATGAGCGACCACAATGAAGTAAATCAGCGAGCTGCTGAGCAAATTCAGGCGACGTAGAAGACACAGAAATAGCTGTAGGTGAACCCATCGCCATTTCTTTTGCAAACGTAGGACCCGAAAGAACCGCAAGCGGAATATCGTCACCTAACTCTTGTAAAGCCACTTCTTGTAATAAACGGCCTGTATTAGGCTCAAGGCCTTTTGTGGCCCAAGCAACTTTAGCGCCTTCTTGCAGTGCAGGTTTTATCTGGGCAAGTGTGTCGCCAAAAGCATGACTTGGCACAACAACAAGTACAATAGCGCTGCTAGCAACGGCATGTTGTAAGTTAGCGTCAAGAGTCAGAGTGTCTGGGAAAGGAGCATCAGGTAAGTAACGTTGATTTTTCCGCTCAGCTGCAAGCGTGGCAACGTCGTCGCTATTTCGTCCCCAAAGTGTCACGTTGTGACCATTTCGGGCTAAACAAATAGCAAGGGCGGTGCCGTAAGACCCCGCCCCTAATACAGTAACAGCTGTAGTTGCTGTACTCATAGGTTATGCGTCTGCTGTAACCTGGTCAGCTTGCGCAGTACGTTGTTGCATGTATTGTGCAAACAATGCGTCAAAATTAACTGGCGCAAGGTTAAGCTGTGGGAAAGTACCACGGTTAACAAGGTTTGAAACAGCTTCGCGTGCATATGGGAACAACACGTTAGGACAAAATGCACCAAGCATATGTGCAAGCTGCACTTCTTCAACTTCAGCAATAGTAAAAATACCCGCTTGTTGAATTTCACATAAGAACGCAGTTTCTTCACCAATAGACGCAGTTACTGTTAGCGCTAAAACAACTTCAAATACACCTTCGTCCAGCTTGTTTGAACGTGTATCTAGGTCTAGCTTAACTTCTGGCGTCCACTCTTTTTGAAAAATGGCCGGAGAATTTGGCGTTTCAAACGATACATCTTTAGTGTAAATACGTTGAATAGTAAATTGTGCGCCAGCTTCTGCAGCGGCTACGTTTTGATTTTCTTCGTTCATTGTTATTCCTAACTTGTTCGTTATTATAATTAAATTAAGCGTTTAGCTTAGCGTCAAGTTTACCTTGCGCTTCAATAGCCATCATGTCGTCGCAGCCACCGATATGTTCATCATTAATAAAAATTTGCGGTACTGTGCTTGCGCCACCGGCTTTAGCAATCATTTCAGCGCGTAGTTCAGGCTGTACACCAATATCATAATTAGTGTATTCAACGCCTTTGCTATTTAAAAGCGAAAGAGCACGCTGACAAAATGGACAATACGCCTTGGTGTATAAAACAACATTACTCATAATAAATCCTCTATCGGCCTAGCTAAACTGATTAGCGACCTGTTGTAGTTGGTAAGCTGGCAGATTGCCACGCACCCATGCCACCTGCTAATAAGTAAACTCGTTCAAAACCAGCTTTACTCATAGCGGCTGCAGTACCTTGGGCAGTCATACCTGTAGTACATACAACTATAATGGGTTTAGTCTTGTACTTTTCAAGGCTTGAAAAGTCAGATTTTTTCGCATTCTCTGGGCTCAAATGCTCAGCACCAGAAATACGCCCTGCATTAAACTCTTTTTGCGCACGTATATCGATTACTTGACCGTCATCACGGTTAATAAGTAACGTAAGCTGCTGAGGATTTATTTGACGAACAGCTGAAAGCTTACTCTTTATCCAGCCACTAACAATAAGGAAAACAATACCAACCCAAGCAAGGCTTAAAATGGGATGATTTGTAATAAATTCAATATATTGATCCATTCTACTTCCACTATGAAATTATGTTTTAAACCTAGGGCGTGTTGGCCTTTGTGGATTGAAATTCGTTCAATCTAGGGGCGATTAAATCGCGGCGCGAGATTTGTAACCTAGTGGGCTAAGTAAAAACCGAGCAACAAAGAGGTAATAGTCCCTAGAAAGAACCCAACGGGCAGCGTATGTTTGGTATTTATGCTACGTTATCGCCTATTTATGGGGAGTAACCACACTTCATAGGCTCTGCCTTGCCTAAAAACCAAACATACTGCTGCAAATTCAACCACCAAAGCGCAACACGCCCTAATATTTTAAGGATTTTGTACTTTAGCCACGCAAGTATACCCAAACCAACCTAAAATGCGAGTTTAGGAGCACTTAGAGACGTTTAAAAAACGATAAAGCCCCCCATATATAGTAGTAAGTGAAAAAATTTAATATCTTGTTTTCAATGCTGATCCTAGCTTAAAAACACGGTATGCTAAAACCACGCTAATAAACCTTTTTAGGTGCACAGTATCCATCAACAGATACTAATTTTCAGGAGCTATTATGACAGAGCATAAAAAACCACTGGTATTAATGATTTTAGACGGTTGGGGACACCGCGAAGATACGCAAAGTAACGCCATTCTTGCAGCTAACACACCGGTATTAGACAATTTATGGGCCACTCGCCCACACACATTAATATCAGCTTCGGGTTTAGATGTAGGTCTTCCTGATGGTCAAATGGGTAACTCAGAAGTTGGCCATGTAAATTTAGGTGCTGGTCGCATTGTTTATCAAGATTTCACCCGTATCACAAAAGCTATTAACGATGGCGAATTTGATTCAACACCAGCCTTAGTTGAAAATATAGATAAAGCCGTAAAAGCAGGTAAAGCAGTCCACATAATGGGTCTTTTAAGCCCAGGTGGCGTACATAGCCATGAAGACCATATAGTTGCTAGCATAAAACTTGCTGCAAAACGTGGCGCTAAAGAAGTTTACTTTCACGGCTTTTTAGATGGCCGCGATACACCTCCACGTAGTGCTAAAGCGTCAATCGAACGTATTGAAAAGTTATTTAGCGAACTTAAATGCGGTCGTTTAGCGTCACTTGTTGGCCGTTACTACGCAATGGACAGAGACAATCGTTGGAACCGCGTAGAAAAAGCTTACAACGTAATTGCATTAGCTGAAGGTGACTTTAATTTTGATAACGGCGTAGAGGCACTTAACGCAGCGTACGAGCGCGACGAAAACGACGAGTTTGTTGCCGCTACAACTATTACACCAACAGGCGCCGCTCCTGCTTCAATAAACGATGGCGACACGCTAATTTTTGCCAACTTTAGAGCAGACAGAGCCCGCGAAATTACGCGCGCTTTTGTTGAGCCCGATTTTGAAGGATTCGCAAGAAAAAGAACGCCAGAGCTTAGCGCATTTGTAATGATGACGGAATACGCAGCTGATATAGATGCACCTATTGCCTTTGGTTCAACACCGTTAGTAAACGTACTTGGTGAGTGGTTTGAAAAAAATAACAAAACACAGCTTCGCATTTCAGAAACCGAAAAATACGCACACGTTACGTTTTTCTTTAGTGGTGGACGTGAAAGTGAATTTAAAGGTGAAACACGCGAGCTAATTCCTTCGCCGCAGGTAGCAACCTACGACCTACAGCCTGAAATGAACTCAGAAATGCTAACCGACAAGCTAGTAGCAGCAATTAAAAGCGGTAAATACGATGCTATTATTTGTAACTACCCTAACGGTGATATGGTTGGTCATTCAGGTGTATTTGAAGCTGCTGTTAAAGCTTGTGAAGCTGTAGATAGCTGTATCGGACGTGTTGTTGATGCACTTGAAGAGTTTGGTGGAGAAGCACTAATAACAGCTGATCATGGTAATGCCGAGCAAATGGCTGATCTTAAAACAGGCCAAGCGCATACTGCCCACACTAGTGAACCTGTACATTTTATTTATGTTGGTCGCGATGCAGAGCCTATGCAAGGTAAGGCATTAAGCGATGTAGCCCCTACAATGCTTCACTTAATGGGCATGGAGCAACCAAGCGAAATGACTGGTACGCCTATCATGATGTTGAAATAACACATGAATAGACGTATTAACCGGTTAATTAAGTGCGGTTTAATACTAACTTCATTAGTGACTGCATCTGCAGTTGCTAATGAAGATCGTACTAAAAAAGACTTATCAGAAGTTCAAAATGCACTTGAGCAAAGCCAGGCTGAATATAACGCGCAAAGAAAAAAAATAGCGTCACTACAAAAAAACCTCAAAAGCCATGAACTCGATATAGCTAAAAATGCTAAAGCACTTAACATGGCAGAGCAATCAGTAAAAGAAACTAAAACACAGCAAAAAGAGTTGCAAAATAAAGCCGATGAGCTCGATAAAAAGCATGCTCAATTTCAGAAAGTTTTAGCCGCGCAGCTCAAAAGTGCCTATATGGCCGGTGGCGACGATTACTCTAAAATGTTATTAAATCAAGAAGACACTGCAAAATTTGAGCGCACACTAAGTTATTACAACTACTTAAATAAAGCTCGTATTGAACAAATTGAAGATCTAAAAGATCTTCAACAGCAAATAGTACAAAACCAAAAAGAGCTTGTTAAAACACAAGAAAAACTAGAACTTTTATTTGATGAGCAAAAAAGACGCCAAACCGCTTTAGTTAATGCACAAAGTGAACGCCAAGCAAATCTTAAAAACTTACAAGCTCAGCTCAACAGCACTAAAAGCTCAATAAATTATTTAAAAGAAAACCAGCAAACTTTGGTAGCAACGATAGAAGAGCTCGAAAAAGAAAAAACACAAAAAATTGAATTACTGGGCCTAAATAAAAATAAAGGTAAATTAGACTGGCCGAGCAAAGGCAAGTTAGAGCACACTTTTGGCCAACGTAAACATGGTGGTATTGATTGGAAGGGTGTATTAATTGGTGCAAAAGAAGGCACTAATATTAATAGCGTACATAACGGCCAAGTTGTATTTGCCGATTGGCTAAAAGGCTATGGTTGGGTAATTGTTGTAGATCATGGTGAGGGCTTTATGAGCCTATATGGCCACGCTCAAACATTGCTAAGAGATGTAGGCGACATGGTACGCGAAGGAGAAACACTTGCTTTAGTTGGCCAAAGCGGCGGACAAGCTAGTTCTGGTCTATACTTTGAAATACGCCACAAAGGACGCGCAGTAAATCCTATCAAATGGTGCAAACGCATTTAATTAAATTAATCGCTGCACCGCTCTGGAGCAGCTGATGACAACTAAAAAAACTGTAGTAACTACCACTGTTCAAAAAAATACAGGCTTTTATATAAGTCTGTATTTACTCGTATTACTAACCTTAATTGCCTTTACTAGTGACACACTAGCAAGCTCGATTAAAGATCTTAAAAGACAACAAATAGACGAAATACTCTTTAACATTCATGCCTACTACGTTGAAGATCTCACCTTACAAAATAGCCACCACATTAAATATAATAACCAGCAATTTGAGCGTTTATATTCAAAGCTCGACTCTTACTCTAAGTACTTAAATGAGCACGAACTAACCTCATTATTTGATAACACAAATGGCCGCTACACAGGCATTGGTATTGAGGTTAAAAATATCGACGAGAATATGACTATTGTTAGTGTGGTTAATAACTCTCCCGCAAAAGCGGCGGGGATTTTACCAGACGATATTATTGTAAGTGTAAACAACCACGCAGTCCAAAATCGTACAATCGATGAAGTAGCAACACTAATAAGAGATAGTAAATTTTCAAATATAGACCTAATTATAAATCGTGATAACAATAAAAACCCACTCACGTTTCATGTAGCACGCCGCCAAATAAACCTCGAAAGCGTAACAAGCGAACTTCTAGATTTTGGTACTGGTTATATTGCTATCAATAATTTTTCTAACCACACATTGCATGAGGTTGCTCTGCAAGTTGCTGCCCTGCAAAGCCACTTTGGTTACCCACTTAAAGGCTTAGTGATTGATTTACGCGATAACCCTGGGGGTACATTACAAAGCGCTGTGGCGGTATCAGACCTATTTTTACAAAGTGGCACTATAGTGACAACTAAAGGACGTTTTTACGATGCCAACCAAGCATTTTATGCAAAGCGTGGAGACATTCTAAAAAATGCCCCCATTGTTGTACTTATAAACGAAAATTCAGCCTCTGCAGCCGAAATACTTGCAGCAGCACTCAAAGATAATAAACGAGCAACTGTTGTAGGCAGTCAATCTTTTGGGAAGGGTTCTGTACAATCGCTCATTCCACTAGGTGATGGCAACACTGCATTAAAGCTCACCACAGCTAAATATTTTACGCCATTAGGTAAATCGATTGATGGAATAGGAATAACCCCAGATGTGGCTGTTAATCAAACAAACCTTTCACAAAGTAATAAAGCCGTTATAATAAAAAATGAACACACTAACAGTAGCGCGCAATTACTTACTGGAAACTTAACCGATTTACAATTAGTTAAAGCAAAACAATTACTCAGCATGCAATAGCTTGTATAAGCTGTATAAACGAAGCTAAAAAGATAATAAAAACTATAAACGTGAAAATAATAAAATGGCTAATATTAGCTATTTGTTTTAGCTCAGCAACAATTAGCGCCAAACAAATAGCGATAGTGATAGACGATATAGGCTATCATCAACGGGACTTAGAGTTCCTTTCCTTACCAGGGCAATTGTCGTATTCAATTTTGCCTCATACCCCATATTCGCAAATTTTTGCAACGCTTGCCAGTCAATCAAATAAAGAGTTATTACTCCATGTGCCTATGCAGGCACTTAACGGTAAAGAACTCGGACCTGGCGCGCTTACTTTAAATATGAATAAAGAGCAGCTTCAGCAAACTCTTGGAACAGCTCTCGCTAGTTTACCGCAAGTTAAAGGCGTTAATAACCACATGGGCTCAGCGCTCACGCAAAAAAGCCAAGCTATGAAATGGACAATGGAAGTACTTAAAAAGCGCCATTTATATTTTTTAGATAGCCGTACAACCGACTTAAGCCAAGCACAAAATGCTGCTAACTTTTTAGGTGTTGCTAATATTAGTCGCCAAGTGTTCTTAGACAATATAACTACAGCAGAACAACTCCAGCTGAGGCTTGAAGAATTAAAGCAACTAGCCACCATACATAATTCCGCTATAGCAATTGCTCATCCCTATCCAGAAACAATCGAATTTTTACGCCATGCCTTACCCGAGCTAGCTAAGCAAGGTTTTGAGCTCGTGCCGGTTTCGCAGCTGGTTGAACGTAAATACATTCAGTTAGCGCAGGCTGAGGGAAAAGAGATTAGTGCTAGGTGATATAGCTTTCATACACTAATTACAAACTAACCATTCAATATGCATATTACTTGAAAGGATATTTTATCGTTGGGTTTCGCTTCGCACAAACCAACGCGAAAGCAAAAAGCCCTGCATTCTCATGCAGGGCTTTTTAAATTTTTCAGGTTGAACTGTGTTTAGCTCATAGCGCTTTGTAATTTTTTCATCGCTGTTTTTTCAAGTTGGCGAACACGTTCAGCAGATACACTGTACTTTTGTGCAAGCTCTTGAAGAGTCGCTTTATCATCCGACAACCAACGTGCGCTAACAATATCTTGTGAACGCTCGTCTAGTGTTTTAAGTGCACTAAATAAACGAGTATGCGCTTGCTCTTTCCACTGTTGTTGTTCAACGTCGTCAGCTAAATCAGCTGCACCATCTGTTAAATACTGTACTGGAGAGTAAGTGCTAGTTGGTGCGTCGTCGTTATCATCGCCAGTTAGGTCAAAGCCCATATCTTGGCCGCTCATGCGCGATTCCATTTCACGTACTTCTTTTTCACTCACACCTAGCTCGCTAGCAACGGTGCTTACCTCAGCTTGATTAAACCAACCTAAACGCTTTTTGTTTTTACGAAGATTGAAAAACAATTTACGTTGCGCTTTAGTGGTTGCAACTTTAACTATGCGCCAGTTTTTAAGCACAAACTCGTGAATCTCGGCTTTAATCCAATGCACTGCAAACGATACTAAACGTACACCCACTGTAGGATCGAAACGTTTAACCGCTTTCATCAGGCCTATATTACCTTCTTGAATAAGGTCAGCTTGTGGCAAGCCGTATCCCGAGTAGCTTTTAGCAATATGTGCTACAAAGCGTAAATGCGACATAATGAGTTGCTTGGCAGCACTAAGATCGCCTTCATCCTGAAGCCTTTTAGCAAGTTCTTGCTCTTGTTCAACTTTAAGCATAGGGATAGTGCTTACCGCTTGAAGGTAACCGTCCATGCTTGCGCTTTGTTGTCCGACTGTAAGTGCCATTGCGTATAAATCTTTACTCATTTTTCACCTCGGTGATAAACATTTGAAACTATCTTAGCACTCTTTCTTTAAGAGTGCTAACCCCAATTTAAAACTTTTTAAAAGTATAAATCAAGCAGTTTTTAGTATGGGTTTAGTCTACTACAAGCGACTGAATAAGTGATGAATTGAGGGATTGCAGCAGGTTAACCTCGCTGTATCACCTTATTTACAACTCATTACTTTATGGGAGGATAGTACACAAATATGACAGTTTTAATAACAGGAGGTACAACCCAGTCCGATACCATACGCACATCGAACTGAGTTGCTTCACTTATACTTTATCGGGTTCTATTTCTTTAATATATCGATTTACAGAAAGGTAAGAGCCTACAAATCCTAAGCTTGTTGCAAGTAACACTAAAAAGCCAAGCTCGTTAAGCGATAATCCAATTAACGAAAAGCTTGTTTGGTATACCCCTGCTACACTGCTCACAGCGCTTGAAAGCCACCACATCATTAGTCCTACGCATATAAAGGCAAACAAACCACCTATTACACCATACCAAATGCCCGTCCATAAAAATGGGGCATGTATAAAGGTGTTAGTTGCGCCAACTAGCTTCATGACTTGTATTTCTTCTTTTTTATCCATGATAGACAAACGAATAGTGTTACCAATAATAAGCGTCACTGAGGTAAGCAGTAATAATGCGATGGTTATTACGCTTTCTTTCAGTAAATCTAGTAATGCATTTAAACGCTCTAACCACGCTATATCGAGCTTACCAAAATCAACTTCACGTTCACTTTCTAATTTAGTTAACAGTACTTTAGCAGCATTTGGGTGTCTGTGACGTTTTGTTGGCGTAACCAGTACCACATCTGGTAATGGGTTCTTATCTAAATATTCTAAGGCCTGTCCAAATCCAGATACGTCTTTAAACTCAGTAAGTGCTTTTTGTTTTGAAATAAACTCAACACTTTCAACCTCTGGATATAACGCTAAGCGCTTTACTAATGTTTGCGTTTCTTGCTCGTTCATACTTTCTTTTACAAACAACGATATTTCACTCGCTTCTTCAAAACCACTACTTACTTGCTGTACGTTTTTAACGACAAGATAAAGTGTTGCAGGTAACGTTAGGCTCAAACCAAGTACAGCAATAGTCATCATAGACGCAAGCGGCGTACGCCACATTTCACCTAAGCTATGAACACCTTGGCGAAAAATATTAATAATGAAAAAATAACCGCCAGCTAATACTGATTTTTTTTGCTTGTCGTTACTATTTTGACGACTTTTAAAAAGTAAACTCATAGTGCTCCCTCAGCGAGCGGATCTTGAAGCATACGACCATCTTTTAAAGTTAGACTGCGGTACTTCATACGTGCAACCAAACCTAAGTCATGCGTAGCTATAAGAACAGTGGTGCCGTGTTTATTGAAGTCTTCAAACAGCTTTAGTATTTCCATTGAAAGCTCAGGATCAAGGTTACCTGTAGGTTCATCGGCTAACAAAATTGGTGGGGAGTTCACTATTGCTCTGGCAATACCAACACGTTGCTGCTCGCCTCCAGAGAGCATCGACGGATGACATTTTATTTTGTCTATCAGGCCTACTTTATCAAGCGCACCATGAACACGTTTAGCTATTTGCTTATGGTGAGTACCCTCAATAATAAGAGGCAGCGCCACGTTATCAAAAATAGTATAGCGCTCTAGTAAACGGTGGTTTTGAAAAATAATACCAATATCACGGCGAGCATAAGGAATTTGACGCGAGTTTACTTTATTTAAATCAACACCGTTGATAAATACACTGCCTGCCGATGGACGTTCCATTAAGCTAATTAACTTAAGCAACGTACTTTTACCCGCACCACTGTGACCGGTTAAAAAGGCAAGTTCACCCGGTTTAACATGAAAATTAACTTTTTCGAGGGCGCGGTGCCCTCCAGGATAAGTCTTACTTACTTGCTGAAAATTTATCATCTTTTTATTATGCCAATTCAATTAATTTACTAATAAAATTGGTATTCCTCGCAATTAAAAAGGGAGCAAGCTCCCTTTTTTGGTAAATTAAACGTCGTCCTCATCTTGGCTAAATAACGCATCAATAAAGTCATCGCTTTTAAAAGCGCGTAAATCATCAATACCTTCACCAACACCAATGTAACGAATTGGAATATTAAACTTATCTGCAACCGCAAAAATAACACCACCTTTTGCAGTTCCATCTAGTTTTGAAAGCGTAATACCAGTTAAACCAACGCATTGATTAAATAAGTTCACTTGGCTAATTGCATTTTGACCTGTACCAGCATCAATGGTTAGCATGACTTCGTGCGGCGCATCGGGATCAATTTTTTTCATTACGCGAGCTATTTTTTCAAGCTCTTGCATTAAGTTATCTTTATTTTGCAGGCGCCCTGCTGTATCAGCAATTAACACATCTATATTACGGGCTTTTGCAGCTTGGAATGCATCAAAGACAACCGACGCACTATCTGCACCTGTATGTTGGGCAATAACAGGAATGCTGTTACGTTCGCCCCAAACCTGAAGTTGCTCAACTGCAGCCGCTCTAAACGTATCACCAGCGGCCAGCATAACCGACTTACCTTCGTTTTGAAATTGCTTAGCCATCTTACCTATAGTCGTTGTTTTACCAACGCCATTTACACCCACCATTAAAATAACAAACGGCTTTTTATCTTCGGTAATTACTAAAGGCTGTTCAGCTGTTTTTAGCATCGCAGCCATTTCTTGTTTCATTAACTCATAAAGCGCATCACCATCTTTTAACTGCTTACGGTTCGCAGCATCAGTCAGGCTATCAATCAACTTCATGGTAGTGTCAACGCCTAAATCGGCGGTGAGCAGCTGCGTTTCAAGATCTTCAAATAATTCGTCATCTATTTTTTTACCACTAAAAATAGACGCAAAACCAGAACCTATATTAACGCGAGTTTTTAACAAGCCCTTTTTAAGACGAGAGAAAAACCCTTCTTTTTTCGGCTTTTCTGCTTTTTTAGCTTCTTCAATTGCAAGTTCTGCTGTGATACGTTCTTGTTCTAAACGCTCATTTTCTGCTTCTTCTGCAGTAATACGCTCTTGCTCTAAGCGTTCGTTTTCTGCTTGTTCAGCAGCAATACGCTCTTGCTCTAAACGTTCATTCTCTGCTTTTTCAGCAGTAATGCGCTCTTGCTCTAAACGCTCATTCTCTGCTTTTTCAGCAGCAATTCGTTCTTGTTCTAAACGTTCATTTTCTGCTTTTTCTAAAGCAATGCGCTCTTGCTCTAAACGCTCATTCTCTGCTTTTTCTAAAGCAATGCGCTCTTGCTCTAAACGTTCATTTTCTGCTTTTTCAGCAGCAATTCGTTCTTGTTCTAAACGTTCATTTTCTGCTTTTTCTAAAGCAATGCGCTCTTGCTC